>JAAYTY010000232.1 GCA_012523605.1 Candidatus Fermentibacterota bacterium
CGAGGCGCCGTCACCGGTGGTGATCGGGCGTGCCGCAAGGTCCAGTCGCCCCCTGCTTACGGCAAGGAGCGACTACGGGACCTCCCGCATCGTTCCGATGCTCAGCGGGGAGCACCTGCCGAGGATCTGCTGAGAAATCACCGGACGCCGGTCGCCGGACACCGGCGATCGGCAGGCAGCATCAGTCGCAAAGAATGGACAACGAACACGGAATCCGCGACGCAGGCTGAACCTCCGGCAGGCGTCAGCCAGCGCTACACTCCATTCACATGGTCCGTGCCCGGCGCCATGGGAACCGAAGCCTCCGCAGGGGCTGCAGGCAGCTCGATCCAGAAGGTGCTGCCCTTCCCGGGCTCGCTCTCTACCCCCACCGTCCCACCGTGCAGCTCCGCGACTCTCTTCACTATCGAAAGGCCCAAGCCGATCCCCGGCACGTTGCCGAGCGAAGGGTTCCGTCTCCTTATCCTTACGAACTCCTTGAAGAGATCGTCGAGATCCTCCTTCGCGATGCCTATGCCGCTGTCCTGGACTTCGATCCTCACGGTGCCGGGCTCTCCCGGCAGTGCTCTGAGCACGATCTTCCCGCCCTCCGGGGTGTACTTGACGGCATTGGTCGCGAGGTTCATCACGGCCTCGGACAGGAGCCTGGCAATGGCAATCACCTGCGGCACTTCACCGGAGATCTCGACGGAAACGGACTGGCTGCGCTTCGACGCGAGGTCGGAACATTCCTCGAGAGTCTTCTCCAGGACGGCTCTGACATCCGTAGGCGCGGCCTGCCTGCCGAGTTCCTCTGAATCGAGGGCCGACAGGAACTGGAAGTCGCGCAGGAAGGAGGAAGCCTCGTCGAGCCGGGCCCTGGCCCGGGCGAGGAGGTGCTGCTCCCGCGGCGAACACTCCACGTTGATGAGCGAATCCAGAGCCGTCAGAAGAGCGCCCGCCGCATCTACCGGGGCCTTGAGATCGTGGACGGTGATGTGCAGGAAGTCCTTCTGCAGGCGCGACATCTGGGAGAGCATCTCGTTGACCCTTTCCAGCTTTCTCTGCGTGGTGTGAATCCTCCCGCTGAGCTCGCCTATCACCGCAGCCACGATGAGGACGCTGCCAGCCCTTATCGCCGCGGTCCAGAGGGGGGTGCCGCACGGCATGAGGAAATGGAGAAGCAGGATCTCCGCGCTGAAGAGCAGTGACAGGAGAACGACCCTCTTCTCCCACCAGATGCCTGCGAGAACGACCGGTATGTACGCGAGATGCGAGAACACGGCCGTATTGTGGAGCCTGTAGTGGAACAGCCAGCCCGCGAACATGAAGACGAGCGAGAGGGCGGCTACCAGGGAGATCCTCGCCCAGGGCCTGCCGGTGATGGCCTTTATCGGTTCGTAGAGAAGCGATTCGGGAATATCCAGCGTGCTGAGGCGGGACCTCACCCATCACCTCCGCCTGCGGGGTGAGCCCCGGCGCAGATGATGCGCCGGCCGGTATGGAAGCCGACTGAGGCCATCACAAGCGGGATAATACATCCCCGAGCATGTCAGAGGCCAGTCTGCACGGGCCTTCTGTGATCCCGCGCCCAGGGCGGTCTATATTCGATCGGCTGTCACACGCCGGAAAGGTGTGCAGGGGAAATGCCGCTCGCATGCCGGGATTCCGCCGAAGCCTCCAGGAGACGGCGAAATGCTGCGGAGAAGGGCGCCGAGCCCTGCCGCGGTTCCTGCAGCACGAGGAACTCCACGGGAGGCCGGGCTTTCTCCCGGACGAACCTCACCTTGTTCCTTCTCGCAGTCATACTCGCGGTGACGGCCGCAAGTCCCGACGGATGGTGGTCGCCGTGGACATGGACGCCGGCTTCCGTTCTGGTCACCGCACTGCTCGTCATCGCCTGGTTCGCCGCGCGGGCCGATCTTCGCGCTGGTGCGGGAGTTCTCATGGCCGGCATGGCGGTTGCGGCGGTGCTGTCCCCGCCTTCGTTCCACCTCTGGGGCGACGGCGCGCTCAGACTCCGGAACCTGGAGCAGGGGATCGCAGTGATGACCGCGGCACCCTTCGAGCCCGGCGGATATCTATTGCAGAGGCTCCTGGTCTCAGCCGGATTGACACCCGAAGGATCCTTCAGAGCGGCAGGGCCTGCCGGGGGAGCGCTCTACCTGCTGGGATCCCTCCTCGTAGCGAGAAGAGCGATCGGAAGGGAGTGCAGGGCATCGGTGCTGGTCCTGGCGGCATCTCCCACACTGACCGTGTTCTTCACCGGCTATGTGGAGAGCTATGCCCTGCCTGCCGGCCTCGCGTGCCTGTGCATCGCCCTGCTGTCGGAGGAGCGTCATTCGCGCTGGAGCCTTCCATGTGCGCTTGCCGCCTCTCTCGCGCACGCGGGGTTTTCCGCGCTTCTTCCCGGAGCAGCCCTGCAGGAATGGAAGGAGAAGCGGAAGGCATCGGCTGCAGCGGCCGCCGTGCTTTCCCTGTCGATCCCTGCGCTCCTCCTGGCCGCCAGAGGCGCCCCCGGGGCACTTCACCGGGTCGGGATTCCGGATCCCGTCGAAAGGCTCCATCTCGTCGTGTTCACGGCGCCGGTCATCGCTGCCATGGCTCCCCTCGCGAAGAAGCGGCCTTCGACGCAGATGCTGATCCCAGCCTCGACCTTCCTGCTCGCATTCCTCCTTTTCCCGCTGGAGAGGGGGGAGGCGATAGACTGGGACCTGGGCGCACTCCTGCTCCTGCCTGTCTGCGTCGTCGTCCTCGATTCCGCGAGGGATGCCGGAAGTCGCCTGCTGGTGCCCCTCGCACTCGCGGCGGCAGTTGCAGCAGGCCCCAGAACAGGCTCGTTCCTCGACGCCGGGACCAGCGAGGCCCGCTACATGCTGGCGGCGGATGGAGCGACGGATCCGGCCGTATTCGAGGAGCTGGGGATACTCGAGAGAGAGAGAGGCAGGTTCGACCTGGCCGCAGGATTCTTCGAGAGGGCGTTCGAGCTGTCGGGGAACGGCAGGCACCTTGCACAGGTGGCGGAATCGGCACGCTTATCGGGAAGGCTCGACCTCGCTCTGGAAACTGCCAGGAGGGCTGCGTCGGAACGGCCGGACGTCGAGACGGTATGGCTGCAGTACGCGCTGGCCGCGCGTGATGCGGGAAGCACGGCCGATGCGATGGAAGCCGCCGGACGGCACGAGGATCTTTTCGGCCCCCGCAGCCCCCTGTGGGCCTATGCCCTCGAGACCGCGCTGGCGTGCGGCGATACCGCATCGGCTCTCAGAGCAGCAGCTGCCGCTCTCGAGAGCATGCCGGGCGATCCGTCGGTTCTGGTGAACTCCGCATGGGCATGCCTCTTGTCGGGCGACAGCGCGGGTGCTGAAGCACTTCTGGAAAGGGCGGCGCTGGCCGCTCCCTTCGATCCACTGCCTCACTACGATCTGGCGGTGATGGCGGCGGGTTCGGGCGACTCGGTTTCGGCCCTGAGCCACATCCGGGAGGCGCTGACCAGGGATCCCGACATGCACGAGGCGCTTGTCCTCCGCGAGAGCCTGACGGGACCGCCTCGATGATGCGCCCTGGAATGACCGGGCCCGCGCGGTGGTGCCGGATCCTCGGGAGTAGAAGCGGGCGTCGCCGGACAAGAGCGTCCGGATACATGCATCCCTGTCATTCGAGCGTCTCCGGTTCGTGTGCGATGCCCGGTGCACTCGATGAACCGATCTCCGCGGGACGTTTGTGTCTGTTCGCCCCGGGGTCGGACACTGGTTTCCGGGCCGGTACCCCGCGAGATTACCGGTCATAGGACTGTTCGCGGCGTCCACTCGTGCGAGAGGAGAACCAGGTGTTTCCCCCCTTCTCGAAGGCTGTCCCCATCGCCGCCCCGCTGACTCTCGCGATCACCGGCAGCGCGCTCGCTTTCGGATTCTATGACGCGCTCGACGGAGGCACGCCCCTGCCCTCGATCGGGGCGTTCTCGGCTTCCACAGGCGGCGTGCGATCCACCTACGCGGCCGATGCACTTTCGATTTTTCTCAACCCCGCGGGGCTGGCGAGGCGAGACAGACCCAGCCTCACCGCATCCGGCGGCGTGCTGGCATGGAAGGAGGCCTTCCGCTACGGCACTCAGCGGGCCAGCCGCTCGGGCACGATCCAGGGCTCGAACTGCTTCGCCGTGGCATACCCCGCGGGCGAGTGGCTGGTAGTCGGGGCCGGGGCTGCCGCCGTCGCCAGGGCGGAGTACGACGGCTCGCGCTATCTCGAACAGCCGGGGCTCGAAGGCGAGCCCGAGAGCATCGAAATGATAAGTACCGGAGGGTCGCAGTGGGAGGCGCTGGGGAGCGTCGCCGCAAGCCCGACCGGATGGCTCGACGTGGGCGTTTCGTCGGGGCTCAGGTTCGGGACGCTCGAAACCGAATACTCGAGCACCGACGAGGAGGGAGCGATCGACTCGACTTCCCTGATCACCATCGAGATCAGCGAGCTGGCGCTCAGGGCCGGCGCCCAGGCGCGGGCTGACCTGTTTCTCCTGGGAGTCTGCTACTGCCCGGGCGGCGACCACTACCGGTCGTCTCTGGCCTGCGGCATGGAAGTCGTCGCGCCGCAGCTCGCCAATACCATCGTGGGAATCGAGGGGGAGGTGTACTCGCCGCTCGCCGACAACGACTTTACAGGCAGGCTGCATATAAACCACCCGATCGGCACGAAGACCGCCCTGAGAGTCGGCCTGTCCTTCAGCGAATACCCCGAGGTCTCGGGCAGGGGCATGGGCTTCTCGCTGGGGGGGAGCAGGGTATTCGGCCCTGCGAGGGCCGATCTGGCGGTCCAGTGGGCGACGAGGTCGGCGGACGGCGACTTCGTGCCAGGAGAGATAGCTGACCGCATAGACGACTCGACAGCCGAATTCCTTCTGGGAGTAACACTCGTCCTCTGACATGAGAGGGGACAGACTCCTATATTTTACAAGATTATTCGATCAAAATAAATATAGGAGTCTGTCCCCTATGGTCAGACCTCCTCCACCGACTGGACGGCGGAGTTCACGACGAATGCCCTGATCGTGTTGGAATCGCTGTCCACCGGAGAGATGAAGAAGCCCGGGAAGGCGGGATTGAAGGCCTGCCTGATGCCGGCGAAGATCTCGCCGTCTTTGAACTTCACCAACAGGCGCTTTCCTATGTAGCGCGCCTTCGGATCGAAGACCTTTCTGTCCGTGCGCCTGGGGTCGCCTGTGAAGTCCTTGACGAAGAATACCGCCTTGAGGTCGTCCATCCTGATCTCGGCCACGATGTCGGGGTTCTTGGTCGATCTCAGGTGGAAAGAAGGCTTGTTCGGAAGGAAATCCAGCGAGTGACCCTTCAGAACGTGGCCGTTCTTGAAGTGAATGACCAGTTTGTTCGGTTCCATGCCATCCCTCCAGGCATGTTCCATGCGCCTGCCGCCCGCCATCTCCCTGCGTCTCAATATCCGGCCCGGGAGCCCGTCCTGTAAAGCGGGGACGTCCCGCGGTCACTTCATAGCCCGGCAGCCGCCCCTGCATGTCGAGATCCGGGGACAGTCGAGGCACTCCGGGCTCCTGTACTCGCGCCTGAATCGCCTCGCGAGCGGACCTTCCGCGAGCTGGTCGAAATCGCGCTCGAGCAGGTTGCCCAGCACCAGCGAGCTCTGTTCGCACGGCCGGAGGTGCCCCTCTGGATCTATGGCCCACTTGGCATCGGCGCACAGGCATCCCTCGTTCGTGAGGCCCTCCAGGAGCTCCGCCGGCCACAGGCACGGCTCCAGAGGGATGCCGGTGAAGACCTGGAGGCCCAGCAGATCGCCGTTCGACGAGACCTCGGAAACCGCCGAACATACCTGGTCGCGTCCGGGGACGAGTTCTCGCCAGCCCGCTGCGGCGCGGCCTCCGCGCGCAAGCCTGTTGATCTGGAAGGAGGAGGCTCCGAAGGCGAAGGCCTTCTCCAGCACCTGCGAGCACTGCTCGGCGTTGAGGGCGGTGAGAGTGAAGGCGGCGCAGACAGAGAGGCCTGCCCCCGAAGCCGCCGCCATGCCTGCCAGTCCCCTGTCCAGCGCTCTCGCCCCGCAGAGCTCTTCGAAGGTGTCGTCTGTCGCGGCAGGGATGGATATCTGTACGCTCCGGACCCCCAGGGCAGCCAGATCCTTCGCCATGGACCTGGTCAGCAGCAGGCCGTTGGTCGCTATGGAGACATCGGGAAACAGCTTCACGGCCTCGGCCGCGAGATCCATGATGTCGGCCCTGACGAGGGGTTCTCCCCCCGAGAGGGTGATTCCCAGGGGATTCACCTCTACGGCGATCTTCCTCATGAGATCCGCCATGACAACGGTTTCGAGTTCGCCCGGAGGGATCTGACCGCCGAGGGTCCAGGGATTGCAGCAGTAGAGGCAGTGCAGATTGCAGCGCGGCGTCAGCTCGAACACGATCCAGGGACGTGTCGCTGTCATCGTCGGACGCCCCCGATCAGATCAGTGAGCATCATCTCCAGTCCCGGCACGATGCTCAGCATGGAATCGGCGGATGCCAGCGCCTCCGAGAGAAGCGTCCGCGTGTCCTTGTCGAGAAGGGTGTCCGAGAGAATCTCCCCGGCCTCCGACATGCGCATCTTCACCAGAGCCCACGTATCGACGGAACGACCGCGGTATGGAGGATAGTCGAAGGATCCCGACCAGACGAAGCACCGTGGAGCGGCGAGAACCTCCAGAATGACCGATGCGACGGCTGCATCGGCGGCGGCGGCGGCGCCCTGTTTCCATGTCTCGAGACCGATTCCGCCGGATCGCCTTAGGGTCGTCAGCGTATCTATCCTGAGTTCCATCTGCTGAATCGCCGAGGAGGCATCCAGGACGACAGCGGGGGGGACCATCCTGGTTATGAGCCTCATGTCTCCGCCGGAGAGGAACTCCACGCGGCGCAGGAGGAGAGCCCTGAAGGCGGATAGCTCCGGCGGGCGGATTCCCGCGGCATCCGCGGCGCGGTCGAGATCTCCCAGCCTGTCGGCGATCATCTCTCTCAGCGAGTCCCTCTCGTCAGCTCCGATGTCCCGGGGGCAGCCGTAGAATCCCCCTTCTTCAGGCGCCAGAGAGTCCAGCGCGTACCATGCGGCTCTTTCCGCCTGCCACTCGGGTGTCTTCATGAGGGCTTGGAGAGGCGTGTTCTCCGAGGCTTCCTGCACAGGCTGAGGGGAAGCAGGCGGCATGAGACCCGCACCGCCCGCCATGCCGGCCGCCGCCCAGCTGAGGTGCTTTCTGTTCACGACGAATAAATCGTTCCCTGCCGGAGTCGTGTCAAATGAACGGGCGCAAAGCCTCTCAGCCCTTCAACACGCCCAGGGGGCGCAGCCGGACCAGCGGTGCGACGAGGTCAGCCTGGTTGCGCATGACCTTGTCTATGTCGCGGTACGCTGCCGGAGCCTCGGAGAGATCGGCCCCCTCCCCGAATCCCCTTAGACGGCCGCCCCTCCCCGACGTACCGTAGATCACGCCGCGCATGGCCTCCCGGCATTCCTCGACAGAGAGCTTCCTCGAGGCTTCGCGCCTGCCGAGAACCCTTCCGGCGCCGTGGGAACAGGACATGAACGAGTCGGGGCTGCCGAGACCTCTGACGATCCAGGAGGTCGTTCCCATGCTCCCGGGGATTATGCCTGTCTCGCCCTCCCTTGCAGACGTGGCGCCTTTCCTGTGCACCCAGACATGCGCGCCGAAATGGGTCTCCTTCGATGCGTAGTTGTGATGGATCGAGATCGGTTCGCCCGTGATGCGGCACCCCGTCACCCCGGCGAACACCTCGGCGAAATCGCCCATCACGGCTGACCTGTTCGCACGAGCGTAGGCCATCGCCGTTTCCATGTCGCGCACATAGAGGATACCCTCGTCGGAATCGTCAGGCAGGAAGGCGAGGTCCGCAGGCGCCTTCCCGAAGCGGGACTGCATTCTTACGGCGATCTCGTTGTGATGCCTTGCTATCCTGTATCCCAGGTTCCTCGATCCCGTATGTATCGTCAGCCAGATGAATCCGTCGTCTCCGGCCTGGAGTTCGATGAAGTGATTGCCCCCGCCGAGCGTGCCGAGATTCGCCGATGCCAGCGAGCGGGCACGGCTGTCCAGCCAGGACGGAAGAGCGATCTCCGGAGGCAGTGGGAGCGGATTTCGGCGTGAGACTCCCTCGCCCACCGGTATCCTTTCCGCAGTCTCCCTTATGATTGCAGAAACGGCACCGCCTTCCAGATCGTCCGCCCTCAGCGGAGTGCGAAGCGCAGCCATGCCGCACCCTATGTCCACGCCGACCGCGTTTGGTATCAGCGCGCCTCTGCAGGCCACCACGCATCCGATCGGGATGCCGAATCCCCTGTGGCAGTCGGGCATCAGCGCGACGTGGTGGAACGCCCTGGGATGGGTGGAGATGTTCCGCGCCTGTTCCATCGCCCCGGGATCCGGGTCGGTGCACCACGATCTTATCGGGATGTCCTGTGCGCCGTGTCCCAGAGCACCGCCTCCTCCAAGGTTCCGCGCGGCGGCATGACCGGGGGTTCCGGGGCGAGGACTACCGGAGAGGAGGGAGGGTGATGGAGCGTTCGGTGCCTCTTGTCCAGACTCTCGCCTCTATGCTGTCCTCGGCGAGGACCAACAGGCTTCTCATGGTCTCCGGGTGGAAGACACGGAGGCTCTCCACATGCGTCACGACATCGCCGGGACGCAGGCCGCAGAGGCAGGCGGGGCTGCCGTCGTCAACGGCTACGATCAGCACGCCCGAGGGGCGTTCTCCGGATGCGTCGGAACAGGAGGTGGCGGTGACGCCGAAAGACGAGGTCGCGTGCCATCCGCCGCTCATGGCAAGCTCCGACCACACCAGCCACGACCTCGCCGGAAGAAGGGCGAGATAATCGGTTCCCACGGCGGCCCTGCTGCCGAGACTGGAGCCGACGGCGCCCCTGATCACGCCTATGAGCCGGCCCTCCGAGTCGAAGGCGCCGGCGCCCATCAATCCGTCGATCCTTGGCGCGGAGACGAGGAAGATCCCGTCGGGCGACTCGTCCAGCACCCTTCCTTCGGCGGTCACGGTACCCGTAACACCCTGACCCACCAGCCTTACGTCGTCTCCGATCACGGGCGGCTCGTCGCAGGGCTTCATGAATCCATCGAAGCCGGCGTCGTCGAAGGAGAGGATGGCCAGTCCGAGGTCGCGGCTGTAGAAAACCGTATCGGGATCCACCCTGAGCCTGCCCGATGCCACATAGGGGGGTGCATCGGACGTCGCGAAGGAGGCCAGCAGGAGAACGTGCCTGGGGGATATCGCGATGCCGGTCATCACCTCGGTGATTCCTGCGGGCCTGTCCCTCTTCACGGTGACTATTGCATCCTCGGGGCCGGCGGCGGAGAGAGCCGCGAGAGCGATCAGAAGAGAAAGCACTTCCCCGTCCTAGAAAGCTACCAGGCTCGCGGGCCGCACATAGGATGCCATGGGCGGAGTGCTGATGGCCCTCTTTGCGGATGTCTCGGTGGCAACGGACTTGTCAGGCTGAACGGCGGCCTCCGGGACGGAGTCGTCGGTTCCTGTGCCGCCGGAGCCGAGCCCGATGATCAGGAGGAGGGCAGCCGCGAACGGGATGACCACGGCGATCCTGGACCAGAGCGGCAGACCCGGGATCCGCCTCCGGGCGGGCTTCATGCGGGCGAGCCTCTCGCGCACACGCTTCTCGAGGTCGGCAGGCGGCTCGGGGCGGGAGATCTGGCGCATGACCGCCGAGAAATCCCTTCCCATCTCCAGCGCGCGTCTGCATGAGGAACAGCCCGCGATGTGGAAATGCAGCATGTGCTCCTCGGATTCCGAGACCTCGCCGTCGAGAACCAGGTCAATGAGCTTCAGCGCCTTTTCGCAGTTCATCTCCAACGCTCCCACGCATCGCTAAGAGCAGTGCGCAGCATCGCCCGCGCCCTGTTGATCCTCGATTTCACGGTGCCGATCCGGACGTTCAGCACTTCCGCGATCTCCTCGTAGGTTAGCTGCTGGTCCTCCCTGAGGAGGAAAGGCTCCCTGTAGTGGGGAGGGAGCATGGCTATGGCCTCTTCGAGGGATGCCTTCAGCTCTCTCCTGCCGGCTTCGTAGTGCGGCGCCGTCTGGATGCTGCTCGTGAGGGTGACGTTGTCGATGGGCACCTGGATCCAGCGGGATCTCCTCCTCCATTCCTTCTTGGCCAGATTGCTAGCGATGGTGAATATCCAGGTGACCAGAGGGCGCGACGGGTCGTAATGATCGCGATATCTGTGGACCCGGCAGAAGGTCACCTGAAGCAGCTCTTCGGCTTCGTCCTCGTTCCCCAGCATCCTGATCAGAAGCGAATAAACCGGGCCCTGGAACCTCCTGATGATCTCTGAGAACGCTTCCTCGTCGCCGCTGCAGAGGGCCGACATGAGTTCGGAATCGGCTCTCTCGTCCTTCCTGTGCGCCCTGCCGCGAACAAGCCTCACAGCCACGATGCGACAACCTCCGTCTGGAACGTGTTCCCGATCACAATATACCTTGGCGGGCCGGGCTTGTTCCAGCCTGACGAAGGGCCGTCACGGAATCAGCAGGGAGACCGGCCAGGCCATGCTGACCAGCCCTGTCAGGGCCACGGCGACCCAGCAGAAGGCGTTGTACGCCCTGCCGTTCACGAAGAACCCCATCTGAGACCTGTCGTTGACCAGGATCAGCATGAACACGAGCACTACCGGGAGCAGAAGTCCGTTGACGACCTGCGACCATATCATGACGCGGATGAGAGGGAGCCCCGGAACCAGGACCGAGAGGGCTCCCGAAGCGATGAGGACCGTGTACAGAGTGTAGAACTGGGGCGCCTCGTCGAACCCCCTGTCGAGACCGGATTCCCAGCCGAAGGCCTCGCAGAGGGTGTAGGAGGTCGAGAGAGGCAATATGCTGGCGGCGAACAGCGACGCGTTCAGGAGGCCGAAGGCGAAGAGCATCGAGCTTCCGGCTCCGGCGAGCGGAGCCAGTGCGGCCGCGGCGTTATCGGCGCTGTCCACTTCGATGCCGGCTTCGTGCAGCGTGAAGGCGCATACGACGATGATGCACGCCGCCACCAGGCTCACGACGATGCAGCCAACGATCGTGTCGAGCCGGGAGTAGCCGTAGTCCTTTACGCTTATGTTCTTCTCGGCCACCGAAGCCTGCTGGTAGAACTGCATCCACGGAGCTATCGTGGTGCCCAGCAGGCCGATGGTCATTACGAGATACTCCCTTGAGAACTCCAGGCGGGGAGTCACGAGAGCCCCGGCGACCCTGCCCATGTCCGGTCCGATTACGAACAGCGTGACGGGGTAGGCGAGGTAGAAGATGCAGGCGACCAGGAAAACCCTCTCGACGTTCCTGTAGGACGCTCTCGTCACCAGCAGCCAGACAAGCACTGCGCAGACCGGTATCGTGAGAACCTTGGGAAGCCCGAAGAGCTGACCGGCGGCCGCTATTCCCGCGAATTCGGCGATGATGTTCCCGAAGTTCGTAACGAGCAGGAGAACCATCAGAGTGAAAGTGACCCTCACTCCGAACCTCTCCCTGATCATGTCGGAGAGGCCCCTGCCCGTGACCACGCCCATCCTGTTGACCATCTCCTGGACAATGACGAGCAGCAGAGTGACGGGTATCATCATCCAGAGGAGCTTCAGCCCGAACCCCGCCCCGGCCTGGCTGTAAGTGGCCAGCCCGCCGGCATCGTTGTCCACGTTGGCCGTGATGATGCCGGGGCCCATTACTGCGAGGAACACCGCCGCCCTGGCCCAGAGGCGGCCTGCCCCGGGAGGGCGGCGGAACATCATGCGAGCTTCCTGTAGAAGGGGAGCAGCTCGTCGAAGGAATGCTCGAACGTCACCACTCCCTCGATGCGGCCCTCGGCGTCGGTGACCGGAATAGCCTGTAGGCGGAACTTGAAGAAGAGGTCGGCCGTCTCGTCGAAACCGTCGCCCGGAGCCAGCGTGGTGAACCTCGTTGTAATGATCCGCGCCAGAGGCGAATCCGCCGGCGTCTTCAGCAGGCGCCTGAGCGAGACCACGCCCGAAAGCCTGCCGGAACGGTCGGTGCAGTACACGTAGTTGATGAACCGGACTTCGTCGAGAGCCGACCTGACGGCTTCGAGAGCCTCACCCGCGGTCGCCTCCTCCGGGCAGGACACGAACTCCACCGTCATGAGCGAAGCGGCTGTGTCCTCCTCGGCGACGGAGAGCCTCTCGAGCTGTTCGCGCTCCTCCTCCTCCATCGCCGCCATGACCCTCTGCTGAGTGACCTCGGGCAGCATCTCGACGACGTCGGCGGCCGCCGCAGGCTCCATCTCCTCCAGGATGTCGGCGGCGAGACCCGTGTCCAGATCTCCTATGATCGCCGCCTGGACTGCTTCCTCGACTTCCTCCATCGCATCGTCCAGATGTGCGGGATCCATGGTCCTGACGAGGGCTAGACGCTCTCCCGGGTCGAGGTCCTCCATGATGTCCGCCAGCTCGGCCGGATGGAGCCTGCGAAGCTGCTCGTTCCTGAGGCTCAGCTTCACCAGTGTCGTTCCCGTGGAGGTCGTGAGAGGCTGGACGAACTTCCAGCTCACCAGTTCCTCCCGGGGCTCCCTGCGCATCAGCCCGGCCAGGGCCCTGTATCCCTTCTCGACGCCGAGTCTCCTGACGAGACCCGAAAAGCCGATGTCCACATGCACCAGGATCATTCTCGAACCGTGGACCAGGAGGTGGATATCGTTGACACGGACAACCTTGGCGCCCTGGACATCGACTACCTGCCTGTCCAGCAGGGAGCGCCTGATGAGAAACCGCGGAGGAACGATCTCGAAGCCGCCGGGTTCGGTGTCGTCGAAGGGCCGTCCTGTCATTATCGCTTCCAGCAGCCCGGGGCTGAAGGGCAGGACGATGCGTCCGGTGCGGGTGGCGGCGACGACGGCCTCGACCTCGGGGAACCTCTCGGTCATACCGGCGACGAGATCCGCGAGCCTGCCCGCGAACCGCCCGTCCGCGGACTTCAGCCTCCGCCCCAGGAGTCGGGAGAGATAGACGAAGGTTCCCGGAATCTCGGGACCGATGTCGGAGTTTCGAGTCATGCCCGCCCCCCCGCAGGCTATTCGCCTATTATCTTCACGAGGATCCTCTTGCGGCGTCTCCCGTCGAATTCGCCGTAGAAGATCCTCTCCCATGTTCCGAGATCCAGCCTTCCCTCGGTCACGGCCACGACCACTTCGCGTCCCATGATCTGCCGCTTCATGTGTGCGTCGGCGTTGTCCTCGCCTCGATTGTGCCTGTAGGAGTCCACGGGGTCGTGAGGGGCGAGTCCCTCGAGCCAGTCGTCGAAATCGGCCAGAAGCCCGCTCTCGTCGTCGTTGATGAATACGCTGGATGTTATGTGCATGGCGTTGACGAGGCAGAGCCCTTCCCGGATGCCGCTCCTCCGGAGTATCTCCTCCACCTGCGTCGTAATGTTGACGTATCCGCGGCGCGAGGGGGTGCAGAACCACAGGTACTCCGTGACCGACTTCAACTCACTCCTCCTGCTCGAATACGGTCACCGTGTCCGAAGAGCGCACAAGCTCCCACTCCGGGCTGTCGAGAATCGCGCAGGCGCTCTGGAGAAGTCTGGAGGCGGCCGACATGCTGCTGCATGCGCACACAGCGGAGATCCAGGCCCTCGAGGCTATCCCGGAGTCTCCCACCTGGCTGGAAGAGAATCCCATTCTCCGCAGCCTGTCCAGCAGAGAGCGCAGATGACCGCGCCTGTCCTTCAGCGTCCTGCAGCCGGGGAACAGCAGTTCGGCCTGCAGGACCCCGACGAAGGACCTCGGACGCCTCCGGCCGCTCACGGGCGCCTTCCCAGGAAGACGGCGGCAAGAGGAGGAAGAGACAGCACTACCGAGGCGGGAAGGCCATGCCACTGCTGGCCTTCCGCCTGGACGCCGCCCATGTTGCCGATTCCGCTGCCTCCGTACTCGACGGCATCCGTGTTCAGCAGTTCCCCGTAGTACTCGCACCTCGGGACGCCGAGTCGGTAGCCGTGCCTCGGGACAGGAGTGAAGTTGAAGACGCAGACCGTCTCCTCGCCGGAGGAATCGTACCTGACGAAGGAGATCACGGTCTGATAGGAGTCGCGGAAGTCGATCCACCTGAAGCCCTCGGGGGCGTGGTCGAGCTCGTGCATCGAAGGCCTGGAGCGCAGGAGGGCGTTCAGGTCGCCGACCAGAAGCGGCAGACCCTTGTGGAGGTGGTGTTCGAGGAGGCCCCAGTCCAGCGTCCCGTCGTGGTTCCACTCGCTCCACTGTCCAATCTCCGACCCCATGAACAGCAGCTTCTTGCCCGGATGAGCCCACTGGTAGGCAAGGAGCAGGCGCAGGTTCGCGAACTTCTGCCAGTCGTCCCCCGGCATCTTGCCCAGGAGGGATGACTTGCCGTGGACCACTTCGTCATGGGACAGCGGCAGGACGAAGTTCTCGCTGTACGCGTACAGGAGGGAGAAGGTGAGGTCGTTCAGGTGGAACTTCCTGTGCACCGGATCCTTCGAGACGAACCTGAGCGTATCGTGCATCCAGCCCATGTTCCACTTCAAGGTGAAGCCCAGCCCTCCCAGCCAGACAGGTCTGGACACCGCCGGCCAGGCCGTGCTCTCCTCCGCTATCATCAGAATGCCCCTGTGCATGCCGTGCGCCTTCTCGTTGAGATCCCTGAGGAAGGCCACCGCATCCAGGTTCTCGCGGCCCCCGTAAGCGTTGGGGAGCCATTCCCCCTCCCTTCTGGAATAGTCCAGGTACAGCATGGAGGCGACCGCGTCTACTCGGAGGCCGTCTATGTGGTACCTGTCCAGCCAGAACAGGGCCGAAGCCCTCAGGAAGCCCCTGACCTCGTTCCTGCCGTAGTTGAAGATCAGGGTGTTCCAGTCCGGGTGCCTGCCCAACCGGGGATCCTCGTGCTCGTAGAGAGCCGTGCCGTCGAACCGGACTAGGCCGTGTGGGTCGCCGGGGAAGTGCGCCGGGGTCCAGTCGAGTATCACTCCTATGCCGGCTCCGTGGCATTCGTTCACGAAGAAGGCGAAGTCGGCCGGGCTTCCGTGCCTGCTGGTGGGCGCGAAATAGCCTAGTGTCTGGTAGCCCCAGGATCCGTCGAATGGGTGCTCCATCACAGGGAGCAGCTCGATATGGGTGAAGCCCAGACCTCGGACATGCGGCACCAGCCTGGCGGCGAGCTCCCGCCAGGAGAGATAGGCCCTGCCGTCGTCGGGTCTCGCCCAGGACGCGGCATGGACCTCGTATATCGAGACCGGGTTCGACAGCGGATCGGCGAGCGACCGCCTCTCCATCCATTCTCCGTCGCTCCACTCGAAACCGTCCAGCGACTCCACAACGGAGGCGGTGCGGGGGCGGAACTCCGAGCGGAGGGCCATCGGATCGGCCTTCTCGATCACCGCCCCGTCACGGGTTTCAATGGAGAACTTGTAAAGCGCACCGAGGCCGACTCCGGGGATGAACAGCTCCCACACGCCCGATCCGCCCCTCGAGCGCATCGGATGCCTGCGCCTGTCCCAGCCGTCGAAGTCGCCGATGATGCTGACCTGGCGGGCGTTCGGTGCCCAGACGGAGAACAGCACTCCTTCGACGTCACCGGCCTTCCAGCAGCGGGCGCCGAGCACCTCGTAAAGCCTCAGATGGCTGCCCTCGGAGAACAGGTGGAGGTCGAGCTCGCCGAGCTGGGGCAGGAAGCAGTAAGGGTCGTGTTCGACTCGTTCAGCGCCTCCGTCGAGGAATCCGATCCTGTAGCCGAACGGTTCGCATGCGCCGGTGGATCTCCAGACGAAGAGCCCGTCCGGGTGGACCATTTTCATGGGCAGGATGGAGCCGTCTTCCCGGATGACACGGGCCTCCCGAGCCTCAGGGCGGAACACCCGTATCTCCAAACGGCCCTGGTCTCCGCCGGAGAGCGGATGCATGCCGAGCAGTGCGAACGGATCCGCCATCCTGCAGGAGACTATCGATTCGATATCGTCTCTGGTCAGGCACGTGGCCCTCTCCATGCCTCTCCTCCGAATGATCGGTTCTCCGGCTTGCCGGGTTCGGAGTATAAGCCGTGAAGGGCGGGAGGTCATCAGCGCGGTTTCGCGGCCTTGTCCGGAATGCGTCGGGGACGCTGTCGAAACACCGCTGTAGGCCGCCGGAAACCGAGTGATGGAACGGCCGGGCGACATGCCCCTCTGCGTCCAGCCGAAGGCCGGCCGGACCATGCAGGTTCTCGTAAGCGGTTCTGGCCCGGCGAGGGGGCTCCGCCTCATATTAGATCCGGTTCGCGAAGCAAAGGGCATGGTTCCCGATTCCAGGGAGGGAGCGAAGTGATCTACAAGCTGGGCGATTCACTGCACAGGCCGCAGGGTCCAGGGGATCCGGCATTCGCCCTGATCTTTCTGGCCGTGCTCATACTTCCCCGGATCTTCTACCTCATCTCGATGCAGAGGGCCATCGGAAGGTGCTCACCCCAGGCGCGAGCCATGTCTCCAGGCCTTGTCTGGCTGGGGCTGATCCCGCTCTTCTACCTGATCTGGGATTTCGTGATCGTGGTGACCGTCAGCAAGTCCGTCAGCGACGAGTTCACCGCGAGAAAGAACCCTCTGCAGGGAGGACTCCCGGGACTCGGTCCGGGCATCGCCTTCTGCGTGCTCAATCTCCTGTTCTGGCTTCCGATAGTCAACATCCTGACGATACTAGCGAGTCTCGTCCTCTGGATAGTGTTCTGGGTGAAGATCTCGAGCCTGTCCTCGGGTCTGGCCTGATCGTGCGCCCGAAGGAAGATGGGCGGGGCTCTGCGCCCCGCCCCTCCCGAATGGAACCGGTCTCAGGCCTGGGGGGCGGCCGGAGCGTCGGCCTTCAGGAGACCGATCTTGAAGCCGAGCGAACCGAGCAGGGGAAGCGGCTGTACCTTGCCGCTGAATCCGTTGATGAGCCCCATGACGAAAAGGACGAGGCAGAAGAGGCTCCAGATCCAGCCGATGATGGGTATCACGCCCAGGAAGAACGCTATGGCGAGAACCAGACCCTGTTGGGCGTGGTAGAGGGTGAAGCGGTTCTCCTTGCCGGCGAGGTAGCCGATCAGGAAGCCGAGAAGACCGAAGTAGGAGATCCCGGCGAGGACCTTGCCGTCGTCGATTTCCTTCTGGGTGAAAGTGAAAGCCTGCTCCATCGTGCCCCTTCCTATGGCTCGGGCCGGCATGAAGGCCCTGTTAGTGTACGGAACACCTCTTTGCTGAACGTTGTATCTTCATCTATGAAGGCGGCTATGTCAACTCCGGACCGCCGGAATATCGCGCCGGCGTATTGCCGGAGGGTACGCAGTCGCCTGTGAAAGGCGGTCAATTCATGTCCGGAGAGAACGAAAACCTGAGGCTGCTCGCCGTGTTCCACTATGTCCTGGGGGGGCTGACGGCTCTATTTTCCCTCTTCCCCGCGCTTTATCTGCTGCTCGGCGTCCTGATGCTGGCCGACCCGATGGACTTTTCTGGGAAGGGCAGCCCGCCTCCCCCGGAGTTCGCGGGAATCTTCCTGACGGCCCTGGGAGGCATCCTGGCACTGGCCGTTCTGGTCGTCGCCTTCGGCCTGATCCTGGCCGGGAGGTTCATTGACGGCAGGAGGCACCACACGTTCTGCATGGTCGTCGCGGGCCTGTCCTGCATGATATTCCCGCTGGGAACCGCTCTGGGCGTTTTCTCGTTGATCCTCCTGATGAAGCCCGAGGTGCGGATGATGTTCGATAAACCGCGTCAGGAAGGCGCTCTTCAGAGCGCCTCTGATTGACAGGAAGGTTTTCACGAGCTAGCTTCACGCGACCGCAGGGAGGCCGGATGAGCCAGAGCACGGGCAGGGAACGCAGGGCCTATCCGAGGGCGAGCCTCGACGTAGACGCCTCCGTCGGTCTCAAGGGTTTCGACCTCCTGCCCGTCACCGCCGTCAACGTCAGCGCTTCGGGGATCTACATCGTCTGCGACCGCAGCCTGGGCGAGATGACGAGAGTGGAGCTGGTCCTCCGATTCCCTGGGATGCGGGACATAGGCGCAAGAGCCGTTGTCATCCGGGAGGAGCGGCTCGGTGAAGGCCGCTTCGGGCTGGGGTTGTTTTTCACGAGCATCAGGGACGAGGACAGGGCGCTGATCGCCGAGATCATAGCAGGCACGGCCGCCGGGGGGGCTCTGAGCCAATGAGGATCGTTTCTGCAGCCCCGGTCTCGCTCGCCGCTCTCCTGTGCGGGGCGCTTCCCGCCGGTGCGGCCAAGTACGCCGGGGAGTTCATGTACGCAGGGGCGGGGGCGCGCGCCCTCGGCATGGGCGGCGCCTTCTGCGCGATAGCCGACGACGCCACGGCCGCCTACTGGAATCCCGCCGGTCTGGTCGGACTCGAATCCTCAGAGCTTCAGCTCATGCACTCCGAGAGATTCGGAGGGCTGGTTCGCTACGACTACCTCGCCTATGCCGCCAGAAGGGGCTCCTCTGTCCTGTCCGCCAGCCTCTTCAGGACCGACGCGGGCGATGTGGCGGACACGACCGACCTGCTCTGGTACGACACCGGATCCGACGGCGTGGCGGGAGTCGATGGAGAGGGCGAGCCGGGAGACTCCGGAAACGATGACTACGATCCCGAAACCAATCCCGGAGGCACCGAGGGCAACGGCGAGTGGGATCCCGGCGAGGAACTGATCTACGACGAGGGACGCATTTCCTGGGGCAGTGCGGTGGATTACGCCCTCTACCTCTCCTGGGCGCGCCCGGTGAACGAAACCCTCTCCGCCGGCGCTTCCGTCAAGGTCATCCAGCGCACATTGCTCGACCACAGCGCCTGGGGTGTCGGACTCGATGCCGGAGTCCAGTGGCGCCCACTGGAGAGATTCAGCGCCGGAGTCAACATCCAGGACACCTTCGGAACCCTCGTCTTCTGGGACACCGGCAGCAGCGAGAGCGTCCTCCCCACGGTCAAGGCTGGTGCAGCCACCTCGTGGAACATCCGCAGATTCTCCACCGTGGCCACGATCGCGGCCGACGGAGACTTCAGATTCGAGGGCAGGCGCTACGCCTCCCAGTACCACGTGGGGGAAGCGAGCCTCGACACTCACTTCGGTCTCGAGCTGATGATCCGTGACAGGGTGGGGCTGAGGATGGGCAGTTCGGAGGGCAGGTTCGCTGCCGGGGCCGGATTCCGCATGGGGCTCTTCGGCCATCCCGTCGAACTCGACTACGCATTCCTCGGACACGAAGACCTGGATGACACCCACAGGATCTCCCTCGGGATCGGCCTCTAGGAGCTCCCGAGGGAAGACGCCCCTTTTCGGAGAACTGCTCCGGAAGGGTGTTCATCTAGCTTCCATCGTCATTCCACTCGCGGCGCTCCTGGTCGAGAAGAATCTCATGATCTCGCTCCTGGTCGCACTCGCCCTCGTCCTTGTGCTGGCCGACTTCCTGAAGCTGAGGAACCAGGGTTTCAAGACCTTCTTCGTGAACGTATTCGGCGAGCTGCTCAGGAGGCGCGAAAAGGCCGGGAGCATCACGGGATCGACCATTCTGGTCGCCTCCGCCGCACTGACCATAATGCTCTTCAGGCGCGAGATAGCGATCGCTGCGCTTGTCTTCCTGAGCGTGGGCGACAGCTCCGCCGCACTGGTCGGGATGAAGTGGGGGAGGATCAGGCTGGTCTGCGGCAGGACGCTGGAGGGTAGCCTGGCGGCGTTTACGAGCTGCCTCCTCGCGAGCCTGGCTCTGATGAAGGTCGCCCCTTTCTTCTCCTGGCGGCTTGTTCCGATCGCACTGGTTGCGGGCTCCGCGGTGGCGACTCTAGCGGAGCTGGTGGATCTGCCCGTGGACGACAACCTGCGGATACCGATCCTCTCGGGGCTGGCCATGGAGCTCCTCATCCCCGGCTGAGCCCGGCCCGACAGGCGCTCGCATGAGGTTCTCCGTTGAGGTCTACGGCTGTCAGATGAACGTCAGCGACTCCGAGCTGATAGCCGGGATCCTCTCCGGTGCGGGATGGCTGCCCGCCGAAGATCCGGATTCCGCGGACGCAGTCCTGATTGTCACCTGCGCCGTACGAGATCATGCGGAGACACGCGCGCTCGGAAGGGCGGCACAGCTCGCCGGGCTGCGCCGGCCGGGGCGCAGGCCCGTGATAGCGGTGTGCGGCTGCGTCGCTCAGGAGCACGGCGGGGACCTCCTCCGCCGGTGTCCCGGTATAGATTTCGTCGTGGGACCGGACAGGTACAGGGATCTGCCCGGCATTCTCGCGGGCCCTTCCGGAGTTTCCGAAACGGAGCTCGGAAGAGACGAGTACGAAGGCGTCGAACCCGTCCGACGAACCTATCCGTCGGCGTTCGTGAGCATCATGCGCGGCTGCGACAACTTCTGCAGCTACTGCATCGTGCCCTACGTGCGCGGCCGCGAGCGCAGCAGGAGCCCCGGGGCGGTGCTGGCTGAAGTCGCCGGGCTCGCGCGGTCGGGCTACGGCGAGATAACCCTGCTGGGCCAGAACGTGAACTCGTACCGGTCGGGAGGGTGGCGTTTCCCGAACCTCCTGGCGGAG
>JAAYTY010000233.1 GCA_012523605.1 Candidatus Fermentibacterota bacterium
CTTGTCGCGGCAGATGGCGGCGGTCTCGTCGCGCTCCGACAGGGCGGAGAGGACCGCCTTGCGGCCCGGCGCGGGCAGCTTCAGGCCGGCCTTGCTTGCGGACGCGTCGAGCACGCGCTCGAACTCGACGCGGTCCTTGAAGACGGCGCCCGGGAGCGCGCGCAGGAGCGTGCGGATCGCGTCCTGCAGCGCCCGGCCCTCGGCCTGCTCCCTCGCAACCGCGGCGCCTTTCTTCTTCGACTGGGCGAGGGCCTGGAAGGCCTTTTCTTCCTCGAGCCGCGCGATCCGCTCCGGCGACGCCTGGAAGTTGAGCCGCAGCGGCCGCTCGACGGTGATCTTGCGGAAGCCGAAGTGGGTGGTCGGGAAGATGCGGCTCACGACGACCTCTTCCTCCTTCCCGTCCTTCGTGATCCTGCGCGTGTCCCCGTCGCGGAAGTCGGCAAGCAGCTTCACGATGTCCTGCGCTTGGGTCCACGGGATCTCGCGGCGCTTGTCGCCGAGGCTCTTGCGCATCGGGACCCAGAAGGCGCTGGCGTCGATGAGCTGCACCTTCCCCTTGCGCGCGTCGCGCTTGCGGTTGGTCACCACCCACACGTAGGTGGCGATCCCGGTGTTGTAGAAGAGCTGCTCGGGGAGCGCGATCAGGGCTTCGAGCAGGTCGTGCTCCAGGATGAAGCGGCGGATCTCGCTCTCGCCGCTCCCCGCGTCGCCGGTGAATAGCGGCGAGCCGTTCATGATGATGGCGATGCGCGAGCCGCCCTCCTTGGGCTCCTTCGCGTGCGCCAGCATGTGCAGGAGAAAGAGGAGCTGGCCGTCGCTGATGCGCGGCAGGCCCGGGGCGAAGCGGCCCGAGGCGCCGCGCTCGTGCTCCGCGCGCACGGCGTCCTCGTCGCGCTTCCAGTCCTTGCCGTACGGGGGATTCGCAATCAGATAGTCGAAGCCCCGGCCCGCGTGGCGGTCGTTCGACAGCGTGCTGCCGAAGACGATGTTGTCCGCGTCGCGTCCGGTCGGGTCCTTCATGAAGAGATCGGATTTCGAGACCGCCCAGGTCTCGGGGTTCACCTCCTGGCCGAAAAGGTGGATCTCGGCGTGGGGGTTGATCGCCGGGCGGAGCACCTCGCCGTTCTTGCGCAGGCCGATCGTGACGTGCTCCTTGGTGATCATGAGCATGCCGCCGGAACCGCAGCAGGGGTCGTAGACCGTGCGCACGATGCCCTTGCGCCGGATGCGGTCCTCGTCGCCCGCGAGCATCAGGTCCACCATCAGGTGGACGACGTCGCGCGGCGTGAAGTGCTCGCCGGGATTCTCGTTGAGCGCCTCGTTGAACTTCCGGATCAGCTCCTCGAAGATCGTGCCCATCGTCGGGTTGTCGATCTTGTCCGGGTGGAGATCGACGTTCTTGAAGCGCTCGAGCACCTGGAAGAGGAGCCCCGCCTCGTCGAGTTTGCTGATGGTGTTGTCGAAGTCGAACTTCTCGAGCACTTCCCGCATGTTCGGGCTGAAGCCGGCGATGTAGTTGCGGAGGTTGGCCGCGAGGTGCGGCGCGTCGGCCAGCAGCTTCTCGAAGTCGTACCGAGACGTGTTGTAGAACGCAAAGCCTGACGCGCGCCTGAGCTGAGCGTCGAGATCCTCGAGTCCCTTGCCCTTGAGCTGCGCCTGCCGCTCGAGGACGGCGTCCTTCGTGTCCCCGAGCACGCAGTCGAGGCGGCGCAGCACCGTGAGCGGGAGGATGACGTCCTGGTACTTGCTCCGCTTGAAGGTGTCGCGGATGAGGTCCGCGACGGCCCACAGGAAACTCACGATCTCGCTATGGTTCACTCGGTTTGCTCTCCGTCCTTGCTTGTCATCGCCGCGCCGTCATTGAGGCTGTCTAACATTGATTATACAGAGTCTGCCTTTCGCGGGCGTTTGGCATCTCCCGCCCTCATCGTTTTCATCATCATCCCACCTCATGTTGCTGTCAATACTCCTGATCCGAAAAGACACCCAATCCGCCGACTCTGCATAGCACCGGTTTTTCGGGGATATGCAGAGTCTGCATAACACGGAAGAACAGATCATCCTCGACCGGCCTGCAGCACCCAGCCGCGTCATGAGCAACGCTGGGATCTCTGTCGCCCGAAAGCATCCCGCAGGCAGCTACCGGGAGTAATCGAGCCGAACAGCCCTGATTCGGCATGGTGAATCTGCATGGATAGGTGCGGAAAACCGGACCTCCCCTGACTGCGGGAGTCCGGATGGTAGCATAGGCAAGGTCAGGTTTGCGTGCTTTCCAGGTGTCTCTGACGCCATTCACGGGCTATCTAGCACCTGGCGTACCTTCCTTGCGAGATCGCTGCAGTTGAAGGGTTTAGCCAGGAAATGCACGTCTTCGTCCAGAATGCCCCGATGTGCGATGACATTGGCAGTATAACCCGAGATGAACAGACACTTCAAGTCCGGATGCGCTTCTGCAAGCCTGGATGCAAGGTCTCTGCCGCTCATGACCGGCATAACCACATCGGTAATCAAGAGATGTATTGCGCAAACATTCGATGCTGCCAGGTTCAGGGCTTCTTCTGGCGTTTCAGCGGTCAGAACCCTGTAGCCGAGTTGCTCAAGGAACTCAGCGGTAGTCAACCGCACGCTGTTCTCGTCTTCGACCAGCAGCACCGTTTCGGAACCGTGCGGTGGAGGGGCAACGACATCCCGCGGTTCCACTTTTCCAGCGTCGCCTTTGTGCCTCGGCAGATAGATGCGCAGAATCGTACCCTGTCCCGGTTCACTGTAAACATTGATGAAGCCCGAATTCTGCTTGACGATCCCATATACCGTCGCCAGCCCAAGGCCGGTGCCTTGTCCGACGGGCTTGGTGGTGAAGAAGGGTTCGAAGATATGATCCAGAGTCTCCTGGTCCATGCCTGAACCGGTGTCACTGACAGCCAGCATGACATGCTGGCCGGGACGGGAATCCTGGTGCGCGGAGCAATAGGTGTCGTCGATAACTGTGTTTTCCGTCTCGATGGTGATTCTGCCCACTCCACCGATGGCGTCGCGAGCGTTTATGCACAGGTTGGCAAGGATCTGGTCCACCTGTCCGGGATCTATGTTCACCGGCCAGGCATCCCGGCACGGCAGCCAGGCAAGCTCGATGTCTTCTCCGATGAGGTGGCGGATGAGCTTCAGCATGCCGCTGATGGCATCGTTGAGATCTATTGCACGGGGGGCAACGATCTGCCTGCGGGCGAAGGCAAGGAGCTGGTGCACCAGCTTGGCCGAGCGCTGAACTTCTGCAGTTATCTCGTCGAGCCATCTGCGAGCCGGGTGATCCGGCGCTATCGCGCTCCGGCAGAGATCCGCACAGTTCATGATCCCCATCAGCAGGTTGTTGAAGTCGTGCGCCACGCCTCCCGCAAGACGGCCGACCGACTCCATCTTCTGCGCCTGGAGGAACTGGGCTTGCAGCTTTTCACGCTCTTCTTCGAGGCGCTTTATGTCCGTTATATCCTGGATGTTTCCGATTACTCTGACTATGCGTCCATTTTCCCGAACGGCCCGACCCAGGGTTCGAACTCGCAACCGGCGGCCTGCGGCTGTTGTAAGCCTGCATTCCAGGTCGTAAGGTTCGCCTGTTTCCACGCACCGTCGGAACGCATCGGCCACCAGCTCGCGGTCCTCCTTGTCGTAGCAAGCCAGACTCCGCTCAATGTGTTCCGGCGAGCCCGGGGGTAGAGATTCCGGGTCAAGATCGTGGATGCGGTACGTGCCCTCCGTCCAGGTCATGCGCTGCATGAGTACGTCCCATTCCCAGCCGCCGACCCCGCTCAGCATCTCGGTCATCATCAGAAGATCACGGATGCGCTGTCCCTCCTCCTCCGCGCGCCTGCGCACGGTCACGTCGGCCATCACTCCGATAATCCGCACGGCACGGCCATCCGCATCGCGAAGGATACGGCCCTGATCCGAAACATGGATGTAAGAGCCGCCGGCATTGAGGAACCTGTATTCGTCGTTCCACAGGTCGGCCTTGGCATTGTCGATCGCGGCGAACAACTTGTCTATCACACGACGACGATCCTCGGGATGGATGCGGTCTTTCCACCACTCTGCAGTTTGATCCGCCGCAAGACACTCCGTCCAGCCAAAAGCGTCGGAGCCGGTCTCGTTCCAGCGCCGGGTGTCGTCGGCCACATCCCAATCCCAGACCACCCCGTTGCCGGCCTGCAAAGCCAGACGCAGGCGCTCTTCACTTGCGCGCAGCCTCTCGCCGATCTCGATCTTGTACAGTGCGAATGCCAGATCCCCCGATACTTCGCAGAAAAGACCCTGCTCCTCGGCGTCATGTATGTATTCCTCCGGCAAGGAGACCGATAGAACGCCGTAGGTTCGCCCGCCGAAGACCAGCCGCCTCGTAAGCCCCGCCCGTCCGTCGTACGCACATGCTAGCGGGCAGTCTGGGCACTCGGCGTAAGGATCGCTGATGACGATGGTTGCGTCTTGCTCCATCGCGCGCTTCATGCAGGAAATGATCTCGCCGCGAGTCAGTGTGGCGTGCAACTTACTCGAAAGACCCGCAATTCCCGAGGATGCCGTTGCGGTCACCTCCGTCCCCTCGCTGTCGAGTAATGCTATCCAGGCGATGCCGTAGCCGAGAGTCTCGGTGAGATTCACGCAGGCCTGCTCGATGAGCCGCTGGGGATCCTCCTCGTGTACGATGAGCTGATTGACATTTCGGATTGCAAGCAACACCTGCTTCAGATGGGCAGTCCGCATCTCGTCTATACGGTGCAATTCCTCCAGTTCGAGGCTGTGCAACGCCAGCCCGAGGTCTGTGGCGACCTCCCCGACCAGATCCCGTTCCTCATCGATATCGGCCATTTCACACGGCAGGGATACGGTCAGAACTCCGTAGTTCCGGTCTTCGTGCCGAAGCGGAGCGGACAGGGCGGCCGATACGTCGTAGTCAAGAGCCAACGGACAATCCCCGCATTCGTCACGGGGGTTCCCGACAACAACTACGCCCCTGCCGGCCATCGCATGCCCGGCGCACGCCGGCCATCTGCCCGCCAGCAATCGTTCCTCCAGGATCGAGAACGACGCACCTGTTCCTGCCATGTATGTGCCAAGTACATGGCCGTTCGCATCCGTTTCAGCGATCCAGGCGGAGAGGTAGCCGCGTGTTTCAACGAGTGTTTCGCAGGCCCGATTGAGAAGAGTCCTGCGGTCCTTCTCGCGTACGATGAGCTGATTGACGTTGCGCACAGCGCGCAAGACGGCGGCCAGATGCGCCTCACGCCTCATGGACGCCTGCTTCCCGCCTTTCCCCGGCCCCGCTCTGGACTGGGGTTTCGAAACATTGGAGCCGCTCACTTCCGATTGATCGGTCCCCTTTCAATTGACTGCACGCTGTCCGAGGACCTCATAACGGCGCTCTTCGGCTGTCTTCCGGATCGTCAGACGCAGCGACAGCGAAGGCGAGAGTGTGTTCGTTCTTTCATAAATGCAGCCTAGGAGACAGTCAAGTTCAATGTTTGATTTCGATCGTAAAGACCGGGGTGCAAGGCTCGTTGTCGGCAGAGGCTCGTCTCAGAGCCTGAAAGGCGTTGCCGGCCGTCGGCAGGACCGGGCGGGAAGAGCCGTCCTTGCCCTGCAAACAGGCTGATCCGCGCAGATTGCGTGGCGCGGATTCATTCCGACCGGACGGATTCGTCGGCGATGGCGTCCGCCCATTCCGGAGATTCGCCGTGTTCGCTTCTGTTCGCTCCCCAAGGCACAGCTTCGCCGCATATCCGATGATGAAGATGTGCACCGGTTCCCGGGGGACATGAAGGCAGCCGGGCACGGGAGCCGTGGAACCACTCCCTTCTGATCCCATGCCGTGAGATATCCCGAGCTTCATGTCGTCTCACCGGGGTCTTTTTTCTGAACAGCATCTCCGTCTGGTCCACCGGCTCTTCCAGAGGTTAGGATATGGTCTGAAGAGTGGGTTTCTCTCCGGAGGAGTTCGCCATGAACACTTTCGCGGATGCAATCAGGCAGGGCATTCCAGCAGAGATACCGGACATGCCGCCGGAGGAGCCGGGCATAAGCCACGCACCGGCCAGACCTCAGGTGCTGGACAGGCCCGGCAGGGAGCTGGCCCTGAGGAACGCCTTGCGCTACTTCCCGAGGGAATGGCACGGAGCCCTCGCCCCCGAATTCGCGCGCGAACTCTCGACCGACGGGCGCATCTACATGCGGCGCTTCCGCCCGCACTACGAGATGAAGGCCCGGCCGATCGGCGAGTATCCCGCTCGAACGCCGCAGGCCGCGGCCATCATGCTGATGATACAGAACAACCTGGATCCGGCTGTTGCTCAGCACCCGTACGAGCTGGTCACATACGGGGGAAACGGCACGGTCTTCCAGAACTGGGCGCAGTACCTCCTCACCATGAAGTACCTCTCGGAGATGACGGAGGAGCAGACTCTGGTCCTCTACTCGGGCCATCCCATGGGGCTCTTCCCGTCGCATCCCGATGCTCCGCGCGCCGTGGTGACGAACGGCATGGTGGTCCCGAACTACTCCTCCAAAGCCGACTACGACAGGATGTCGGCCCTGGGTGTGACCTCCTACGGCCAGATGACGGCAGGCAGCTTCATGTACATCGGGCCGCAGGGCATCGTACACGGAACCACGATCACACTGCTGAACGCAGGGAGGAAGTACCTCGGCCTGGAACCCGGCCGCGACCTTTCCGGGAAGGTTTTCGTGACATCGGGCCTCGGGGGGATGAGCGGCGCACAGGCCAAAGCGGGCGTTATCGCCGGCTCGGTGACCGTGGTGGCCGAAATAAACCCGTCGGCCCTGCGCAAGCGCCTCTCGCAGGGATGGCTGATGGAGGCCGAGGAGAATCTCGACGGAGTCCTTCAGAGGATGGAGAGTGCGAGGAGGTCGGGCGCGGCCCTGTCGCTCGGATACCTGGGCAATGTGGTGGACCTGTGGGAACGGCTGGCGGAGGAAGGAGCCTCGATAGACCTGGGCAGTGATCAGACGTCGCTCCACGCGCCGTTCACCGGTGGATACTATCCCGCCGGCATGTCGTTCGAGGAATCCAACCACATGATGGTCGCCGACCCAGCGGGCTTCAGGGAGCGCGTTCAGGAATCGCTGCGCAGGCAGGTGAAGGCCATCAATACGCTCTCGGCGCGCGGAATGGCGTTTTGGGACTACGGCAACGCCTTCCTCCTCGAGGCTTCGCGGGCGGGCGCGGAGGGCATTCTGAAACCCGGCGGCGGCTTCATGTATCCTTCCTATGTCGAGGACATCATGGGGCCGGTGTGCTTCGACTACGGCTTCGGGCCGTTCCGGTGGATATGCTGTTCCGGAAGCGATGAAGACCTCCGGACGACGGACAGGATAGCGGGAGACGTCCTCGAAGCGATGGCCGGGGAAGCCCCGGGAGAGACGCGTCAGCAGATGCTGGACAACCTTCGATGGATCAGGAAGGCCGAAGAGAACCGCCTGGTGGTGGGTTCGCGCGCCCGCATCCTCTATGCCGACCATTCCGGCAGGATCAGGATCGCCCTGGCCTTCAACGACGCCATCGCGCGGGGCGAGATCTCCGGCCCGATCGTACTCGGACGCGACCATCACGACGTATCCGGCACCGACTCGCCATTCCGCGAAACCGCCAACATCCGCGACGGAAGCATGTTCACGGCTGACATGGCCGTGCAGAACGCAATCGGCGACTCATTCCGCGGCGCCACCTGGGTGTCGCTCCACAACGGCGGAGGCGTGGGCTGGGGCGAAGTGATCAACGGCGGGTTCGGCATGGTGCTGGACGGCTCGCCCGGGGCTTCGCGAAGGGCGTGCTCGATGCTGTCCTGGGACGTGGCGAACGGCCTTGCGCGAAGGGCCTGGGCGAGGAATCCCGGAGCGGTGTTCGCCGTTTCGAGGGCAATGGAGTCGGAGCCCGGGATGAAGGTCACCATGCCGGTCGAAGCCGACGGAGAAGTCGTCTCGAAGGCTTTCGAGGGAATCTGAGAAGCCGGGCGCCACGCCCCCCGCGCCGACTTGTCCCGGGTGTGGTCCTGTAATATTATCATAGTTGATCGTAATACGGGGGTGGATGTGGCCGGTCTGGCTCGGTTCTCGGCATCGGTTGACGGAGAGCTCCTCGAGAGGTTCGACAGGCTATGTGCAGAGCGCGGATTCCCCACGCGCTCGAAGGCTCTCGAAAGCGCCATGCGCAGGGTGCTGATCGAAAGCCCGCCGGATGCCGGGGGCGCCGTGGCGGGAGCTGTCACGCTGGTCTATGACCATCACCGCCGCTCCCTTGTGAACCGCCTGCTGGAAGTTCAGCACGATGCCGGAGAAGTTGTCGTGTGCACACAGCATGTGCACCTCGACCATCACCACTGCCTCGAGGTTCTGATCGTCAGGGGGGCTTCGGATTCGATCCGCAGGCTACTGGCAGGGCTCAATTCGATCAAGGGGTTGGAAACCAGCAGTCTGATGGTGGAGAGCGCGGAATCCGAACCGTGAGTGTGTTTTTTTGGATTCTGGTATTACGTATGTCTTGTTTGGTATTACATGACCGACTGGAAAGGGGTTGAAGGTGCACATTCCCGACGGCTTCGTATCAACACCGTTGAACCTGGCCGCGGCTGTCATCTCGACAGGTGTCGTCGCCGCAGGCCTCCACAGAGCCAGGCGCAGAGTCCCCGAGCACCCTCATACCGTACCTCTTCTTGCCACAACGGCCGCATTCGTATTCGCGGCACAGATGCTCAACTTCCCGATAGGAGGCGGAACCAGCGGCCACTTCCTGGGTGCCGTGACGGCCGCCGCGCTTCTCGGCCCATGGAACGCTGTAATCGTGATGGCCGTGGTTCTCGTGATACAGGGGATGTTCTTCGCTGACGGAGGAATCACTGCACTCGGCACCAACATCCTCAACATGGGAGTGGTCGGGGGGCTGGGCGGATGGGTCGTCATGCGCCTCCTGCGCAGCATCCTGCCCGCGGGAAGGAGTGCATGGGTCGCCTCGGCGGCCGTCGCGAGCTGGTTCTCGGTGGTCCTTGCCTCGGCATTCTGCGCCCTCGAGCTGGCCATATCGGGCACCTCTCCCCCGGAAGTGGTCTTCCCCACGATGGTCGGGACTCATGCGGTGATAGGCATCGGCGAGACTCTCATCGCAGCCGCCGTCCTGACGGCGGTCGCAGTCTCACGCCCGGACATCCTCCCTGACTGGTCCGGCGTATCTTCGACGCCTGAGGGAACGGGCCTCGGACGCCGCCTGACGGTGTTCACAATCGCAGGCCTGGCTGTCGCCCTTGCTCTTGCCGTCTTCGTCAGCCCGCATGCTTCGTCCCATCCCGACGGGCTGGAGAAGGTCGCTGAGGACCGCGGGTTCCTCGAAAAAGCGGCCGGCGAGGGTGAAGCCCTCTGGGAGGGATCGCCCTTCCCCGACTACGGGATCGGGGGAGTCGCGAACGAATCGGTTTCGACGGGTCTCGCGGGGCTTCTGGGTACGACGGCTGTCTTCGCCGCCGGCTACGCCGTGATTAGGATAGCCAGGAGGAGCATCTGAGCGACAGCGGATCGGGCACCCGCCAGAGGCGCGAAGCCTTTGCTCTGGATCCGCGTCTGAGCATGATCCTGTTTCTCGCCTTCATCGCCGCCGTCGTCTCGACACCGCCTCGACGCCTGCAGGCTTTCGCGGCATGGGGAGGCATGATCGCCTGGGCTTCGGCACTGTCCGGCGTGTCACTGCGCAAGACGGTCATCCGGGCATCCTCGGTCCTCCCCTTCTCCCTGGTTGCCGCCATCGGCGTGCCCTTCGCAGGGGGAGGCGAAGAAGCCAGGATCCTGGGTGTGGCACTCTCCGCAAGAGGTCTCTGGCTGCTCGCGGGGGTGGTCATGAAATCCTTCCTCTCCGCGGCCATGCTCTCCGTGGCGGTTTCATCCGCGGGATTCGACGGCGTCCTCTCGGCGATCAGGGCTCTCGGCGCGCCTGCCCTTTTCGCAGACA
>JAAYTY010000234.1 GCA_012523605.1 Candidatus Fermentibacterota bacterium
AGCCGACGTCTGGGGGACGTACCTGGGGCTGATGAGCGGGGAGTTCTACACCGACCTGGTGACGAACGGTCCGTTCACTGACATCTCTGCGGGCTATTACACACAGAGATATGCCCCCGCGATCACCATCGGCGGCTCGGTCCCGGCCGGACGCTCCCGCGAGGCTCTGAGCGCCCTGAGAGCCGAGATATGGCAGCTTTGCGACACTGCTTACTACGATCCCGCGGGCATCGAGCTCGCGGAGGAGATCCTCGCCAGGAGGCGCCTGCTCGACGCCAGGACCGCGCACGATCTGGCGGTCGAATCGCTTCCCTTCTGGTGGGCGCTGACCGGGAGCCTCTCCTACTACGAGACTTATCCCGACAGCGTATCGGCGGTAGGGCTGGATGACGTGTCGAGGTTCCTCGCCCGGTACATCACGAATCGTCCGTCGGCGGCCTTCGTGATGGACATCCCGGAGGAGCGGCCCTGAGTGCCGCGGTCTTACTGCTCGTTGCGGCCGTCGCCCGCGGCGTGCCGGGGGATGTTTCCGATCTCGTGCTGCCCTGCGGGATCAGGCTGGTCAGCAGGCAGCTCGAGGGCATCCCCGTAGAGGGACTCGCATTCTTCCTTGTGGGCGGCACCTCGGTGCTCGACACCGGGACGCAGGGCCTGGAGTCCTTCTCTCTGGAGTGCGCGCTGATGGGATCCAAGCTGTATCCCGGCCCGGTGTGGAGAGCCCTTCTGGACAGGACCCAGGCCGAGTGGTCCGGGGTCTATTCCTATGACTGCAGCGCCATCAGGCTGACCTGTCTGTCTCGGGACCTGCCGGAACTACTCCATGCCTTCGCCGACTGCCTGCTGAATCCGGAGATGGACTCGTCGGCCGTAGAACAGGTGAGGACGCGCCTCCTGCAGGACCTCCTGAGAGAGAGGAGCGACCCGGACAGCAGGGTGTGGCTTGTGGCCAACGCCGGCCTGCTCCCGGGACACCCCTATTCCCTGAGGCCGGACGGGATCCCTTCCACCATCGGAGCCTTCACCGGCGAACAGGCCTCAGCCTTCCTGGAGTCCAGGATGAAATCCGGAAACATACTGGTGACTCATGCCGGGAGCATGCCGGCGGAGGATCTGGCCGAACTGCTCGAGGACTGCTTCGCAGACATTCCGCCGGGCCGGGACGAGTATCTCCCTCCGCCGGTCTTCCCTCTTCGATCCGACACGCTGATCGTCGAAGACGCTCCGGTCCTGACCGCCTATGCGGCAGCCAAGTTCTCCGCGCCTCCCCCGGACCACCCCGACTTCCCGCTCTTTGCGGCGGCGATGGACGTCCTCAGCGACGAGCTTTGGCAGGTCGTCCGCACGGACAGCGCTCTGACATACGCCACATACTCGGGGGCCAGTCTCGGCCGGAGGGGCTGGGGCTACATCTACGTAAGCTCCTCCCGGCCGGAGAGGGCCTGTCCCCTGCTCGCGGAAGTGGCCGCCGGGATTGCGGATGGAGATTACGACGCCGCGGAGGCCGCGGGCACGCTGGAGACCGCCGCCACGGCCTTCTCGATGATGCTGTCCTCTCGTGAAGATCAGGCGTATATGATGGGGCTTTACGCAGTTGCGACGGGCGACTGGCGCAATCTGTGGCTCTATCGCGATATTGCCGCGGATTGCGACCCTTCCTCATTGGGAGAGGTGCTCTCGAGGTGGAGGGGCCCCGTGGCCTGGGGCATCGTCGCCGACACTTCGCTGGTGAACGTCGGCGAACTCGAGCCATGGCCGCTCTCGAATTGATCGGTCCGGGCATGAGGCGTACGGTCGTTCTGCTGTGCACGGCCCTTCCGGTGTTCGGCCCGGCCTGCTCGGGCCGCGATGCCGCATCGGAGGAGGGTCTGGTCCATCTCACCGGGGCGATCCAGGTGATAGCGGCGGGAACCCTGTCGGAGACCATCGTCCTCGAAACCCCGGGCGGCGCCTACTATGTTCTCACGGGTGACGTCCCTGCCGAGCTCAGGGAGGGCTGGGGCGTCGTCGTGTCCGTCACCGGCAGACCGGTGTCGCTCGAGGGATGGCCGGTCAGGCCGGAGCTGCCGAGGATCTGGGTTGTGGACTGCGTGATCGAGGGCGAGCCCGCCTCCGGGGATCTGCCCGGCGACTGACCCGAACCCCTCCGTCCCACATCCGGAAAAGTCGCGCGCTGCGCGGGAGGTCGCTTGCTTGAAACACAGAGGGGCGGAAAGCCGCGGGTTCGACGGGTCGAGCTTCAGACAGCTCGTCGGTCTGATGCTCCGCCATCGCAGGGCGATCGCCGCCGGCGTGGCGGCGCTCGTCCTGGTGGACGTCCTCCAGCTCGTGATCCCCAAGATCACCCAGCACGTCATAGACCAGCTGGCCCGTGGTTCGGCGACCGGGAGCCGCATCGTGCTGATGGGCGCCGGCATCGTAGCGGTTTCGATAGGGATGGCGGTCTGCAGGTTCTGCTGGCGCTACTTCATCATGGGATCCAGCATGAAGATAGAGCGCGATCTGCGGCAGTCCTTCTACGACCATCTGCAGAGGATGTCCCCAGAGTTCTTCGACTCCACGAAGGTCGGGGATCTGATGGCCCATGCCACGAACGACCTCAACGCAGTTCGCATGGCCGTCGGGAGGGGCACCCTCGCCTCGTTCGACGCCTTCGTGCTCGCGGTGGCAAGCCTCTCGATAATGCTGACGATGAACGTCCGCCTGACCCTCATGACCCTCATACCTCTGCCTCTGCTCACACTGGTGATGCTGAGGTTCGGAAGGCTGGTCCACAGCGGCTTCACTGCTGTGCAGGAGGCTTTCTCCGAGCTGACCGACAGGGCCCAGGAGAGCTTCTCCGGGATAAGGGTTGTCAAGGCGTACGGCGACGAGGCCTCCGAGGACCGCTACTTCTCCATGAAGGCCGACAGATGCGCAAGGGAGAACATCAGGCTGGGCAGGCTCTGGGGCTTCAACGAGCCGCTCATCGGAGCGCTGGCCATGACGAGCATGGTGATACTGCTCGGCGCCGGCGGCCGCATGGTGATCAGGGGCGAGGTGAGTCTGGGCGAGTTCGTCGCCTTCTCCGCCTATCTTGGCACGCTCATCTGGCCGATGATGGCCGTGGGCTGGGTGGTGAACCTGGTGCAGAGGGGCACCGCCAGCATGGAGCGCCTGCAGAAGATCTTCGCGACGCAGCCCGGCATCGTGGACGGACCGGACGGCGGGGCGCCCGAACCGTCCATAGAAGTGCGCGGCCTCTCGTTCGGATACGGCGGAGGAGAGAAAGTGCTCGACGGCGTGAGCTTCTCCGTGCCGGCGGGGTCCACCCTGGGCATCGTGGGGCGCACCGGTTGCGGCAAGACCACTCTCGTCGAACTGCTGATGAGGCTCTACGATCCTCCTAGAGGCACCGTGTTCATCGGCGGACGCGACGTTCTGGACCTGAAGCTCGACGCGGTCAGGGGGCTCTTCGGCTATGTGCCGCAGGAGACCTTCCTTTTCGCCATGTCGGTGGCCGACAACATCGCTTTCGGGGTGGAAGGCCTCACCCGCGGGCGGATCGAGTCCCTCGCGCGCGAGGTGCAGATCCACGACGAGATAGCGCAGTTTCCGCAGGGCTACGACACCCTCGTCGGTGAGAGGGGAGTCACGCTCTCGGGGGGACAGAAGCAGAGAGTGGCGATCGCGAGGGCCCTGGCCGCCGATCCGAGGATACTCGTCCTCGACGACGCCCTCTCCAGCGTGGACACCGAGACCGAGGCCGCGATGCTCTCCAGCCTCTCGGAGCGGATGAGGGGCAGGACCAGCATCGTGATAGCCCATCGCACCAGCACGGTCCGAAGGGCCGACCTGATCATTGTGCTCGACGGCGGACGGGTGGTCGAATCGGGAAGGCACGAGGACCTGGTGTCCAGGGGCGGCTTCTACGCGGAACTCTGCAGGATGCAGCAGCTCGAGGAGGCCAGGCGCTCCGGCACGGCCGGAACCCCCGGCGGAGGCGGTGACTGATGCCCCCAGGACACGGACCCTCTCCGTTCGACAGCGATCTGATCGAGGGCAAGGCCTACGACAGGCGCCTGGTCGGGCGGCTGCTCGGCTATGTGAAACCCCATGCCAGGCTTCTTCTCCTCGCAGTGCTGTTCATGTCGGTTTCCACAGGGCTCGATCTCCTCATCCCCTACATCAGCAAGCTGGGGATAGACAGATACCTTGCCCGCCTGTACCAGGTGTACGAGGCGGATCCCGCCTCCTGCGACTCCCTCATGTCCCTCGAGCCGGACAGCGGCGACTTCGTCAGGGCCGGCACGGGCTCGGTGCTGGTGCGCAAGGCGTCGCTGGAGAACGTAGATCCCGCGCTGAGATACGGCATCGTGCACTCGCAGAACATGCAGCCGCAGACGTACTATCTCTTCCCCTCCGAGCTCTACGACGACACCACCGGCATCGTCAGGGGCGACTACTGGCTCGTGCCCGAGGCGGAGCTCTCGCACATTCCTCCTTCCGTCATCGTGAGGATAAGAGGCGCCGACCTTGCGGGGATCACCAGGCTGGCACTGCTGGGCGGGGCGCTCATACTCGTGGGCCTCCTCGCCGGATACGGGAACGTCCTCAGCCTGCAGATCGCCGCCCAGCGCTCGATGTTCGACCTCAGGACCGCCCTCTTCAGGCACGTGCAGGGCCTCTCCCTGTCGTTCTTCGATCGCAATCCGGTGGGCCGGCTGGTCACCAGGGTCACGAACGACATCGAAGCGCTCAACGAGATGGTGAGCGCGGTCCTGGTGAACCTCGTGAGGGATGTCCTCCTGCTCGGGGGCACGGTGGCGATCCTTTTCGCGATGAACGCCAGGCTCGCGCTCGTTTCGGTCGCGGTCCTCCCGGTGTTCGCGGCAGTGTCCATGGTGTTCCGCAGGAAGGTCAGGGGCGCCTTCCGCGAGGTCAGGAGGCTGCTCGCGAAGCTCAACGCGACTCTGGCCGAGGACCTCTCGGGGGTGAAGGTAGTCCAGATCTTCCGCAGGGAGGGCGCGAGGCGCAGAGCATACAGCGACACGAACCAGGAATACTTCGACGCCAACATGAGACAGCTCGTGATATTCGGCATCTTCCGCCCGCTGATCGAGGTTATAGCCTCTGCGGGAGTGGCGCTCGTCATAGTCTTCGGCGGGCTAGGCGTCCTGGGAGGTTCCCTGACTCTTGGAGCCCTCGTGGCGTTCATCAGCTACGTGAGGCAGATGTTCAACCCGGTCGCCGACATGAGCGAGAAGTACAACGTGATGCAGAGCGCGATGGCTTCGGCCGAGCGGGTCTTCACGATCATGGACACGGAGCCGGAGGTGGTTTTCGAGGCGCGGTCCTCGAAGGACGGCGGCGTCGAGGGCAGGGTGGAGTTCGACGACGTGACGTTCTCCTACGTACCTGACAGGCCGGTCCTGAAGGGCATCTCCTTCGTCGTGGAACCGGGGCGCTCCGTGGCCATAGTGGGTCCGACCGGCGCGGGAAAGACCTCGATCATAAACCTGCTGTGCCGCTTCTACGACCCGTCATCAGGCTCCGTGAGGATCGACGGAACAGACCTCCGGGACATGCCGATGGATCGCCTGAGGAGCTGCATGGCGATCGTCCTGCAGGACGCCTTCATATTCAGCAGGACCGTCGAGGAGAACATCAGGCTCGGAACGCCCATGGACCGCGACTCCGTCGTCCGGGCGGCCGGGATGGTCCAGGCCCGGGACTTCATCGAAAGGCTTCCAGGGGGCTTCGACGAGGTGATGGCCGAGAGGGGCGCGACCCTTTCCACCGGGCAGAAGCAGCTTCTCTGCTTCGCCCGCGCCCTTGCGCACGACCCCAGGATCCTGATACTCGACGAGGCCACGAGCAGCGTAGATCCCGCCACGGAGAAGCTCATCCAGCAGGCCATCGCGACGCTCATGAAGGGGAGGACGAGCATCGTCGTCGCCCACAGGCTCAGCACGATACAGAAGGCCGACGAGATACTTGTCATGGACGACGGGGTCATCGTCGAGAGGGGGACTCACCAGGCTCTTCTGGCAAGGCGCGGAGCCTACTACAATCTCTACCTCCTCCAGTACAGGGATGTTTGATCGCCGGGCTTTTGCCGCGAGAACCTCCCCCTCCTAGATTCGGTCATACAGCAACCGCGGAGGACGCGATGCTCCGACCCGACGAACAGCCGCCCGGCGGGGGGGAACCCATCGAGAGTTCATTCTTCCCCGAAAGCGATTTCCTGCGGCAGATCTTCGACGAGTCTCCCGACGCCATAGTGGTGGTGGACAACGAGGACCGCGTTCTGCAGTCGAGCCGCGGCTTCAAGGATCTCTTCGGCTACTCCGCCGCCGAGGCGAGAGGCAGGAAGATAAACGACCTCGTGGCTCAAGGCAGCATGGCCTCCGAGGCCAGCGGTGTGTCCAGGGCCGTCCTGTCCGGCGAAGTTGTCCGCCTGGAGACGGTGAGGACCCACAAGGACGGACACCCGATACCCGTCTCGATAGTCGGCTATCCCGTCCAGTACGGCGACAGGCAGGCCGGGGTCGTCGCGGTCTACAGGGACATCTCCTCTCAGAAGGACACGCAGAGCCAGTTCCAGGAATTCCTGGACAACATCGAAACGCTCGCCGTCATTCTCGACACGAGGGGAAGGGTGGCCTTCGCGAACAGGCACGTCGCCGAGCTCGTCGGGATACCCCGGCAGGACCTTCTGGGCAGAGACTGGTTCGAGACATGCCTGCCGGAAGAGTCGCGCGAGGGGAACAGGCACGTGTTCGAGGGCGTCCTCTCCTCGAGTTCGGCGCGGGTTTCCGGGGCCAGCCCCGTGAGGACGCCCCTCGGGCCGAGGCTGATATCCTGGAGCAACGCCCTTCTCCGGGACAGGTACGGTCGTCCGTCGGGCGTGGCCAGCCTCGGGATGGACGTCACCGACCAGGTGGCGGAAAAGGAGGGGCTGGGCAGGCGCGAGCGGATCCTGGGAGCGGTGAGTTTCGCGGCCGACAGGTTCCTCCGGTACGGTGACTGGGAGGCGGAGATAGGGAGCTTCCTGGAGAAGATCGGCAGGGCCGCCGACGCCAGCAGGACTTACGTCTTCAGGGTTTCGGGCGAGTCCGAAGGCAGGATCGTGGTCGAATACGCCTACGAGTGGTGCTCTCCGGGAATCGAGTCGAGGTCGTGGGACGAAGGGCTCAGACAGCTTGTCCTTCCCGAGTCCTGGCAGGGAGAGCTTCTGCAGGGCCGGAGCATAGACGGGATCGTGAGGGAGATGCAGGGCGAGGAGCGAACCATCCTCGAAAGGCATGCCGTCAGATCGGTCCACGTCGAACCGGTGTTCTGCGGAACACGGCTCTGGGGCTTCATCGGATTCAACGACTGCAGGCTCGAGAGAGTCTGGTCCCCCGAGGAGTCGGACGCCCTTCACGCCGCGGCGAACATATTGGGGGCCGCGATACAGAGGCGGCAGGTCGAGGGCCAGCTCAGGACGAACATGGCTCAGTACATGGCGCTCATGGAAAACCTGGGCGCGGGCGTGCTGGCCGAGAGCCCCGACCACGTGATCCTCTTCGCCAACTCTGAGTTCTGCCGCATGTTCCGCCTGTCCTCGTGCAACGACCTCATCGGCCTGCAGGGCGATCTGGCGGCCAGGTCTGTGAGCCAGCTCTTCGCCGATCCGCAGTCCTTCCTGGAGAGCACGGCTTCGCTCGCCGCCGGCGGAGCGCCGGTATCGGCGCAGGAGCTCCAGATGAAGAGCGGCGTCCTTCTGGAGCGCGACTACGTGCCCATCCGGCAGGGTTCCGAGCTGCTGGGTCACCTGTGGCTGTACAGGGACGTCACCGAGATCAGGAGGAGCGAGCAGAATGCACTGAGGGCGCAGAAACTCGATTCGCTCGGCATACTGGCCGGCGGCATAGCCCACGATTTCAACAACCTTCTGACGGCCATACTGGGAAACGTCAGCCTGGCCCGCATGGCGCTGGACGATCCCGACGAGGTGGCGAGGAAGCTCGAAGAGGCCGAGAAGGCCTCCTTCAGAGCCCGCGCGCTGACCCAGCAGCTCCTTACCTTCGCGAAGGGCGGCCGTCCGGTCAAGAAGCTGGTGGATGTCGCCCGCATACTGAGGGAGGTCGTGGACTTCGTGCTGTCCGGCGGAAAGGTGCGCTGCGAGTTCCGAATCAGGAACGACCTCTGGCCCGTCGAGGCCGACCCGGAGCAGCTCGCCCAGGCTCTGAGTAATATTACGCTGAACGCCCAGCAGGCGATGCCTTCTGGCGGATCCATCACCGTGGCCGCGTCGAACCTCGACCTGGCCGTGGACACTCCGCCCGTAACCGCAGGTTGCTACGTTCACGTGACGATCGCCGACCAGGGGCCGGGCATACCCGAGGAGATGCTGCCGAGGATCTTCGATCCCTACTTCTCGACGAGGCAGGACGGGCTGGGCCTCGGCCTCGCCGCGAGCTACAGTATCGTGACGAAGCACGGGGGGCATGTAGTCGCCGAGTCGAAGCTCGGAAGGGGAACCACGATCCACGTCTATATGCCTGCCTCTCCTCAGGTTCTCCAGGATGCTTCGGAGCAGATCGACTCCGACATCACCGGGCACGGGCAGATCCTTGTGGTCGACGATGACGAGATGATCCTCATGGTCGCGAAGGACATGCTCACCGCGCTGGGCTACCGGGTCGAGACGGCTCCGGATGCGGAGACAGCCGAGGCCCTGGCGCTGCAGGCCGTATCCGCGGGTCGGCCGTTCGACGTGGCAGTGCTCGATCTGACGATACCGGGAGGACCGGGAGGCGTCGAAATAGCCAAGAGACTCCGCGGGATTCTTCCCGGGATCAGAATGGTGGTCTCGAGCGGATACTCCAACGATCCCGTGCTGGCCAACCCCGCTGGATTCGGGTTCGACGGAGTGGCCACGAAGCCCTACCGAATCGAGGATCTCGGGATGGTGCTGAAGATGATTCTGACGCGTCCCCCGTGTTCATTGAGGAGGCAGGAGAGCTGATCCACATCTACACCGGAGACGGGAAGGGCAAGACCACCGCCGCCCTCGGCCTGGCGGTGAGGGCGGCCTGCAGCGGGATCAGGGTTTTCATCGGCCAGTTCATGAAGGACGGCGAAGTATCAGAGTCCTTTCTCCCCCGGCATTTTCCCGACCTCATAGAGATGGAGTGCTTCGGCAGACCTGGCTTCATAGGGGCGGAAGGCCCTTCCGGCGAGGATCTGGCGCTGGCGGCGGCAGGCCTGGAAAGGCTCCGGGAGGTGATTCGTGCTCGCAGGCACGGAATGGTGATCGCCGACGAGGCATGCACGGCGGTGAAATTCTGCATCATCCGGGAGGATGCGCTCTTCGATCTGGCCGACCTGGCCGGCGGTGCGGTCGAGCTGGTGATGACCGGAAGGGGAGCTTCCGAGCGGTTGATCGCAAGGGCGGACCTGGCAACGGAGATGCTCTCGCTGAAACACTATTACGACACGGGAATAGAAGCCCGCAGGGGTATCGAATACTGAGGGAGGTTCTTCAGATGTCCATGCCTGTCATTCTCGCTGTCCTGCTTGCCTCGGCGGCGGTCGCACAGCCCGGACGCTCGGAGCTGGAGGTGAGCCTCGGCGGTGGAGCCTGGGTTCCCACGGGTTCGGACTTCGAGGGAACCCTCTCCGCCGGGCCGCAGTTCACCACCGGTCTGATGATCCCGATGTTCCACGGCGACTGCATCACGCTGAGGACCGGATTCAGGTCCGCCGGAGCCGATTCCTCGGCCTGGGACGGGGTCTCCTGCATTCCGCTCGAGCTAGGTTACAGGGCCTATCCGCTTTTCCGGCGCTATGCGGGTCCGCGGGGCCTTGAGCCCTTCGTCGGTGGCATGGCGGGGGGATTCCTGGCCTGGGACAGCCCGGCTGACGGGGATGTCGAAAGCGCGAGTTCCGGAGGGTTCATGCTCTCGGCGGAGCTGGGAGCGCGCATCAGGCTGGGCGAAGCCGCCTTCCTGGAGGTCACGGTATGCCCTGAATGGATGCCCGCGGGAAAGGAGCTCGCCGGCGAGGACGACCTCTCGGGCCTCACCGTAGGCGCCGCACTGAGCTTCCTCCCCTGATTTGCTTTACAAATCGGGGCCAGGGCAAAGAAAGTAAAGTAGAACTTTTCAAGATCAACCAGGGCATAACGATACCTGCGTCATTCGAAATCGACGCATCATCTCTATAACGACAATTTTGCTGTGATTGATCGCTATAAACATAGACTTGCGGGAATATCCGGGACACTGTCAAAGCAGAAAGGCGCAAGAAACCATATCTCTTCAGCCAGATTATTATACTTGAGTCGGGGATGATGTATTATAAAAGGAAATGGTAAAAATCGCTTACATGTCATTAAGGCATAATACAATACGATCTTCTACTTTACATACTTTACCCAGACCCCGATACTCCTCCCGATACTCCGCCGAGCTGACCGCATGCGGCTGAGATGTCGGAGCCGCGGGATGCCCTGAGGGTGACCACTGGGCAGCTCTCGGCGACCCAGTCCCGGAACGCCTTCATGGCGCGCGGCGATGGGCTTCGCCATGGAAGGCCTTCCACCCGGTTGCAGCCGATGAGATTGATTTTCGCGCGCACCCCCCTCGCGAAGGCTGTCAGAGCCTCAGCCTCTGCCCGGCTGTCGTTCACGCCTCCGATCAGGCAGTATTCCAGCGTCACCGGCCTGTTCACCGCGGAGGAGTAGCGCACCAGGGATTCACGGATGTCGGCGAGGCTCCAGCGGCGGGAGTAGGGCACGAGCCTGCGCCTCGTCTGCTCGACGGCGCTGTGCAGGGACAGCGCAAGACCCACCTGGCCCCGGAAGCCGGACAGCCTGTCGATCGCCGGAGGGATGCCCACGGTCGAGACCGTGACATGCCTGGAGCCTATTCCCACGCAGCGCCTGTCGGTTATCACGGAGAGTGCCCTGGTGACCTCTTCGAGGTTGAGCAGGGGCTCCCCCATCCCCATGAAGACCACATTCGTGACTGGTCTGCCTGCTGACGAGGCGGCGGCGGACACCTGGCACACGATCTCTGCTGAATCGAGATTCCTGCGGTAGCCGCTCCTGCCGGTCATGCAGAAAACGCAGCCGCAGGGACAGCCCGCCTGGGTGGAGACGCATGCCGTCAACCTCCCATCCTCGTCGGGGATCGCGACAGATTCGATCCGCTCGCCGTCTTCGAGCTCCAGCAGGAGCTTCACCGAGCCGTCCCGCGATCTGCGTGATTCACGCACCAGGGGCTGCGCAAGTTCAGCCCGTTCCGACAGAAGAGCCCGGAGCTCCGCGGGCAGGTCCGTCATGGAGTCGAAGGAGCGCACCCCCCGGCGATGCACCCAGGCTGCCGTCTGACGGGCACGGTAGGCCGGCTGGCCGAGCTCCGCCATAAGCGCTTCGAGCTCTTCGATGGACATCCCGGCGATCCTTGCTGGAGCGGAGGAGGGCAAAGTACGGCTCCCGTCAGTCTGGGCTATATTCGGAATCTCTGTTGCAGTCGTCCCACCTACGGAGGAGAAGATAATGGACGAGCGGATAGGCATAGTAGGCGGAACAGGTCTCTACTCCCTCGACGGCGTCGAGATCGAGGACAGCCTCCAGGTCGAGACGCCCTTCGGCAGACACTCCGGGCCGGTCGTGCTGGCGAGCCTGTCGGGAGCCCGGCTGGCCTTCCTGTCGAGGCACGGCGCTGGACACGTCCTCAGCCCGTCCGAAGTGCCCTATGCCGCGAACATCTACGCTCTCAAGTCCCTCGGCGTGAGAAGACTGGTTTCCGTCTCCGCCGTGGGCAGCATGAAGGAGAAGATCGCCCCCCGTGACTTCGTCGTGCCCGACCAGCTCCTGGACAGGACGAAGGGCATAAGGCGCTCGACGTTCTTCGGCGAGGGAGTGGTGGGCCACATCTCCTTCGGCGAACCCTTCTGCCCCGTGATGCGCGGCATCCTGTCGAAAGCGGCGGCCGATGCCGGGGCCAGAGTGCACGACGGCGGAACTTACATCTGCATGGAAGGCCCGGCGTTCTCGACGAAGGCCGAAAGCAAGATCTACCGGAGCATGGGCATGGACATCATCGGCATGACGGCCATCCCGGAGGCCAAGCTGGCCCGGGAGGCCGGGATCTGCTACGCCACTCTCGCTCTGGTGACCGACTACGACGTCTGGCGCGAGGCCACGGAGGAAGTCACTCTCGAGATGGTGATCTCCAACATGAACCACAATACCGCTCTCGCCAGGGAGACACTGACGCATGCCGTCGCGGCCGTGGCGTCGGCATCCTTCGACTGCGGCTGCCGGGCCGCTTCGGCGAACGCCGTGATCACCGCGCCGGAAAGCAGGAATCCCGGGAAGATGAAGGACCTGGAGGTCGTCCTGCGGTAGGAGGTTTCCTTGAGGGTCAGTGACACGGGCGAGAGAGGGCTCCTGTCGTTTCTCCAGCGGAGGTTTCCCGGCATCGGCCCTCTGGACGACGACGCGGCGCTGCTGCCCCCCATGTCCCGCCCCGTGATCACAACCGACAGCTTCATAGAGGGGGTCCATTTCCATCGCTGGTGGTGCGATCCGAATGTGCTCGGCAGGCGGCTCCTCGAGGCCGCTCTCAGCGACCTCGCCGCCATGGGCGCCCCGCCTGGATTCGTCACCGTCTCGACGACGCTGACACGCGAGACCGAGCTGGAATGGCTCGAGGGATTCTACGCCGGTCTGACATCCAGAAGCGACTGCAGGCTCGTGGGCGGCGAGACCGTCTCCGGGCCGGCGCTGGGCTTCACGCTCACAGCGGTTTCCGACGCAGGTTCCGACGGGAAACTCCTCAGGAGGTCCGGGCTGCGCCCCGGCGACGGCCTCTGGCTCACCGGCAGGCTCGGCCGGGCGCTGGACGTAGTGCGCCTCATGGAGCAGGCCGGCGGTTTGCACGGTGACGGGCTCGAGCCGGCAGGCCCCGTCCCGCCCGCGGAGCTCGAACAGCTCAGGGCCTTTCTCACCCCGCATGCGGCTTTCGAGGAAGCGTCGATCCTGCGCGAAGCGGGCGTGGTCTGCGCGATAGACGTCTCAGACGGGCTTCTGAGCGAGGCCGGCCACCTCGCCCGAGAGAGCGGTGTGGATGTCGAACTGGCACTGGAGAACGTCCCCCTGTTCCCGTCGGCCGGGGACCGGAGGCTCGAAGCCGCATGCTCCGGGGAGGACTTCGTTCTCCTGTTCGGCTTTTCCGGAGACGGGGCGGATTTCGAGAGAGCGGGCTTCCGCCGCGTCGGTTCGGCTCGCAGAGGCCCCGGCAGGGCATGGATTACACAGGGCGGAGTCGAGCTGCCCGCCGGAGGAGGCGGATACGACCACTTCAGGGAATGAAGGAGGAGCCTGACTTGGAGCGCATTCTCAGGATCCTGGAGAAGCTGGAGGCCATCCCTTCGCCTTCGGGCATGACCGCCGAGGCGATCGCGTTCCTGATGGAGGCGGCGAAGGCGGCTGGAGTGGAAACCCGGCTGACGAACAAGGGCGGCCTGCTGGCGGGCGACACCGTGTCACCCGACCTCGTCATCAGCGGGCACGTGGACACGCTGGGTGCGATGGTTTCCGGGATCAACGGCGACGGGACGCTGTCATTCTCCAGGATCGGAGGTCTGGTGCTGCCCTCCTTCGAGTCCGAGTACCTGACGGTGTTCGGGCGAAACGGCGCGAAGTGGAGGGGAACCCTTCTGCTCAACAATCCCGCCGCCCACATGAACAAGGAGGCGGGGACCACCGAGCGCAAGCAGGAGAACATGCACATCCGGCTCGACGCAGAGGTCGCGAAGCGCGAGGAGACAGAGGCCCTGGGGATCAGGACGGGGGACTTCATCGCCTTCGACCCGCGCTTCGAGGTCACTGAGACGGGCTTCGTGAAGTCGCGCTTCCTCGACGACAAGGCAGCCTGCGCCGCGATGGCCGACGCCATGGTGACGCTCGGCATGGACAGGCTGAGGGCGTCGAGGGCCTGCTTCTTCTTCACCAACTTCGAGGAGGTGGGCCACGGGGCTTCCTCGGGCGTCCCGCAGTCGTGCACGAGGATGCTGGTGGCCGACATGGGAGTCGTGGGGGAGAGGGCCGCGGGGGTGGAGACGGCGGTGTCGATCTGCGTGAAGGACTCGAACGGACCATACGACGCCGCGATGAAGGAGGACCTGGCGAGGCTGGCGGAGGAGAAGGGCATCCCGTACAGGCTCGACGTGTTCCCCTTCTACGGATCGGACGGGCAGGCCGCCCTCTCGGCGGGCCACGACCTCAGAGTCGCCCTGATCGGTCCGGGCGTTTCGGCCTCGCACGGAATGGAGAGGACCCACCTGAAGGGATTGCTGGCGACCAGGAATCTCATCATCGCCTACATCGGGAAGACGCCGGTTCCTTCCTAGAGCGCCCTCTCGAGGAACTGCACGAACTCCCCGGTCAGCGGAACCGGGTTGGACCTGCTCGACGACGCCCTGGAACCGGCTTCCACGATGCCGTCAAGGTCGGCAGAGGCGATTCCCCACGCGCCGAGCCCCTTCATTCCGAGCTTCCGGCAGGTCGCCTCGATCCATTCGACGGCGTCGAGCGGCCCTGCATCTATCCTGCCGGTGAGCATCGTGGCCGCCTCGGCATACCGCGTCAACGCAGGCGAGGACGGGGCCAGCCGCTCGAGAAGGCTCACATTCGCCATTGTGACAGGAGCAAGAAGAGCCGCACAGGCCTCTCCATGAGGAACGCCGAAGCGGCCTCCGATGACCGCGGCGATGCCGTGGACCGCTCCGAGCCCGGCATTGGCCAGGGCCAGGCCTCCGAGGAGGCTGGCAAGGGACATGCCTGTCCTCGCCCCGAGATCGGCCCCGTCATCGCACGCGCGGACGAGGTTCGCCGCCGCCGACGAGATGCCGGTGCGGCAGAAGCCGTCGGTCAGGGGGTTGGCCCTGGTGCATACGAAGGCCTCGAGAAGCTGTGCGAGAGCGTCGAGCCCGGTGGAGGCCGTGAGGCTCCTGGGCATGTCTCTAGTCAGCGCCGGATCTACCACGGCCCTCATGGGAAGCATCAGCGGGCTGCGGAGGCTCGCCTTGACGCCCTCCGGGGAAGTGAGAACGGCGTTGCGTGTGACCTCCGACCCCGTTCCGGCGGTGGTCGGCACCGCGACCACGGGAAGAGGCGGCTTCTCGAGCGGCCGGCCCTTTCCCACCACCTCCATGTAGTCCTCCAGAGCGCCCCCGTTGGCCGCCAGCGCGGCCGAGGCCTTCGCGAGATCTATCGCGCTTCCTCCACCGAGCCCTATCACCAGGTCGAAGGAGCCCTCTCGAAGAGCATCCGCCGACTCTGCAGCCGCATCGAAGCCCGGTTCAACCGGCACCGCGAAGACCGACACGGAAACCCCCTGCCCCTCGATGCCTGCTGCGAGCTCCGCCACGACTCCCGCCGGCGCGCCGGCGAAGAGCGCGGCGCGTCCTCCCAGCTCCCGGCAGACACCCGGCAGGGCGGAGGCGTAACCGGGCCCGAACAGGATGCGGCCGGCCGTCGCGAACTCGAAGCGCACGGAGACTTCAGGGGGCCGGCTCGACGAGTTCATACTTCACGCTGCTGCGGGGGACGGCCATCATGCCCTCGACCGCATCCCTCCATTTCGCGTAGTGCGCCGTCTCCTTGTGCCTTGCCGGGGCGTCCGCATCGCTGTAGGCTTCCACGAGCACGAAGGAACAGGGATCGGAGAGGTCGCGCAGGAGGTCGAAGGCCGCTATCCCGGGCTCCCTTCTGCTGTGCGAGACGTTCTCCAGGGTCTCTTGAACGAACCTTCCGGTCGAATCGGGCTTCACGGAGATCCTCACCAGCACGACGATCATCTCTCAGCTCCCTCCGGAAAGAAGTCTCTCGAGCACGATCCTCGCGGTGTCGACTGCTCCGGCCCTCTCGAAGGCGACATCCAGGACGAAGCCCTCCTCCAGCGACGAGAGCGAATCCAGCACGGCCAGACCGTCCGCACCCAGGGGGATGCCCGCGGCATTCAGAAGCCTGTCGCCCGGCTTCAGGCCGGCCCGCTCCGCAGGCGATCCAGGCATGACCTCCGTGACCTCGAGTGCGTCCCCCTCGATGCCCGCACCCATGCCGGTCTTCTGCTCCGGGAGCCCCTCGCCGAACAGCGTGGAGGGCTCGAGGATCACCTCCGAACGGGAGTAGTCGAGCGTCAGCACGAACCTCGCGAGCACGTCGCTCCCGACTATCCCGTCGAACGACGCGAGGACCGGAGCCGATGCGGCAGAGGAGCAGAGCCCCGACTCGACGACGAAGCTCCCCATCCGAAGGGGGCCTGCCCGGAAGAAGGTCACCGATTCCTCGCCGCCCACTCCCTGCACCGACGCCTCGAAGGACGGCCTTCCCTCCAGAAGTCCCGGATGCGCCTCCAGGAAGGAGGGCGAGAAGTGCAGGCCGCCGCCGGCCCCGGTGTCCAGAAGGAGCTTCACGGGTATCGAATCCTCGAGAACGGCCTCTATCGAGAGCAGGCCCATCGCCCTTCCGGCCTCCAGCACGTCTCCGCGGCCCTCGCAGGCCCAGTCAGCGGGGTCGTACAGCGTCAGCGTGCACGCTCCGTAGTCGATCTTCGTGACGAACCTGCTCAGAAAGTCGTATCCGAGCACGAGCCCGATGTGCCTTCCCGTCGAGGGGTAGAAAGGTTCGTCCAGGGCCATCACGGCGAGCGTCTGGCTCCTGACTGTCGCCCCGGCGGCGGAATACTCGGGAACCCGCACGAAGCCGAAGGAGGAGGCGCCGCCGATGCCGAGCGCGCTGAAGTCGCCTTCGCCCGCAAGACCAAGCTCCCCGGCGAGTCTCGAGTCGAGCACGGTGGCGCCCGCACCGCTGTCCAGCAGGAAGTCGACCTCTCGTCCTGCGACTCTTCCAGGCAGATAGATGTGGCCGCCATGCAGTTCGAACGGGAATGGAACACCGGGGGCCGCCAGTTCCCAGTCGCCCGACTGCCCCGCGGCCGCGAACACGCTGTCGGGCACGGGCACGTTGTACTCGACCAGGATGCTCCTCGAAACGGATTCCTGCCCCAGTGCCGTGATCACCTCGCGGGTGGAGGCAGGGCTGACCACTCCGCCGACATCCCTGTAGTCCGCGGGCCGGGAGAGCACTTCCATGCCCATCACGGTCGTCCTGATCAGGATGGGAAGCCATGTCTCCCGCGAGATGTAGAAATGGACGTCCTCCAACCCCTCCCGCGAGAGAAGGAGATGCGAGACCGGCACTCCGTCCACAGTGCTGTCGGGGAGCTCCTCGAGACCTCCCGGGCTCAGGAATGCGTCCATGAAGATCATCTCCCTCGCAAGCAGACCCTGCATCCTGGCCATGTCGTCCCCCGGGGCGAGGAGACCGTTCCTGTCGATGGTCCATGCGCTGTCGCCGATGATCAGCAGATCCTGCCTCACAGGGCCGACCTGGACCGTCACGCGCCCCCTGAAGGGATTCCTCTGCCACCAGGACTCGCTGGTTCCCGCGAGACCCGCGAGCCAGAGGCTGTCGACGGTGTGCACGACCATCACCGACTCGAGGGTCTCACGGCCGCCGAAGGCCTCGACACATCTCCCGGCCGCGCCGGAATCCGACGGCGGACCGCCGCAGGCCAGTGCGGCAAGCGCGGCCAGCGCCGCGGACGGAATGTTTCGCCTCGTCATCCTCCGCTCCTTTCACCGGGAACGCCGCGGGGAGAACGCCCCTCGAGGGTGAGAACGGCTATCTCGGGCCTGCAGTTCAGCCTGACCGGAGGGCTGCCGACACCCACCCCTCGCGACACGTACACGGAAGTGCCACCTCGCGACACCAGCCCGCTCCGGTACTTCTGCCCGTAGAAGGAAGGCAGCATCGGCGCCCCGAAGAACGGCAGCACCACCTGTCCTCCGTGCGTGTGGCCGGCCAGAACGAGATCCACCTCTCCGGGAGCCAGCTCTTCCGCGTAGTCCGGGTTGTGCGACACAAGGATCACCGGCTCGCCGGCCCTCCTTCCGGAGAGGCATTCGCCCAGCCTCTGTTCGTCCTCCCAGAAATCGCCAACCCCGCAGACGAGAAGGGATTCACCCGCGGGGCCGATGCGCATCGAGGAGTTCACGAGCGTCCTTGCACGGACCCTGTCGGAGAGCAGGCGGAGAGTCTCCTCGGGACCCTCCCAGTGGTCGTGGTTGCCGAGAACCGCGCAGCATGGCGCCGAGATGCCCGAAAGAATGTCCATGCAGGGGGAGATGTAGTCGGCGCTTCCGAGAACATAGTCGCCGGCCAGGACCACGAGATCGGGGCCGGCCGAGTTCACAGCCTCCACAGCCCTCCGCACGGCTTCGGGACCGAAGAAGCGCCCGTGATGGATGTCGGCCACCAAAGCGATCCGGAACCCCTCCAGACGGGCCGGCAGGCCGTGTATCGGGATTCCGGTCCCTGTGATCTCAAGGCGCCCGATGCCAATCATACCTGGATCCGTTGCGGGGAGGGTTCCGGTCCGTCGGCCGCGTATGCCGCCAGGGCCGACCCCGTTCAGAACTCGTCCTGCCGGAACCCCGGGGGTTCGGCGGCGAACCTGAGGAGGGCCGGGAGCCCCAGGCTGTCCGGATCGAAGGGAAGGAAGAATGCGCGCAGCCCGATCTCCATCCCCCGTTGGTCCGAGGGATAGAGGACGCTGAGCTCGTAGCCCCTGGCGAGGTCCCAGAGCGGGATCACGTCGGTGGGGCAGTGACCCACGGCCCTCAGAGAGTCGCTCTTGAACAGCAGGGGGTCCAGGGGCATTCCCGGAAGCCCGCTGGCCAGGATGTCCCATGCATGGAAGATCAGGCTGTCCCCCCTCCCCACCAGGCCTCCGACCACCTCGACCTCGAAACCGGCCTGCGTCGCGAGCCTGGCGAGCTCGCGCGACATGTCGAGGCAGGGCCCCCGTCCCGTGAAGCTCGCCGGAATCTCGATTCCCCTGAGGATGCCCCCGAGCGACTCCAGCCCCGGAAAGCCCGGCGGCATGGAGATCGGCCTGTAGGTGAAGGGGTGCTGTTCCACGCGGATGAAGACGGGCAGGTTCCGCCTCTCCCCCGCCCCCAGGGAATCGACCTTGCAGACCAGGAAGCCGGAATCGGCTTCGAAGGCCCCTCCCAGGATGCGGATCTCCTGATAGGGGGGATGAGACACCGGCAGAGGCATCAGGAGGGTGATCCCCCTTGCAGTCGAGGAGCCCTTGTTCGTGATCCTCGCCTGAAGAACCAGTACGGTGTCCAGCGGCGTGGAGCCTGTCCGCCTCTGCTCGAGCCAGGCCTCCGTTTCCGGATCCCGGACGTCCTCCAGGGCCATTCCGTAGTAGAGGGCGGCCTCGTTGAACCTGCCGGAGAGTTCCAGCATTCGGCCGAGTAGGAGAGCGTCCTCTCCTCCGTCCCTCGCTGCCATCTCCGCGAAAAGGACCGCCGAAGGGGTGATCTCGGCGAGGCTCAGGGATTTTCTGACCGAGTCCTGCGGGGAGATGTCGAGGAGCAGCACCAGGGCCGACACTGGGATCATCATCCGCGGAGCCCCCTGACGGGATCGAAGCCCGCGGCCTTGACCGCCGGAAAGACGCCCGACAGAACGCTCAGGGCGAATGCGGCGATGCAGACGAGGCATGCATCCACGGCTCCCAGATGCACCGGGATCCTCTCGTGGAAGGAATAGACGTCGGGAAGCTGGAGGAGATCCGTCGCTCCGATGACCCAGCAGCCCGCCAGGCCGAGCGCGAGGCCGATTGCCACACCCGCTGCGCCTACCAGGACGCCCTCCCAGAGGAAGAGACGCACGACCAGCCCCCGTCCCGCCCCCATGGCCTTGAGTATCGAGATGTCCCTCCTGCGCTCGATGACCGAGCGCGCTATCGTGCCGGCTATGTTGAAGGTGGCCACGAGGGTGACGAGGAGGATCGCCGCCATCGAACCCAGCCTCTCCAGCTCCATCGAGGCCGTGAGCGTGGGATTTCTCTCCTGCCAGGTCTCGACTGCTGCGTTGTCGGGCAGGAGCGCCGAGATCGAGGCCGCAACCCCGTCCGGATCGGCCGACTGATCGAGCCTGACCGAAACGCCCGAGAAGCCCCCCTCGGGGAGGAACATCGCCTGCGCGACCTCCAGGGGCACCCAGGCCATGGCCCTGTCGTTCACCGGGAGCCCGGTCTCGACTGCGCCGCACAGGACCACCCTGCCCACCGCGAACCCGCGGGAGCTGAAGAAAGACCGGGGAGGAAAGAGCAGAAGGGTGTCTCCGAGCGGGTGTGCGAACTGCTCCGCGAGATAGAGCCCCATCACGGTTCCAGGGACGCCGTCGGGGGTCGAGAGTCGAAGCCCGCCGTAAACGACCTCGATGGGCAGGCCCGGGGAACCGAACTCCCTCTCGGGGAAGACGCCCTTCACCCGGCACCCGCTGTCGATGTTCCTCGCGGGCAGCCGGGCGACGGCCTCTCCCTCGATGTAGGGCGACAGGGTCGCAACCCCCGGAAGGGATTCGACAGCCGCGAGAAGGCTGTCCGGCATCCGGAACGAGGCGCCTTCCACCGGAACGATGGCCAGAGGGGCGTCCACGGTCTGGACCGATTCCGCGATGAAGCGCCCCAAACCGTCCAGCACGCCGTTGACCACGAGCAGCGCGGCCACCCCCAGCGCCACTCCGGCTACGCTCACGACCGCGGTGAACGCGATCGTCCTGCGCTGGGGGTGCCGCCTGATGTATCTCCAGGCGAGATGGAACGAAAGGGAACCCAAGGCACTCCTTC
>JAAYTY010000028.1 GCA_012523605.1 Candidatus Fermentibacterota bacterium
CCTCGGGAAGTCGGGCGGGGCGTCGGGAGAGTACAAATGCCGAGAGTGACGAGCATTCTGGCCAGGGATTCCGGCTCGGCCTCGCCCGTGGCCGTCTTCGAGCCCGGGGAGGGCGCCGGGATCGTCCTGGGGCATGTGGCATCGTGGGCTTCACTCGAATCGGACCTGCCGCCCGGCTTCGACGCCTGGATCGATCTCGGGGAGACCGACCTGGACAGCCTCGTTCCGGGGGTTCGGCTCACGCTGGGCACGATCCCCGTGAAGATTTCCGCAAAGCCCATGGAACTGCGGTCCGGGTATGCGGTCGGAACCGTGACCGGCACTGGAACGGCCCGCCCCGGGGATATCGCCTCGTACGAAGGCGAGGGCGCCCCCAGGGCCGCGGTGCTCACCCTGAGCGACTCGTGCAGCAGGGGAGAGAGGGAGGACGGCAGCGGCAGGGCACTTGTGCGGATGCTTTCCGAAGCGGGATTGCAGGTGGTGCGCTATGCCGTCATGCCCGACGGCAGGCGACCGGTCTCACTGAGGCTGGCTTCATGGTGCGACGACGGCTCCTGCAACCTCGTGCTGACGACCGGAGGCACGGGTTTTTCTCCCAAAGACGAAACCCCCGAAGCGACGAACGACATAGTGGAGCGCCCCGCCCCCGGGCTCGCCGAGATGATACGCTTCAGGTCGTCGGCTACGGTCGCCTCCGCATGGCTCTCGAGGGCCGCCGCAGGCATAAGGGCGATGACGCTCGTCGTGAACCTGCCGGGCAGCGTGAAGGGCGCCACCGAGGCCTGCGGCTTCCTGCTTGAAGTCCTGCCCCACGCACTCGAGGTGCTGGCGGGAAGGGTTCATCGCTGCGGGGGATAGAGCGAGCGCCCCGACACCGCTCCGCGCCTGACAGCTTCCAGCAGACTCGGAACCTCCGCGGGAGAGTCCGCCGAGAAGGTGGCGCCTTCGAGCTCGCCTTCGCCGCCGTAGCCCCATCTGCATCCTATCGAAGGCAGACCGCATGCCGCAGCCGCCTCGATGTCCATGTACCTGTCGCCTATGACGACGGAGAGACCGCCGGCACGCCTGGCCATCTCCCTCACACGACCCGCCTTGTCGAACTCCCCCGAGATGCCGCTCAGCTCTTTGAAGAAGCGCCTGATCGCAAGCGCCTCGGTCACGAGCTCTATGTACTCGATGCCGGCGTTCGAGCAGACAGCCATGCCCCACCCCGCATCCTCCACTTCGGAGAGCATCTCCCTGACACCGGGGTAGGATTCTCCGCCGGACCTGATCGTCTCCCTCTGCGCCCTGCGGAGGGCTTCGAGGAACCGCATGTGCACCCGCTCTCCACCGCCGGGCATCAGCCTCTCGCAGATCACGGGTATCGGCTCGCCGTACGAAGCCTCTATCTCCTCGTCGGGGGGCGGCGATACTCCCACCTCCTCGAGCGCAGTCCTGATGGCGGGCGTGAGCACCGCCTCGGTTCTGTGGAGGGTTCCATCGAGGTCGAAGATCGCCAGATCCAGAAGACGCCTCCTTCCGCTCCGAGCGGGCCGTGACGGTGAAAACGGCCGGCCGAACAGCGCTTCATGCCGGCCCGGCCCGCGGCAGGGTCGAGGGGTTATACTTGCGCCATGAAACTGTGGGCAATGTCCGACCTTCATCTCTCGATATCCGGCGCAAAGCCCATGGACGTCTTCGGCCCCGAGTGGCACGGGCACGCGTCGAGGATCGAATCCTCGTGGAGAAGGCTCGTAGCCCCGGAAGACGTCGTTCTGGTGCCGGGCGACCTCTCCTGGGCGATGCGCCTGGAGGATGCCGGACCGGATCTCGACCTGATCCGGTCTCTGCCGGGAAGGAAGGTCATCCTCAGAGGCAATCACGACTACTGGTGGAAATCCCTCTCCAGAGTCAGGGCCGCTCTGGGGGAGGGCTGCATGGTCCTTCAGAACGACGCCGCCGATATGGGTGATCTGGTGGTGGCCGGAACGCGCGGATGGAACCTCCCTGGAGGCCCGTTCTACGACGAGGAACGCGATCGCCCTCTCTGCGAGCGCGAGCTGGAGAGGCTCGACATGTCCCTGAACTCTGCGGCCGGGCTTGCCTCCGATGGAAAACCCGTGGTTGTCATGATGCACTTCCCCCCCTCTGAGGACGGAAGGGCCACGGGCTTCACCGAGCGGATATCGCATTCAGGAGCCAGGCTTTGCGTATATGGTCACCTGCACGGGCTCGGCCCGGACTTCCCCTGCGACTTCGATCTGGACGGAGTGACCTACCTGCTGGTCTCCTCGGACCGGCTCGGCTTCGCTCCGCTCGAGCTGGACAGGGCTCTCTGGGCCGCCGCCCCCGGGAAGTCCACTCTATGATCGTCTCCGCAGGCGGGCTCGGTGTCTCGTTCGGCTCGGACGAGGTGTTCTCGAGGCTCACATTCAACATCGAGCGCGGCGATCGTACGGCCCTCGTAGGTGTGAACGGCGCCGGGAAGACGACGCTGTTCCGCGTGCTCGTCGGCGCTCTCGAGCCGAGCGAGGGAACCGTCACCAGGGCACGCGGCATCAGAGTGGGTTACCTTCCGCAGGAGATGTCCGAGTTCCCCTGCGGACCGCTTCTTGAGAGGGTCGCCCTGCACAGCGGAGAGATAAGGGAGGCTCTGGACCGGCAGGCCGCCCTGCACGAGGACCTGGCTTCGGGAGCCGGGGAGGACGAAGCCGTCCTCCGCGACCTCGAAGCCACCGTGAGCCTCCTGGAGAGTGCGGATGTGTACAACCTCGAGAGCAGAGCCGCCCGCCTGCTGGGGGGGCTGGGCTTCCGGCCGGACGAGATGGACAAGCCCCTGGAACACTTCAGCGGGGGATGGAGGATGAGGGCCGAGCTGGCGGCTCTTCTCCTGGCCGAGCCCGACCTGCTTCTTCTCGACGAACCGACGAACCATCTCGACCTCGACGCGCGCCTCTGGGTGGAGCAGTACCTGAAGGAGTTTCCCGGAGCGGTATGGATCATCTCTCACGATCCCGCCTTCCTCGACAGGATCGTCACCCGGGTCTGCGAGATCGAGTTCGGCAGGATGACTATGTACGGGGGCAACTATTCCAGGTACGAGGAGACGAAGCAGAGGGAGATAGCCGAGCGCGAGCGCCAGGCCCGACTCCAGCTCGACAGAAAAGAGAAAATGGAGCGGTTCGTCAACAAGTTCAAGGCGAATCCGAAGAAGCGGAACATGGTACAGAGCCGGCTGAAGATGCTGGAGCGCCTGGAGGTCATCGAGACACACAGAAGCCCGAGGAGGATGCGGATAAGGTTCCCGGAGGTGCCGAGATCGCCGCTCAGGGTGGTGGAGGCGTCCGGGGTCTCGAAGGCATACGACAGGCTCGTCTTCCAGGGCGTGGATCTCTTGATCGAGCGAGGCGACCGTGTGGGGATAGTGGGAAGGAACGGCGAGGGCAAGTCCACTCTTTCGCGGCTCCTGGCCGGCATCGAGGAGCCGACCTCAGGCAGGGTGAGCATCAATCAGGGAGTCCTTACGGGCTACTACTCCCAGGAGGTCGAACTGACCCTGAACCGCGACCTGAACCTGATGGAGCAGCTCTCCAGCGTCGCCCCCGAAAGGAGCGAGCAGGAACTGCGGAGCTTCCTCGGCATGTTCCTCTTCACCGGCGACGACGTATTCAAGAAGACGGCGGTACTGTCAGGCGGTGAGAAGTCGCGCCTGGCTCTCGCAAGGATACTCATGACGCCGCTCAACCTGCTCATCCTCGACGAACCGACGAACCACCTCGACATCTTCTCGCGCGAAGTCCTCGAGGAGGCGCTCGAGGAGTACCGCGGCACCCTCGTACTGATAAGCCACGACGAGAAACTGCTGGGCTGCACCGTCGAACAGGTTTACGAGGTGGAGAGCGGTTCCGTGAGGCGGTTCAACGGCCCCTTCTCATACTATCTCGAGAAGAAGCACAGGGAGCTCGAACAGCAGTTCCGCGCCGAGGCGGGGCGGTCAAGGCAGGGACCCGCAAGGCGCGATCAGGAGAAGGAGCGCAGGCGCAGGGAGGCCGAGGAGAGGAACAGGCTCTACAGGCTTAGGGCGGCCGTCGAGAAGCGGATGCACAGGGTTGAGAAGGAACTGATACCTCTCGAGGAACGGCTGCATGCGCTGGAGGAGGACCTCTGCAGGCCCGAGGTTCTCTGCGACGGGAAGCGCGTAGTCGAGCTGCAGAAGGAGCACGCCTGGATCATGGACAAAGCGGCCGCACTGCAGGAGAAGTGGAACCTCCTTGCGGAGGAGCACGAAAGGGTATCCGGCGCCCCTTCGAAGGAGGAGGCCGGCGGCCGGCCCTGAGCGGAGAAGCTCTGGCCTTGCGATCAGGGCATATTTATCCGCGGGGGTGCGCTGACGGCGGTCGTGAAGACGGCCCGGCGCGATACCGGACGGGAACCGGAGAGTTCCGGAGAAGGAAGACGGCATGAACAGGCAGAAGGCTCTGAAGGTTCTCAATCCGGTCATGTTCCTGGTGTTTCTCTCCGTATCCGCGGGAGGCGTGGCGAAGCTCCTGGATGCCGTCGACTACTTGACCTTCAAGCGTTTCCATCCTGTAGCGGGGCTTACGCTCGTCGCGCTGGCGGTTCTGCATGTCATTCTGAACTGGCCCTGGGTGAGGCAGCAGTTCGGCGGGAAGAGGAAGTAGGCTGGAGAACGGAAGCCATTCGCCGATCCGGAGGGGATGCCTTTCCGTCAGTTCAGAAGCGGATCCCGGGAGTACCGCGGAGAGAAGCACACTGTACCTGATCCTGGGTCGAGCGGATTCCCGAAACATCGAAAAGCCCGGTTCCTCCGGCTCCGTCACCTCCCGCGAGGCAACCGGCCGTCCCAGTTACCGGCCCTCTAGTCCTCTATCGCCGTGGCGAGCGGCAGTACGAGGTCTGCAGCCGGGGGAACCGGGAGCTCTCTGCCGGCCTGCAGCGAGGCTCTGAGCGCGGCATTCCTCACCAGGGCGGCCTCCGGCGGACACAGTGAAGTCGGTCCGAGCCCGGCCCGCATCAGGGTCATGAGGGAGTCCGCGTCCGGAAGCCCGCCTGATCCTATGACTGCGACATCGAGTCTGCCGATGCCGGGCCTCACCGAGACCGACACCGCACCCGGCACCAAGGGAAGCAGGGACCGGGAAAGGATCCGTTCGACGATTCCCGCCGTCACCGCAAGCAGGTCGTCCCCGAAGCCGGGGAATGGGAGATCCAGTCTGACCACTCCTTCTATCTCCGGTGGATCGAACGAAGGGTAGTCCTCCGGCATCCGCCCGGGCCAGGCGGGAGTGAAGGAGGCCCTCGAAGGCGGAGGCGGAGAGGCAAGCATGCGCCACGGTTCGAGCCGGGGCCCGGACCCGCTTCCCTTCAGCCAGACTACGGAAAGGCCGTTCCCCGAAATCGGGCGGCCTGCGGCCACCAGGCTGTCTATTGCGCTGAACACCAGCCCCCAGGTGTCGGCGAACACCGAATCCCAAGGATGGCTGAGGGTCGTGAGCTCCGCGATCTGCGCGGGCGTGGCCTCGGAAGACGTGATGACCGTTGCAGCCACCGGGCCGCTGGAAGTGAGGATCACCTCCGAGCCCGCGCCCCTCCAGGCCGGTCCCTGTCCCAGCATCGCCCTACCCGTCAGCAGTATCACGTTGTTGCTCCACTGTCCTGAGAGCATGAGGGTGTCGGGTCCGGAAGCGAGCCACTCGCTGATGCGTACCGGAATCGCGGGAGGGGCGTCCAAGAGCTCGTTCGAGAGGATGGGTACGTCCCACATCACCAGAACGGCTCCGGAAGGATCGTATGGGGATAGGGCCAGCGCCCTGCACCAGCCCGAAACGTCCTGCTCCAGGCAGTCCGTCTCCAGCTCGAGCATCCCCGGGAGGATGGAATCACCGTAGCCCGGTGGAGCGATAACCATGTAGGCGCTCCATGAAGTCCGCTGGACCAGCATGCTGTAGCACGAGCAGGCCCAGAGGCGCTCCCGTGTGCGGTCCGGCAGGCCGTGCCAGGGCTGGAGTGGAAGACTTCCCCCGGGGAGGAACAGAGCCATCGCATCGAACCGGGGGGAAAGCTGATGAAGCCTGAAGACAGGAATCGAGGGCTCCTGGGAAAGCAGGGCCGTCAGGAGAAGGACTGTCGTCACCGTCCACCCTCGATCGCGTTCAGTGTCGAATCCATTGTTGCAGTGCGCTGATTGGCGGTAGCGGCCACTCCGCGGGCATAGGGCACAGCACCGGTAGGCGCCGTGACCGCCGGAGTTCCCGAGACGGCCTCGGTCGCCTCGACGGCCTCACTGGCCTCAACGCCTGCCGTGGTTCCCTGCGCCTCGCCGCCCGTGGGTTGTTCTCCGCCGCTCCCTCCACACGAGAGAGTCAGCGAAAGAACCAGCGCGAACAGAAGCCGATTCACATCGTTCCTCCCGTCAGAACCATGGGACCCGCACCCCGCCGGGTGCCTCAAGCCCGTCGACCCACGACAGAACCGGGCCACAGTCAGTTACATTACACCGGCCTCACGCGGGCGGTGACCCCCCGCCGCTGCCGCCTGCTTACTATACAGCCTCTGCGAAGGATGACAACGCGATACCGGACAAGCCCCTCCGGGCAGGCTGACACGCGGCCGAAGGAGTGCTCGAGGGTAGGCCCGGGCACGATCCGGGAAACTCCTGAGGGACCCGCTTTCGAGACCTCCTGCTGTGCCAGGAAGGTCCATGAGAGTGCTCTTCCCTGCATTGACGCCCATGAGGCCCCTGCAGCGAGCCCGCCGTCCCTCGGCATGGATCCTCAGGCCGAAGCCATGCGGATTCTGGCAGGATGTGCGGAAAGGATCGGTTTTGGTCGGAAGACATTGTTTCCTTGACCCTTATCGCGAGTATCCCGATAATCTCGCTCCGCGTGCGGAGAGGTGGCCGAGTGGCTGAAGGCAACCGCCTGCTAAGCGGTTGACGGGCCAAAAGCTTGTCCGGGGGTTCGAATCCCCCCCTCTCCGCCAGCCCAACGCCGGGTGATCGGCGGTGTCGCAGACACCGTCGCTTCACTCCGGCGGATCGGAGCCCCGCCAACATAACCGCGAAGCGGTCTTCGGAAGAATGGATGCCGTCTCCGCCGGCCACTTGACCGCCGGTCCCTTTCTCCGGCAGGTAATGCACATGGAATGCGGCCTGCTCGTATGTTGAAGGATCTGGCCCGCCTTTTCGAAGGGATGGGGCGGTTCGCCGTGGCCTTCAGCGGCGGTGTGGACAGCTCGCTCCTGTGCGCCGTCGCCGCGAGGGCCGCGAATGAAGGATTCGTCGCCGTCACCGCCGAAACTCCCTTCACTCACGGAAGCGACCTGGAAAGGGCGCGAGCTCTCGCAACCCGAATGGGTTTCGAGCACAGGCTGGTCTCGATCGATCCTGCCGCAGATCCCTCGATCGCATCCAACCGCTCCGACAGGTGCTATCTCTGCAAGAAGCTCATCATGGGCCGGTTATCTGCCGAGGCTGCAAATCTGGGCCTGAACGCTCTGATGGACGGCACGAACGCCGACGACATGGGTGAAGATCGCCCGGGCCTTCGGGCTCTTCGGGAACTGGGGATCAGGAGCCCGCTCGCGGAGCTGGGCATGAACAGGGCGGCGGTTGTCTCCTTGTCGGTCGAGCTCGGCCTGCCCGACCCTTACCGCCGCAACGCCGCCTGCCTCGCCACCAGGATTCCCCGGGGTGTCGCGATCACCCCCGGCCTGCTCCGGCTCGCGGAGGGGCTCGAGAGTCGGGTGCTGGCGACGGGCCTGTCCTTCGCGAGAGTGCGTACGGACGGCATTTCCGCAACCGTGGAACTGTTGCGCGAGGAAGCGGAGAACCTGCCGCCCGGGCTGGAGGCTGCGCTCGAAAAGATCGCAAGGGAGGCCGGTGTGCATCTGTCTGGGATACGGTGCTACGAGAAGTGACGGCGGGTTGCCGGATAGGGGGGCCTATCTTCCCTTCGAAGAAACGCCCCCGGTGATCGTTCCCGCTCCAAGAACGGCATCTCCGTCGTAGATCGCCGCGATCTGGCCCGGCGTGACGGCGGGCTGGGGCACGTCGAACGACACTTCGATCTCGTCGCCTCCCTCTGAGACGCTGACGGTGCAGCTTGCAGGCGTGTGCCTGCTGCGGATCCTCACCGCGGCCCTGAACGAACCCGAGGGATTCTCCAGTGCGATCCAGTTCATCCCTCCCGCCCTCAGCCCTCCGCACATAAGGCGCTCGGCGGGTCCTACGACGACGCGGTTGCCTGGCATATCGATCTCCAGCACGTACATCGGTTCACGAAGACCGCCCAGCCCCAGGCCCGACCGCTGTCCCACCGTGAAGAGCATCGCCCCGCGGTGCTCGCCCAGCACCCTGCCCTCGAAATCCACTATCGGCCCCGGGGCGGGAGTCCTGTCTCGAACCAGCGCAGCGAAGGCGCCGCCCGCCGCGAAGTCCTGGCTCTCGCGCTTCATGACGAGCCTCGACAGACCGGCATCTTCCGCTATTTTGCGCACCTCCCGCTTCGAAAGGCTCCCCAAGGGCAGATCCAGCAGGTTCAGCCGGGCCTGCGGCAGGAGAGAGAGGAAGTAGCTCTGGTCCTTGCCCCTGTCGGCCCCCGCGAACAGGAGGCTGCGCCCGGCGGATGACAAGGCCGTGCGGGCGTAGTGACCGGTTGCAACCCTGTCGAAGACCTGCCCGGATGCACGTGCGGTCTCGATCAGCGAGCCGAGCTTCACATGCCTGTTGCAGAGTGCGCACGGGTTGGGAGTGAGGCCGGCCGAATACATGCGGCCTGCGGCTTCCAGGACGTGCTCTCTGAAGCTCGAGGACACGTCCAGCACGGTGAGCGGAATGCCCAGCCCTTCGGCGGCGGCAGCGGCGTGTTCGGCGGATTCGGACGCCCCCTCGCCCCAGCAGGAACCGGGGGGAGCTGATGCATCATTCCCGGGCAGCATGTGAATGCCCGCGACATCCGCGCCGTCACGCAGGAGCATGAATGCGGCAACGGCTGAATCCACTCCGCCGCTCATAAGCACGAGGTACTTCATCAGGCGTCCCTTCGAAGCTATACTAACTCCGGATACCGCGAAGGGCACCGTCATGCTCCGAAGCGGCAGGTTGGTTATGTTAACATTCTAATCAGCTGAAACGGAAAGGCGATGATCAAGAGCGATATCGACTTCTGCTTCTTCTCGGGCACAGGCAACACCGCCGTGTGCGTAAGCGCCATGGCTGCGGTGTTCAGGCAGGGCGATGTGGTTGTCCGAACACGCCCGATCGAGGACACCGACCCGGCATCCCTGCCTCCCGGGGGAATACTGGGCCTCGCCTGTCCGGCAGCCGCCTTCACGACCTATCCCCTGGTCTGGAGGTTCTTCCGCAACCTCCCTCCTTCGGGCGGGAGGTCCGCCTTCCTGCTCGTGACAATGAGCAGATCGACGATGGGGCTTGTGGGCCCCCTCAGGCAGCATCTGAAGCATCTCGGCTACAAGGTGCTGGGCGCGCGCCGGATCGTTATGCCGTCGAACTTCCTGAAGCGAAGGACGGATCCGGAACGCGACGCGGCCCTCGTCAGGCGCGGGATCGAGAAGTCCGAGTCGTTCGCCCGTGATCTCATGCAGGGAACCTCATCCTGGCCGAGAGTGCCCCTCCTTTCCGACCTCGCCTGCCTCCTGCTCGGGAACGACAGGCCGTTCTCGTTCATGCGCAGGAAGCTGCCTCTCGAGGCCGACAGGTCGGTCTGCACCGGATGCGGCCTGTGTGCGGAGCACTGCCCCGTGAGGAACATCAGGATGCGGGACTTCCCACAGCATCTCGACCGCTGCGAACTCTGCATGCGCTGCCAGGGGATATGCCCCGTGAACGCCGTCACCGTCGGCGGCAGGAAGTACATCCAGCGACAGACCACGGCCCGGCCCTGGGAGGCCTGAACCCCGGGGATGCGGGCCTGGAGCGACGGTGTTGGCGGGGTCCATGGGCCCTGTTGTTAGAAGGCGACAATCCAGTGAGGATACGACATGGATGACGGCAGAAAGACTTCGGGAGACGGCGGGAATGCAGTACCGGAAACCCCCGCCGACTTCATCAGGGAAATCATCCTTGAGCACAACCGCAGCGGGAGGTTCGGGGGCAGGGTACACACGCGGTTCCCGCCCGAACCCAACGGATACCTTCACATCGGGCACGCGAAATCCATCTGCCTCAACTTCGGAATAGCCAGGGATTTCTCCGGGAAGTGCAACCTCCGCTTCGACGACACCAACCCCTCCAGGGAGGAGACGGAGTACGTCGATTCCATAATCAACGACGTCCGCTGGCTGGGATTCGACTGGGAGGACAGGCTCTTCTACGCCTCGGACTACTTCGAGAACCTGTACCGCTTCGCCGAACAGCTCGTGATGAGTGGGAAGGCGTATGTCTGCGACCTGACGGCCGAGCAGGTCAAAGAGTACCGCGGCACACTGACCGAACCGGGACGCAACAGCCCCTGGCGCGACCGGACGGCGGAGGAGAATCTCGACCTCTTCAGAAGAATGAGGGCCGGCGAGTTCCCCGACGGTTCGCGCACCCTCAGGGCGAAGATAGACATGGCCTCGCCGAATCTGAACATGCGCGACCCGGTGATCTACCGCATCCTGCGCGCCAGTCACCACAGAACCGGCGACAAGTGGTGCATCTATCCCATGTACGACTTCGCGCATCCGATTTCGGACTCGCTGGAGGGAATCACACACTCGATATGCACGCTCGAGTTCGAGGATCACAGGCCTTTGTACGACTGGTTCCTCGAGGAGCTGGGCATCCACCACTCCCAGCAGATCGAGTTCGCGAGGCTCAACCTCACCCACACCGTGATGAGCAAGCGCAAGTTCCTCGAGCTCGTGAACGATGGCCTGGTTCGCGGATGGGACGATCCGAGAATGCCCACGCTGGCCGGCATGAGGCGCCGCGGCTACCCTCCCGCGGCGATACGCGCATTCGCCGAGAGGGTCGGAGTGGCCAAGCGCGACAGTGTTGTGGACATCGCACTGCTTGAGCACTGCGTTCGCGAGGATCTGAACCGGACGGCCCCCCGTGCGATGGCTGTGCTGAGGCCGGTCAGGCTGGTCATCGAGAACTACCCCCCGGGGATGACCGAGGAGTTCGACTTCGTGGTGAACCCGGAGGATCCTTCCGCAGGAACGCGCCGGATCCCCTTTTCCGGGGTGCTGTACATCGAGCGGGACGATTTCATGGAATCACCGCCCCCTAAGTTCTTCAGGCTGTCGCCGGGCAGGGAGGTCCGCCTCAGATATGCCTATCTCGTCACCTGCACGGACGTGGTGAAGGATCCCGCGACCGGCGAGGTTGTCGAGATCCGCTGCATCTACGATCCTGCCACCAGGGGAGGCGACGCCCCCGACGGTCGCAGGGTGAAGGCTACTCTGCACTGGGTGTCCGCATTGCACTGCGTTCCCGCCGAAGTGAGGCTGTACGAGCACCTGTTCAGCGTGCCCTTCCCGGGCTCGACCGAGGGGCGGAGCTGGAAGGAGGACATCAATCCCTCCAGCCTCGAGGTTCTCTCCGGCTGCATGGTGGAGCGTCATCTCGCCTCGTCGGAACCCGGCGCGGCATGGCAGTTCGAGCGCCTGGGCTACTTCTGTGCCGATTCGGCCGACTCGAGACCCGGAGCCCCGGTCTTCAACCGGACCGTCACGCTGAGGGACGAGTGGGCGAAGATCGCAAGGTCGGCGCCGAAGGACGGGGGGAACTGAGATGACGGTAAGGACGAGGATAGCGCCCTCCCCCACTGGCGATCCCCATGTCGGAACGGCCTATCAGGCACTGTTCGACTACGTCTGGGCCAAGAAGAACGGGGGGAGCTTCGTCCTTCGCATTGAGGACACCGACAGGGAGCGATTCTCTTCGCGGTCCGAGCAGGCGATATACGACTCTCTGGAGTGGCTGGGCCTGAAATGGGACGAAGGCCCTGGAGTGGGAGGGCCCTTCGGCCCGTACCGCCAGAGCGAGAGGCTTGGAATCTATCGCGAGCACACCGAGGCTCTGCTGTCCCGGGATGCAGCATACAGGTGCTTCTGCACCAGGGAGCGCCTGCTCTCTATGCGGGAGGCGCGCAGAGCGGGCGCCGACTCGGGATACGACAGGCACTGCCGGGACATCCCCCGCGACGAATCCGACCGAAGGGCTGCCGCTGGCGAGCCCCACGTGATACGCATGAAGGCCCCGCTGGAAGGCGACTGCGTCTTCAGAGACCTCCTGCGGGGGGAGATCCGCAAGGCCTGGTCCACGGTTGACGACCAGGTCCTTCTGAAGAGCGACGGCTTCCCCACCTATCACCTGGCCGTAGTGGTGGACGACCACCTGATGCGGATAAGCCACATCATACGCGGCGAGGAGTGGATCAACTCCGTGCCGAAGCACATCCGCCTGTTCGAGGCCTTCGGTTGGGAGCCTCCGGTGTTCTGTCACCTCCCCCTTCTGCGCAACGCAGACCATAGCAAGCTCTCGAAGAGGGATAATCCAACCTCGATAACCTATTACAGAAGAGCGGGATTCCTTCCGGAGGCGCTCCTCAACTACCTGGGGATGATGGGCTGGAGCATGCCTGGCGGGGAAGAGAAGTTCACGCTGGAGGACATGCTCAGGGAGCTTCGCCTCGAGGACATCACCCTGGGAGGCCCTGTGTTCGATATCGCGAAGCTGCGCTGGCTGAACGCCCGATACATCCGGGAGAACTACACGCCCGAGAGGCTGATGCCGGTGCTGGAGAATTGGGGCCTGGGGAGGGAACGCCTGCTGGAAGTGCTGAGGGTTGCGCACTCCCGGCTGGAGATTCTCGCCGACTGGGGTCCCCTGACATCCTTCGTCTTCTCGGACTCGGTGCCGCTCGACCCGCAGGCCCTTGAGATCAGGGGACGTACTTCGGACGAGGTGCAGGAGATCTTCCAGATGGCCGTGTGGAGGATCGAAGGGCTTCCGGAGATGACCCCGTCAGCCTTGGAGGCGATGTTCAGGAACCTGGGCGAGAAGCTCGGCTTGAAGCTGCGCGATCTCACGAGGCCCTTCTATGTGGCCGTCTCCGGGTCGAAGGTTTCGATGCCGCTTTATGATTCCATGGCTTTGCTGGGGAGCGTCATGTGTCGTGTGCGCCTGCGCAGGGCCATAGACTGCCTGGGCGGATTTGACGCCGAAAGGCGGAGCCGGACCATACAGCGGTACGAAGACCTCTTCGGTCGGGGGAATTACTGAACGGCGAAACCTGTGCCGGGCTTGACATAGGCTCGGCCGAGCGGAGATAATCCCGCTCCCTCGGCGGTCCCATCGTCTAGAGGTCTAGGACGGGTGGTTCTCAGCCATCAAACCGGGGTTCGATTCCCCGTGGGAC
>JAAYTY010000029.1 GCA_012523605.1 Candidatus Fermentibacterota bacterium
CGGGCGTGCTGATCATAGAGGCCATGGGCCAGGTGGGCGGGCTGATGCTCTTCAACTCCGTCGAGAAACCCGAGGAATGGCTGGTGTACTTCACCGGAGTGGACAAGGTGAGGTTCCGGAAGCCCGTCCTGCCGGGCGACCAGATAGTCTTCGAGCTTGACATGGTCAAGCGTCGTGGAGCCGTATGCCTGATGAACGGTCTGGCCAGGGTCGACGGCAAGACGGTGGCGGAGGCGGAACTCATGGCGATGCTGGTGCCCAGATGATCCATCCTGCTTCGATCGTGGAATGCGACGGCTCCGACGCTGAAATCGGCCCCTTCGCGGTCGTCGGGCCAGAAGTCAGGCTGGGCAGGGGAGTGCGGATCGGAGCCCACGCAGTAGTGGAGGGGCGGACGACGCTCTCTGACGGCGTGAGGATCGGACCGAACGCCGTTGTCGGAACAGAGCCGCAGGATCTCAAGTATGCCGGCGAGCCCACCGAACTCTTCATCGGCGAGAGGACGGTGATCCGGGAGTTCGCGGACATCAACCGGGGCACCGCGGCAACGGGCAGGACCGAGATCGGCCCGGACTGCCTCGTGATGGCCTACGCACATGTTGCGCACGACTGCAGGATAGGCAGGGGAGTCATACTGGCCAATGCCGTCAACATAGCCGGGCATGTGGAGATCGGGGAGTATGCCACGATCGGCGGAGTCGTCCCGGTGCACCAGTTCGTCCGCATCGGAGCCTACTCGATGATAGGCGGAGGGTACAGGGTGCCGATGGACGTGCCGCCGTACTGCCTCGTGGGGGGCTATCCGCTGAGAGTCGCGTCGCTGAACACGATCGGGTTGAAGCGGCGCGGCTTCTCCGGCGAGCGCCTGCGGAACCTGGAGGAGGCCTTCCATCTGCTCTTCAGAGGCGAGGGCACTCTGGCGGCCAGGGCCGGCAGGATCGTGCAGGAGGAAAGGTGGGGGGAAGAGGCGAAGAACCTGGCCCGATTCATGCTGGAAAGCAGGCGGGGGCTGGTCTGCTGACAGGCGGGAGACCCGATTGAGCCCGGCCGCCCTCCTCGCTGCGGGCTTCCTGCTCTCGCAGCCGCTTCTCGGCGGCGACGCCGCCCGCAGAACCGAGTCGGCCGGCGATGATCTGCCCGGCCGGAATCCGACGGCCGCCCTGCTGCGCTCGGCCGTCCTGCCCGGATGGGGCCAGTTCTACAACGAGGAGCCGGTGAAGGGTCTCGTCCTGGGAGGCGTCGAGCTGGGACTCCTGGCTCTCCTCGTGGAGGAGCACATCGCAACCGAGAGAGCGAGGGACGACTTCGCCGAGTCGGGCGATCCAGCCGACGAGGATCGCTATCTTTCCCACAGGGAGAACAGGCTCGACCTGATCTGGCTCACGTCCGCCGCCTGGCTCTACGGCATGCTCGACGCTTACGTCGATGCGCACCTGTTCGGGTTCGTCCAGGAGAACGAGCGGTTCGAGAAGGACATCGGCATCGGTGCCGCGCTCGGCCTCCGGTTCTGACCGCGCACGCCCCGAGAGGGAATAGACCTTGCTCCTGTCTGTATTACTGTCAGCCCTCCGAAGCGATGACGAGGAAGATCTCGATCTCGTCCGGAGGGCCAGGGATGGTGACAGGGATGCGTTCGGCAGGCTCGTCGCGAAGTACCAGAAGAGGGTGTTCAGGGTGGCAAGACGCATGTGCATGAACGACGACGACGCCTGGGACGTCACACAGGAGGCGTTCATCAGGGCTATGCAGGCCATGGCCGGCTTCGACACCGGGTACAGGTTCTTCACATGGATCTACAGGATCACGTCCAACCTGGCCATCAACATGTCGCAGAAGCGGAAGCGCCACGGCGAGGTGCAGTACGACGAGGAGTACGGGGCGGACGGACTCCAGTCCATCCCCGACGACCTGGGCGAGAGGGCTCAGGCCGAGGAGCTCGCGAGGGCCATCGAAGCCGCGGTGGAGAACCTGTCGCCGTCCCTCCGGGCGGTGTTCGTCCTGAGGATAGATCAGCAGCTCAGCTACAGCGAGATCGCCTCTACGCTCGGGATAGCCCTGGGGACGGTCATGTCGCGTCTCAGCAGGGCCAGGACCGAAGTGAGGCGCTCCGTGGCCCATCTTCTGGAGGACGTGAAGTGAAGTGCCCCTCGTTCGACGAGCTCATGGCCTTCTCCGATGGAGAGCTCGGCAGTGAGGACGCGGAGAGGATCGAGGCGCACATAGGATCCTGCAGGCGATGCGCTCTGCTGGTGTCGAGCCAGGCACGGATGGAAGCCGCATGGAGGGATTCCTACCGGGAGCCCTCCGACGGTCAGTTCGAGAGGCTCGAGCGCGATATTCGCAGCCGCTGGCCCGTTCGACGGAGGAACCTGCTCCAGTGGGCGCTCCCGGTCGCCGCCGCCCTGCTCGTGGCGATAGCCGGCATGAAGTTTCTCGGCAGGAACGGGAGTCTCGTGAGGGAGCCCGGGCAGCCGGCTGCGTTCGATTCCGGTTTCGAGACCGAGCGGATCCCCGGTGAGACCGCTGCTCTGATCGAGGAGAGCCGGGCCGGAGAGGAGACCGGGCAGCCCGCGGAGCAGGAGCAGTCGCTGGCGGGACTTCCTCCGGAGACGGACACGGCCGCCATGCCCGAGACCGTCGCCGTCACGGGAACTCATGACAACATCCGCAGCGCGTCTCCTGACGGAACCGCCGGATATGCTCCGGAAGCCCTCTTCAGCGAACGGCTCGAGACCGGTGCGCTCGAAGCGCAGATGGAGGGTTCGATCTCCACAGGGGCCGAATCGGCCTTCGGCGAGAGCCTCCAGGACCTCTCGGCGGGCAGTGCAGCGGCAGGCGGCGGGGGCGCCGCTCCGGCCGGGGGTTCGGGAGGGATGGCCGGCGGCGGCATGGCCGCCTCGCCCGGCTTCGACGGTGACTACGCCTCCGATGCCTGTGTCGTCGTTCAGTCCGTCCGGGAGGATCAGGAGTCGGACGACCTGACCGGTGCGGCTGAAGCTTCGGAACCGGTGTCAGCCGGAACCGTCGAGGAGTATGCGGCGGTTTCCCAATCTGTCTGCTCCGCCGTCGACACGACTGCCCGTCGGAGGACGGAGGCCACGGCCAGGGCTTATGCGGCCGGGAGGAGGTTCGTCCTGTTCTTCGACGCAGAGGGGACGCCGTCCTCGCCAGATGCCGCGGTCCTTGACGAAGCCTTCCCCGGCTGGAAGGATTCACTCAGCGCCGTCTGTTCGGACAGCATGCTCGTGGTATCGGGGGACGAGATATCCGAGATGATGATGGAATAGCCAGGTCCCGTCGCGAGAGGAGCCCTGATGCTTTTGCGAGTCCTGGCGGCTCTTTTCTTCGTGTGCTCCGGGTCCGCTGCCTCGCTCCCCAGGATGGGCCTTGTGGTCGTCGAATGCCCGGAAGAGATAGATCCGTCTCTGCTCCTCGAAGTGATGCGGGATTGCGTGACGGAAACCGGACGTTTCGAGCCGGTGCTTCTCCCCGATAGCTCTATATCATTATATGACAACATAATACCTCACATCCAGTCGGCGGCTTCTGCAGGGGCTCTCGATTTCCTGTGCGTGCTGACCGTCAGGCCGCTGGAGGAGGAGCCGCCTAGAGCCGTCTGGAGGGGCGATTCGCTCTTCGAATCCCGGAGAACCACGGTCACCCTCTCGGCGAGGTTCTACACCTCCTCTGGTGATCTGATGGGGACGGCCGAGGAGAGCTCCTATGCCGACTTGGAAACGCCGCTCGTCCCGGATCTCGACGGCATGGCCGCAGGGGCGGCCGTCAGGCTGTGCGACGGAATGCTGCTCAGGGTCTTTCCCGTGGAGGTCGGTTTCACGGCATCAGAGGGCGGTCTCCAGGACATCCCAGCAGGGTCGGAGGATGGTCTGCGGAAGGGCATGTTCCTGTCCGCCGTGGCCAGCGCCTCCGAGATCCCCGTCACACCTGAGGGCTACGAACAACTCAGGAGCCGGGGGCTTCTCCAGGTCGTCCGATGCGACGATGGAGTCTCGCGAGCGAGACTGCTCGCGGGAAGGCTTGCTCCCGGCGGGCCTGTCACCGCGATCGAGCAGGGTGCGCCGGCCCTTCTGCGTGCAGGCTGGGCGGGCTTCCCGGTCGAGCTCGAGGAAGGGGCGGAGCAGGAGGACTTCTCCGGCTCGGGCCTGGTGAGTTTCGTGAGGCTGGGAGTGGACAGCTACAGGTGGGGTCTCTGCTTCGGGGGAAGCCTTATGGCGGGGACGATGGAGAACCTCTCCGCCGTCGGGGTGGAGTTCAGGGCCGGCCCGAGGATCGCCCTGGCCGCGCCGTCGCTGGCTCTCCGGCTCGCGGCGGGCGGAATGGTGGACTTCATGATCCAGGAGGTGGCTGTCGAGTATCTGGCGACCGACGCCTCCTCCGTGCTGGCAGGAGGCCTCGCGGAAGCCTGTCTGGAATACCTGCCGTCATCCCATCTCGGGCTGTCGGCCTCGGTCGGATCCTTCCTTGGGTCCCGGGCCGACTCCTGGACCGTGCAGGAGGCATCCGGTCAGGCAAGGGAGGCGGCCGACGACGAGCTTTACTTCTCCGAAGTCGCTCTGGAGCCGTTCTGGCTCTCCGCCGGAATCTACTACCTGATCTACTAGCGCCCGGCTACCGGTGTCAGGTTGAAGAAACTTAAGAAACCGCCATCTTCCAGGCTAGTATGCCGATACAGCTAGACATGATTGTCGGTAAACCAGTTTGCCTCAGGCCGGAGCCGGTGCCGCCGCATCAGTATCGTGTTGTTCGACAGGATTCTGCTGTTTCTCAAGTTTCTTCAACCTGATACCGACAGGGTCTAGCGGCGCCAGGGCCTCCTGGCGGTTCCGTGCTCCCAGAGGATCTCGAGCGTCGACCATGTCGCCATGGCGAAGACGACACCGCCGATGATTCCGGAGAGGGGCGTCGCATACGACATGCCCAGGGCGAGCCCGCCCCCAGCCAGAGCCGCATTCACAAGCGCAAGAATGGTCGAGGGAAGCGAGGAAGGGCCCCACTTGGCGAGGACCCTCACCCTGACGAGGTGCAGGCCCCAGATGCACACGGGGTAGCCCAGGCCGGCCGTCACTGCGACGGGGATGCCCCTGAACAGGAATCCCGACAGCCATAAGGCGAAGGCTATCAGGAAGAGCGCCACTGCCGAACGCGCCATGGTGGAGACCCAGCCGAGCTGCTCAGCCACCTCGCCGAGTGCGGTCCACACCAGGAAGCCCGAGATCAGCCCGATGAGGAGCGCCGGGCCCTCGTCCTCGACGAACGCCCCCGTCAGGATTCCGGTGATTCCCGCGAGAAGCGCGGCGAAGAAGAATATCACCGGGCCCGTCCTGCTCTTCTCCATGATGATCTCGAAGATCCTGGCCCCGAATATCTGCATGAGGATCAGCGCCAGCACCGTGATCGCGGAGAAGAAGCCCGAGACCAGCACCGCCGTAGCCTTCGCCGGGATCGAGGGCGACACCCCGAGGAGAGAAGGGACGATCATCGGTTCCTTTCGTTCCGGGCAATCTGCGCGGGCGTGCTCCGGGCGTCAACTGCGGCAGTGTACTGCAGGGCGTCGCGCGGTTAGTATAGTCCCGGCGCCGGAACGGGTTAATGAATCACCCGGCGCATGCCAGGGAACGACGGGAGGGATGTTGATCCGCAGGAAGCTTGCGGTGCTGGCTGTGCTTGTCCCGGCCTGCTGTGCGCGTGGAGGAGCCCCGGGAGGCTCCGAGCGGACGATAGAGCTGGTCGCAGGCAAGAGGATCACTGTCACGGTCACGCTCGATCCGGAAGCATCCTTCATCCGCGAGTCGGCCGGACGGTACAGAATCGTGACGCCCGAGGCGGCCTATTCCGTATCTGCTCTGCTCGACTGCTGGTGGGCGGCAGGCAGCCCGACCGGCCCAGGCGGAGAGGAACTCGACGAGACAGCCCCCATAGTCGACGAAGAAGGACACACGGTCGTTCCCCTGGCTTTCGTCCGGGGCGATTCGTCGTATATCGAGAGGCGCTGGCGCCTGGGCTCGTGCGAGGACCTGGTGCTCAGGTTCTCGATGACCACCGACACTCCCGAAGCACTCCTTGCGATCTGCAGCGGCACGCTGCGGTCCGGGAGGTTCGAGCTTTGGGAGGGCTCGAGGCGCGTTCAGCTCGCTTCGAGATCCAGGGAGGCGATCCTGCTCGATGCCGGAAGCGGCGATGTGGATCCGGACCCCCTGATCGAGCACCGGATGAACCTCTCGATACGTCCCGACGAGATGAGGCTGGCGGTCACGGACACGTTCACGGTCGATGCCTCGAATGTCGGCAGAACGGAAGGCACCGGGTTCCTGGTGCCCGTGCTCGACGGATCGGCTCCCGAAACGATCGTGCCCCTCACAGGCCGCATGGAGAGATCGGGCGATTCTGTCATCTGCTTCCCCGACTCGGCCACCATGCTGTTCAGAGGATTCTATTCCACCGATGTCACCGGCTTCTACATCGAACACGGAGAAACGGCCAGCGCCCAGGTCAGGCTTCTCTCCTCGTTCTGCGGCGGGGAGTGGTTCTACCCCGGCAGCACGGTTCCGGCCGCCTACAGGATAAGAGCCTCGGTGCCGGCCGGCACGGAGTTCTATGCCCCGTTCGTGCTGGAATCCCGGCATGCCTCCGGCTCCTCCGAGGTGTATTCGTACTCTTCGCAGAGCGAGAGGATCGCGGGACCCGTGTGCTGGGCGGCCGGCCGTTTCGAGAAGGCGGCGATAGCCGGTGGCGCCTCTACCCTCATGGTCTCCGACGAGGTGCCCGACTCTCTCGCCGCGGAGCTGACCGTGCTCTCGGACATGCTCTGCACCTCCGTCTGGAAGTGCCTCGGGTTCCCGGAGGGCCGGCTGGACGTGGTTGTCGTCTCCAGCATCGGCAGGCCGGTCCTGGCGGCGGGTCCGGGCGCTCTTCTGGTATCGCCGGACATGCTCGCCTCGCTGTCGGGACACGCCTCATGGGCCGACTCCCTCGCCGCAGGAACACGGCCCTCCTCGCCGGCGGTGGCCGCGAAGGCCTGCCGGGCGATGCTCGAACTCTCGACCTATCTTCCGGACGAAATCGAGATGGCGCTCTGCGCCTACGGCACCTGCAGGTTCGCCAGGGACTGGCAGTCGGCCGGCTCTGCGGACAGCCTGCTGGAAGCCTGCCTTCTCTACTATCTGCACTCGACCGCCGAGACCGGCGGGATGGAGCCGGCCATCGCCGACCCCCAGCTCACCTCCTCCCCGCTCGCACAGCAGGTCCTCCTCGGGAAGGCGCCCTGCGTCTTCCAGATGCTGTCCGAGGTCATTCCGGATTTCGACGCAGGGATGGGCAGATTCCTCTCTGCTCTGCGACACGAGGGATACGCCTATGCGAGGCTCGCTTCCTCGCTCGGTCTTGCGGGTTCTGGGCGGACCTCCGAGTTCTTCGATGCATGGCTCTATCAGCCGGGAGTGCCTCAGATCGTGGTGAGCTGGCGCGAAAGCGGGAACGGGCTCTTCGCAAGGATCGAACAGCTCCAGCCCGGCCCTGAGTTTCCTCTTCCCCTTGGAAGGGTCGCGGTCTTCTACGAGGGCGGCAGGCGTATCCTGGAGACTCTCGGGCGTCCCGAGTCCGGCGGCTGGCAGGCCGTGACCCGCTCGCTGAACCAGCCGGTCGAACGCATTGATCTGTTCCCCGGGAGGATCATCCCGGCCGACATAGTTTACGAAAGGGTCTGATCTCCGCGATGCAGCTTCGATTCGCAATGTGCCTCCACAACCACCAGCCCGTCGGCAACTTCGACGATGTCGTCGAGAAAGCGTTCCAGGACTGCTACCTGCCCCTCCTGGAGCATCTGGGCCGTCATCCCGGCGTCAGGCTGGGCCTGCACTACTCCGGCTGTCTGATGGACTGGATGGAGGCGAAGCACCCCGAATACATCTCCAGGCTCAGGGATATGTGCTCCCGCGGCCAGGTGGAGCTCCTGACCAGCGGTTTCTACGAGCCGATCCTCCCGATCTTTCCACGGTCGGACGTCAAGAGACAGGTGAAGGCCTTCAGCGCGAAGCTCGCCCGGATCTCGGGCGGAACCCCGCGGGGGCTCTGGCTGACCGAGCGCGTCTGGGAGCCCTCCATGCCGTCGATACTCGAAGGAACCGGCGTGGAGTACGCAGTCGTGGACGACAATCACCTTGCTCTGGCGGGTCTTTCCCCCGGCGACTGCCGGCGCCCCTGGCTGACGGAGGATTCCGGGGTGCCGCTGAGGCTTCTGGGGAGCATGAAGCTGCTCAGGTACGCCATACCGTTCCACGGCGTTCGGGACGTCATGTCCATGCTGAAAGAGATGGCCGAGAGGGGAGATCCCCTGGCATTCTACGGCGACGACGGGGAGAAGTTCGGAGTCTGGCCAGGCACCAGAGACCTCTGCTACGAACATGGCTGGCTGGAGGAGTTCCTCTCGTCCCTGGAGCACGCCGAGTGGATCCGGTGCATCACTCCGTCCGAGGCCTGCGACGAGATCCCCGCCGGAGGGCCGGTTTACGTGCCCACCGCCAGCTATCCTGAAATGGGCGAGTGGACCCTTCCCGCAGGCGCCCGCGGGGAATACGGCAGAGTAGCCTCCGCCGTCTCGTCCGCCGGGGGCGAAGGCGCGTCCTTCCCGTTCATCAGAGGCGGATTCTGGAGGAACTTCCTCACCAGGTATCCCGAGGCCAACGAACTGCACAAGAGGGTGCTCCACTCGTACGCCTCCGTTGTCGAGAGCAGGAGCGCCGATGCCATGAGGCACTACTGGCGCAGCCAGTGCAACTGTTCCTACTGGCACGGGGTATTCGGCGGGCTCTATCTGCCCCATCTCAGGGAGGCGGTCTGGATCGAACTTCACGAAGCGGAGAGGGCCGCCCACGAAAGGCTCGGGGATCTTCCGGTCGTGCATAGGGGGGACATCGATTCCGACGGGAGCGAGGAGATCCTCGTCATCACCCCTCGGCTCTCCGCTCTGGTGAGGACGGGGGACGGGCTTTCGATAAGCGAGCTCACGGCCCTCGCGCCTGGCAGGCCGCCGGTCCCTCTCGGCCATGTCCTCACGAGAAGGGCGGAGGCCTACCATTCTCTCGTTTCCGACGCCCCGGCGGGTGACGGAGTCCGCACCATACACGACACGCTCACCTCGACGGAGGCGGGTCTCGCCTCCAGGGTAGTCACGGATCCCTGGCGCAGGGTCTCGTTCCGGAGCCTGGCACTCCCCCCGGGCGACTGGAAGGGGCGGTGGCTTGCGTGCTCCAGCGGTCTCCATGCCTTCCGGTGCATTCCCGGAACTGTCGCGCTGGAATCCGACGGAGATGCCGTCGCCGTCTCGGCTCGGCTAGAAGCCCCCTGCGGCATGGCGTCCAAGAGAATCGTCATCGGCCTGGCCGAACCCTTCATCGAGTGCAGAACCTCGTTCGACCTCGAAAGCGGGTCGGCCGGCGCCTGCGAGGTGTGCCTGAACCTGCTCACCGGCTCCGAGCCCGACAGGAGCATCAAGACAGGCTCGGCCAGAGCCCTTCCTGCAGGAAGCAGAGGCGGCGGGAGAGCCGCACGCATCGAAATCAGGGATGGATGGCGCAGAGCCGGAGCCGTGATCACTTCTCCCCGGATGCTGGAGGCGCTTCACATGCCCCTCGAGTCCGTCAACCGTTCCGAGAGGGGTTACGAGCGGGTGCACCAGGGGCTGGCGCTGGTGATGGCACAGGAGCCGGGCGCAAGGAGCGAACTGGTCCTCCGCATGGAGATATCGATTTCGTGATACCGCGCGAGGTGATTGACGAGGCCCGCGCACTGCGCGGTCTGATCGAGCACCACAGAGCCCTCTACTACAGGGAGGACCGTTCGGAGATACCCGACGAGGACTTCGACGCCCTTGTGGCCCGCCTTCTCCAGCTCGAAGAAGCCTGGCCCGGGCTGAAAACCCCCGACTCTCCCACCAGCCGCGTCGGTGCTCCTCCGGTGACCGGATTCGCCCCTGTGGTGCACGACCCCCCCATGCTCAGCCTCGACAACGTATTCGATGCCGGGGAGTTCGCGGCATTCGAAGCACGGGTGATGAGAGAGACGGGGCTCGATGTTCCGCCGCGCTATTCGGTGGAGCCGAAGCTCGACGGGCTCGCCGTCTCGCTCCTCTACAGCGGCGGGGTGCTGGTCCGGGGAGCGACCAGGGGCGACGGGACGACGGGCGAGGACGTCACCGCGAACATCAGGACCATCAGGTCGGTTCCCCTGGCGCTTCCGGAAGATGCACCCCGTGACATCGAGGTCAGGGGGGAGGTGGTCTTCCGCAAGGCGGATTTCGAGGCTTTGAACAGAAAAAAGGCGGAAGCCGGCGAGAAGCCCTTCGCCAATCCGCGCAACGCCGCATCGGGTTCGCTGAGACAGCTCGACAGCAGGATCACCGCTTCGAGGCCGCTGAGCTTCGTGGCGTGGTCGGCGGCCGCGCCCCCCGAGGGCATCGAGACCCAGACAGGGCTTCTGGAGGCCCTCGGGCGATGGGGCATCCCGGTGTCGGGCCGCAACAGGCGATGCCGGGGCGCGGCCGAGGTGGAGAAGGCGCTTGCCGAACTGGAGGCCGACAGGCGCTCGCTTCCCTGGGAGATCGACGGAGCCGTGGTGAAGCTCGACGACTTCTCCCTTGCGAGAAGGATGGGCTCGATATCCCACGCTCCACGCTGGGCCGTCGCATGGAAGTTCCATGCTCAG
>JAAYTY010000030.1 GCA_012523605.1 Candidatus Fermentibacterota bacterium
CAGCTCGTCATCGCGGGCGGAATGGGCAGCAGGGCGCAGGGGCTCTTCTCGGAAGGCGGCATCGAGGTGGTCACAGGAGCCCCTTCGGAAGCGCCGGAGGAGGTAGTGAGGCAGTATCTCGCGGGCACGCTAGTGACCGGAGACAACGCCTGTGACCACTAGCCCGGACAGTACGGGAGCACGGAAGGCCGAGAACCATCGTGACTGCCTGATGTGCGGCGGGAGGGATCCTCTGTCCCTCCGACTCAGGTTCAGGGACATGGACGACGGAACCATGACTGCGCTATTCGAGGCGCATCCCGCACTGCAGGGTTACGACGGAATCCTCCACGGAGGGCTTATCGGGGCCCTGCTCGATGCGGTGATGACACATCTGCTTCTGCACAGGGGGATCCCGGCAATGACGGCGGAGATCGGAATACGCTACATGAAGCCGGTTCCCTGCACGGGCACGACGCACCTTGCCGCCCGGATGGATCTGGAGAGGCCGCCGCTGTACCGCCTGAGAGCAGAACTCCGGGTGGGCGATACCGTCCATGCCACCGCCGTGGCAACCTTCATCTACAGGGAGGGGCGGCCGGGAGGCCGCCCCCTGGCGTTTCCGGGGATGTGATCTACCAGATGCCCTGTGCCAACATGGCGTCGGCGACCTTGACGAACCCGGCGGCGTTGGCGCCGAGCACGTAGTTGCCCTTGCTGCCGTAGGCCTCGCTCGCGGCGAGAGCGCTGGCATGTATGTTCTTCATTATCTCGTGGAGGCGCCTGTCCACTTCCTCGCGGCTCCAGCTCGAGAAGCAGGCGTTCTGCGCCATCTCGAGGCCGCTGGTGGAGACGCCGCCCGCGTTGGCGGCCTTTCCGGGGCCGTAGAGGATCTTCTTCTCGAGGAAGAGCTCCACTCCCTCGATGCAGGTGGGCATGTTGGCGCCCTCGGATACGCAGTACACGCCGTTCCTGATGAGATTCTGCGCGTCCTTCAGGTTGATCTCGTTCTGGGTGGCCGAGGGGAAGGCGCAGTCGGCCTTGTAGTCCCAGATCTGGTTGTGGTCGGGATTTGCGCTGACGGGCGTGTACACGACGCCCTTGTACTTGTCGGCGTACTCCTTGATACGGCCGCGCCTGACATTCTTGAGATCCATGACGAAGGCGAGTTTCTCGCGGTCAATTCCGGCTTCGTCGTAGATGCAGCCGTCGGAGTCGGACAGGGTGACGGGCTTGCCTCCGAGGTCGAGGATCTTCTCGACCGTGTACTGGGCGACATTGCCGGATCCGGAGACGAGGCAGGTCTTGCCTTCCAGCGTCTCGCCGCGGGTGGCGAGCATCTCGGCGGCGAAGTACACAGCGCCGTATCCGGTGGCCTCGGGGCGTATTAGGCTGCCGCCGTAGGAGAGGCCCTTGCCTGTGAGAACGCCGTTCCATGTGGCCGTGATCTTCTTCCAGGCGCCGAACAGGTACCCTATCTCGCGGGCGCCGACGCCGATGTCACCTGCCGGCACGTCCGTGTTGGGGCCGATGTAGCGGAAAAGCTCGGTCATGAACGCCTTGCAGAAGCGCTCGACCTCGCGGTCGGACTTGCCCTTCGGATCGAAATCTGAGCCGCCCTTGGCGCCTCCCATGGGGATGCCCGTCAGGGAGTTCTTGAAGATCTGCTCGAAGGCAAGGAACTTGAGTATGCTGAGATTGACCGAAGGATGGAATCTGCAGCCGCCCTTGTAGGGGCCGATGGCGCTGTTGCCCTGAATCCGGTATCCCCGATGGATGTCGATGTCGCCGTTGTCCCTCTCATAAGCGACCCGGAACATGATGACGCGCTCGGGCTCGACGATTCGTTCGAGAATCCGGGCCTTGACGTAGTCGGGGCGCTTCCGGATCACTGGTTCCAGCGATTCCAGAACCTCCACGACCGCCTGATGGAACTCGGGCTGGCCGGGATCCCGCTTCTTGACGTCCTCGAATACCTTGATGGTCTCCTGGAGCTTCAGCATGCCGGCTTCTCCTTTCCGTGGTTGGAACATCCCACTCGCGGACACAAGGCGACTTGAATCGCAAAGCCTATCACCGGCCCCTTTTGCCGTCAAGCCGGCGCGCGACCCCCCGACAGCGCGGAATTCCTTGACCGGAACTGAGCGGAGGCGTATTCTGTCTCGCCGTTTCCGCTCGGTCACCACCCGCCTCTGCGAGGAGCGCCGCGGGGGCATGCAAAGCCGGCGCCTTGCGCCGGCTCTCTGGAGGCTTGCCGGGTGAACAACCCTCCCGACGACCGCCGCTGCCGGACCCCCGGTCTCGAGACTCCATACACGGCCCTCCTCCAGTCGCTTTCACCATTCAGAATCCGCAGCATCCTCCTGGTTTCGAGCCTTTACGACCACTTCATACTCGAAGAGGACGGCCGCCTCGACGACCTGATGCAGTCGAGCTTCGCAAGAAGCGGCTCGGGCGTGCCGGGAATGAAGCAGGTCTCGGGCGGGGCCGCCGCCCTGGAGGAACTCGCGGCGTTTCAGCATGATCTCGTGATCTGCGTGATGCGCCTGGGCGACATGGACCTGGCGACCTTCACGGGCAGGGCTCGCGAGATCCGCCCAGGAATCCCTGTTGTACTGCTGGCCTGGAACACACCGGAGCTCGAGAGGCTCATGAGACTGGGGAATCCCGGTTCCGTCGACAGGGTGTTCGTATGGCAGGGCGACGGCAGGGTCGTTCCCGGAATCGTCAGGCTTGTCGAAGACGAGAGGAACGCCGCCCACGACGCCGGCGTATGCCGCGTGCAGAACCTCCTGCTCGTGGAGGATTCGGTGTTCTTCTATTCCCGGTACGCCTTCGAATCGATCGCCTTGGTGGAGAATCTCATGGAGGGGATATTCTCCAGAGAGGGCCTGTCGCCGGCCCAGCGCAGTCTGCGGGCCAGAGCGAGGCCGAAGGTCCTGCTCGCCACCTCCTACGAGGACGCCAGGGAGCTCGCGGGCCGTTTCGAGGGCAACCTCCTCGGCGTGGTTACGGACATGTCCTTTCCGGTTGAGGGACGCCTGTCGAAGGACGCGGGCATCCGGCTGATATCGGAGCTCCGCGCCGCCGATCCCTCTCTACCCGTGATCCTGCAGACATCGGAGCCCCCCGGCGGCCTCCCGCCGGGGCTGGAGGATGTCACCGTGCTTTCCAAGGACTCCCCCACCCTCATGAAGGATCTCAGGAGGCGCCTCGCGGAGGGCTTCGGCTTCGGCTCCCTGGAGTTCCGGGGGCCCGACGGCTCTGCAGTCTCGTCCGTGGAGAACCTCGAAGCGCTCTACATCGCATTGGAGAAGCTTCCGGCCGACGCCGTGACCCGCTGCACGGCGGAAGGCCGCCTCCAGAGGTGGCTGAGGGTGCATGCGGAACTGGAGCTGGCCTCCCGGCTGGATTCCCTGGGCAGCCCGTCGGGGCCGCCCGAGGAGTTCCGCGGCAGGATCGTGGACGTCATCAGGAGCTTCAGGAGCGACTCGAACCGCGGAGCCGTCCCGGTTTACAGCAGGGCCTTCTACGAGGACTACGCAGGATTCAGCCGGATCGGGTCGGGCTCCATCGGCGGCAAGGGCCGTGGGCTGGCCTTCATGGACAGGGTTCTCACATCGAGCCTCGATCGAGGAGCCTTCCCCGGCGTGGAGATCGCCATTCCGAGGACTCTCGTCCTGACCACCGAGGTGTTCGAGGAGTTCGTCGAGACGAACGGCCTTCTCGAACCGGCCGTGGAGGGGGAGCGCGACCTTACGATAATAGGCCGCTTCCTCGGATCGGACCTTCCGCCGACGGTGCTGGGCGACCTAAGGGACTACGCCATGCAGGTGCGCACCCCGCTGGCCGTGCGCTCCTCGAGCCTTTTGGAGGACGCCCTCTATCAGCCCTTTGCGGGCATCTACGCCACGAAGATGCTGCCCAACAACTCCCCCTCGTTCGACGAGAGGTTCAGACAGCTCGTTCTGGGGGTGAAGTTCGTCTATGCCTCGACCTACCTGAGGCAGGCGCGGGCCTACATCACCTCCACCGGCCACAGGGTCGAGGAGGAGAGGATGGCGGCGCTGATCCAGTCCGTGGTGGGCGTGGACCACGGCGAAAGGTTCTATCCTCATTTCTCCGGCGTCGGCCGCTCCTACAACTACTATCCCGCCGGGCAGGCCGTTCCGGAGGACGGGGTGGTGAACGTGGCCGTGGGGCTGGGCAAGACCATCGTGGACGGGGGGGTGTCTGTCAGGTTCACTCCGAAGTACCCCCGCGTCCTGCCCCAGTTCGGCTCGGTTGCGGATATGCTGAAGCACTCCCAGCGCAGTTTCTGGAGCGTGAACATGCGGTCGGGAGCTGGCGCGGGGGGGGACGAGGAGGAGGACCAGTTCCTGGTGAGCGCGGACCTCGCGACGGCCGAGCTCGACGGAGTCCTGGACTGGACGGCCTCGACCTACTCCCCGGAGAACGAGACCGTGTACGAGGGCATAACCACCAGGGGACCGAGGGTGATAGATTTCGGCCACATCCTGAGGAACGGAGTCTTCCCCCTTGCCGACATCACAGGCACCCTGCTCTCGATCGGGGAGAAGGCGATGAACTGCCCTGTGGAGATCGAGTTCGCGGTCAACCTCGGAAGGGAGTCCGCCCTTCCAGCCGAATTCTCCCTCCTGCAGATACGCCCGATGGTCGCCGGCGACGATCTCGCAGTGATAGATCTCGAGGACGTGTCTCCGGACAGGATCCTCTGCGCGAGCGACCAGGTGCTGGGCAACGGAACCACGGAACTCAGCGACATCATATATGTGAAGCCTGAAACGTTCGACGCCGCGCTCACGAGACAGATCGCCCGCGAGATAGACAGGGCGAATGCGGACCTGGCCCGCGAGGGCAGGAAGTACCTCCTCGCCGGGCCCGGAAGATGGGGGTCGTCGGACCCATGGCTGGGCATCCCCGTGAACTGGAGCGCCATCTCCGCAGTCAGGGTGATCGTGGAGGCGAGCCTTCCCGGAATGAATCCGGATCCCTCGCAGGGCTCGCACTTCTTCCAGAACATGACATCGCTCAGAATCCCCTACTTCACGGTATCCCACAGCAGGCCCGGGCACAGGATGGACTGGGACTGGCTCGGCGGCCTGCAGTCCCTCTCAGAGACGGAGCATACGAGAGTTCTGAGAGTGGAGAATCCCCTGAAGGTCGAAGTGGACGGTCGAACAGGCAGGGGAGTGATATTGAAGCCCGAATAACGGGAATCGCACTCATGGCAACCGCCCTCCACGGGCTCTGCGGGCAGGAGGCAGGATGAACAGACTGCTGGCGAAGGACAGGCTGGGGCCGGATGTCTACAGATATGTCGTCGAGGCGCCCGAGATAGCGGTACGCCGGAAGCCCGGCCAGTTCGTCATCGTCAGGATCTGCGAGACGGGCGAGAGGGTCCCGCTTACGATAGCCGACGCCGACCCGCGGAAGGGAACGGTCACTCTGATCGTGCAGTCGGTGGGCAAGTCCACCAGGCAGATGTCGCTGATGGAGCCTGGCGATGCTCTCTGCGGCGTGGCCGGCCCGCTGGGGAGGCCCACGCACATCGAACGATTCGGCACCGTGATCTCTTGCGGGGGAGGCATAGGCGCCGCACCGCTCCATCCCATCACGCAGGCTCTTCACGAGGCCGGCAACAGGGTCATCACCCTTCTCTGCGCGCGCACTGCGGATCTCCTCATCATGGTGGACGAAATGGAGGCCCTGAGCGACGAGCTGGTGATAATGACCGACGACGGATCGAGGGGCGTGAAGGGCCTCTCGACCGACGGCATAAGGATGATCGTGGACAGGGGCGGGAAGGTGGACCACGTGTTCGCGATAGGCCCTCCGGTCATGATGAAGTTCGTGAGCAGGCTCACCGGGGAGTTGGGCATCCCCACGACCGTCAGCCTGAACCCGATAATGATAGACGGAACGGGCATGTGCGGCTGCTGCCGCGTGACCGTGGGCGGGGAAACGAAGTTCGCGTGCGTTGACGGGCCTGAATTCGACGGCCATGCCGTTGACTTCGACGAGCTGATGACCCGTCTCGGCGCCTACAGGGACAGCGAGAAGAAGGCCCTCGAGCACTGGGAGGGCGAATGCAGGCTGGGGGAGGTGATGTAGGGATGGACGCGAAGGAAAGACTCGCCATTCCGCCTCAGCCCATGCCCGAACAGCCCCCGGCGGAGCGCATCAGGAACCTGAAGGAGGTGCCTCTGGGATACTCCCCGGAGGCCGCGATGGCCGAGGCCAGGAGATGCGTCCGCTGCAAGAGGCCGTTCTGTACGGAGGGATGCCCCGTGGGAATAGACATCCCGGGCTTTCTCGAAGCGGTGGAGAACGGCGATTTCGCGGCCGGGATAAGGATCATCAGGAAGAGGAACGCCCTTCCAGCCGTGTGCGGCCGGGTATGCCCCCAGGAGCAGCAGTGCCAGCTCGCCTGCACCGTGGGCAAGTTCCATCACGACCCGACCAGGTCGGTGGGCATAGGCAGGATCGAGAGATTCCTGGCCGACTGGGAGAGGACCACCGGCAGTCAGGAGATACCGGAAAAGGCTCCTCCGACGGGAAGGAGGGTCGCCGTGGTCGGCAGCGGTCCAGCCGGCCTCACGGTGGCCGGGGATCTGATCCTGCTCGGTCACGAAGTGACGGTCTTCGAGGCGCTCCACAGGGCCGGCGGCGTGCTCGTGTACGGCATACCCGAGTTCCGGCTTCCCAAGGAGATCGTCAGGCGGGAGACCGAGTATCTGCAAAGGCTGGGCGTCGAGTTCAGGATGGACTCTGTCGTCGGGCGCACATATCCGATGGAGGAGATTCTCGAGAAGTACGACTCGGTGTTCATCGGAAGCGGCGCCGGTCTGCCCAAGTTCATGGGTGTCCCCGGCGAGAACCTGCTGGGAGTCTATTCCGCCAACGAGTATCTGACCCGCGCCAACCTCATGAAAGCCTACGATTTCCCGGCTAACGACACACCCATTTTCCGGGGCCGCAAGATAATCACCGTGGGCGGCGGCAACGTGGCGATGGATTGCGCCAGAACCGCCCTTCGAATGGGGGCCGAGAGGTCTCTGATCGTCTACAGGCGGTCCGAGGCCGAGCTTCCGGCAAGGATCGAGGAAGTCCACCACGCGAAGGAGGAGGGGGTCGAGTTCCACCTCCTCGAGGCCCCGCTCGGGCTCATCGGCGACGAGAAGGGCTGGGTCAGGGGCATGAGGATCGAGCGCATGGAGCTGGGCGAGCCGGATTCCTCGGGCCGGAGGAGGCCCGTGCCCATAAAGGGCTCGGAGTTCGTCGAGGAGACCGACGCTGTGCTGGTGGCGATAGGGAACAGCCCCAATCCATTGATCGCTTCCTCCTTCCCGGAGATAGAGACCAGCCGCTGGGGAGGCATCGTGGTGAACGAGGCGACGGGGCAGACCTCGGTGAAGGGCGTCTTCGCCGGCGGCGACATAGTTCTGGGAGCGGCGACCGTGATTCTCGCCATGGGCCAGGGCAGGATCGCCGCGAGGGCCATGCATGCGTACATGATGACCGGGAGATGGGACGATCTGGATCGGATGGTTTCCGCAGAGGGAGGCGCGCAGTGAAGGGCAGGGTTCTGGTCATAGATGACGAGGCCGAGATCAGGAGGAATCTGACGATCGGCCTCACGCAGGAGGGATACGGAGTCACGGCCTGCCCCGACGGGATATCGGCCGTCCACGAACTGAACAGGGCCAGGGGAGAGGGCTCCGGGTACGACTATCTGGTCACGGACATATTCATGCCCGACATAGACGGCATGAAGATCCTGAAGGTGATCAAGAACCAGTTTCCCGATCTGCCCGTGCTGGTCATCACCGGCTTCGGCGACGACAGGCTGAAGTTCACCGCTCTCGCCGAGAGCAACACCGGCTATCTCGACAAGCCGTTCGAGATATCCGACCTGGTGCAGGCCATGGAGCGGCTCTCCCCGGGGAGGACCACGCAGGCGCCCGAAGGCGCGGAACCCGCGCCCGAGATGCGCGAATCCGTGAGCGCGTACCTGACCATCAGGATACAGGATCAGAGCAGGAGCATGGAGATCTTCAACACCCTCCACGACCTGGAGGGCGTTCAGTCCTGCGACGCCGTGCGTGGCGACGTGGACATCATCCTTCTGGCCCATGCCGACTCGCAGGCCGGCATAGACGCTCTGTTCGCGCAGGTCAGGGCGATTCCCGGGCTCGAGGTGGTGTCCGTCTCGCCGGTGGAGCGCCCGAAGCTCGACCGCGACGTGAAGGAGTTCATCGAGACCTACCGGAGAACGGTGAAGGCTCCCGCGGGCGAGGAGGCGCGGCGCCAGCCCGGAACGATCAGCTACATCATCGTGGACATCGAGAAGGAGGCCATTCAGAAGATCTTCACGACGGTCTTCTTCATCGACGAAGTTGTGTTCTGCGACGTGATAGACAACGGCACCAGGCTGGTGGGGATGATCACCGGCCAGGGAGCCGTGGGCCGAACGCCGCGGATAATCGAGAAGCTGAGCCAGATAGACGGAGTGCTGAGGGTCAGGGAGGCCCGCGTCATCAGGCTCGTGGACGAATAGGGGAGCAGGCCCGATGGACGAGAACTTCAACTACCGGCTCTGGAGGTACGACGGGGCGCAGGGTGAGCTCATCCCTCTGCTCCAGTCGGCCCAGGACCATTTCGGCTACATCCCGCGCAGGGCGATCAAGTACATAGCCGACGTCACGGGAACCCCTGAAGCGTCGGTCTATGGCGTCATAACCTTCTACAGCCAGTTCAGGCTCCAGCCCATGGGGCGGTACGTGATCCGGGTCTGCGACGGCACTGCGTGCCATGTCTCCAGTTCGCGCATGCTCATCGACGCGATCGAGGACGAGCTCTCGGTAGAGATCGGCGGAACCACCTCCGACGGTCTGTTCACGCTTACCACGGTGGCCTGCCTGGGCTGCTGTTCGCTTGCTCCGGTGATGATGATCAACGACGAAACCCACGGGAAACTCACGCCTGCGGCCGTTCGGAAGATCCTCAGGGAAATCCGCCGCAGGGACGCCGCATCGAAGCCCCCGCAGGCCGGCGGAGAGTGCGCGAGGGAGGCCGGGGCATGAACAGGAAGGTCGTCGTCGGGATGGGGACCTGCGGCCTCAGCGCCGGCGCCCAGGCCGTCTATGACAGGCTCCGCGAGCTATCGGAAGGCTCCGGCTGCGAAGTATCCGTCACGGGCTGCATAGGAATGTGCTTCCGCGAGCCCGTCGTGGAAGTCCGCTCTGAAGGCCGCCGCACGGTGTACGGCGACGTGTCGGCGGAGAGGGCCGCCGAGATCTGGCGGCGCCACGTTCTGGGCGGCGAGCCCGTCACGGAATGGATAATCAAGACATTCGGGGAGGAGGGCGTGGCGGGAAGCGAGGAGAAGTTCCTCGCGAAGCAGCGCCGGATAGTGCTAAGGAACTGCGGCGTCATAGATCCCGAATCCATAGACGAGTACGAAGCAGCCGGGGGATACTCCGCGCTCCGCAAGGCGCTTCTGGAGATGTCCCCGGCGCAGATCATCGAGGAGGTCAAGGCCTCGGGTCTGAGGGGGCGCGGCGGCGCCGGATTCCCCACGGGCATGAAATGGTCGTTCGCCGCGGGCAATCCCGGACCGGTCAAGTACATCGTCTGCAACGCCGACGAGGGCGATCCCGGGGCGTTCATGGACCGCTCCGTCCTGGAGAGCGATCCTCATTCTGTCCTCGAGGGGATGATCATCGCGGCGCGCGCGATCGGAGGCACGGCCGGCTACATCTATTGCCGGGCGGAGTATCCGCTGGCGATCAAGCGCCTCACCATCGCGATAGAAGCCGCCAGGAACAGGGGGTACCTGGGGAGGAACATCCTCGGTTCGGGTTTGGACTTCGATCTGAAGATCAAGCAGGGCGCAGGCGCGTTCGTCTGCGGCGAGGAAACCGCCTTGTTCGCCTCGATAGAGGGGGAGAGGGGGATGCCGCGCATACGCCCGCCCTTCCCGGCGGAGAAGGGGCTCTGGCAGAAGCCCACCAACAACAACAACGTCGAGACCTATGCCAACGTGCCGTGGATCATCACCAACGGCGCGGCCGCCTTCGCCTCGGTGGGGACGGAGAAGAGCAGGGGTACGAAGGTGTTCGCCCTGGCGGGCCGGGTGGCGAAGGGCGGCCTGGCGGAAGTGCCCATGGGCATGACCATCAACGAGCTCGTGTTCGACGTCGGCGGCGGGATCAAGGAGGGCAGGGCCTTCAAGGCCGTGCAGATGGGAGGCCCCTCCGGCGGGTGCATACCGGCCGCGATGGGCGACACGCCGGTCGATTTCGAGAGCATCCCCCGCACGGGAGCCATCATGGGCTCGGGCGGCATGGTGGTTCTGGACGAAACGACCTGCATGGTGGAGATGGCCCGCTTCTTCCTCGAGTTCACGCAGAACGAATCCTGCGGAAAGTGCACCTTCTGCAGGATCGGGACTCTGAGGATGCTGGAGATCCTGGAGCGCATCACGAGGGGGGAGGGGACCCCGGAGGACATCCCGAGGCTCGAGGATCTCGCGGTGAAGATCAAGGAGGCCAGCCTCTGCGGGCTGGGACAGACCGCTCCGAACCCGGTTCTGACGACCATCAGGTACTTCCGCGACGAGTACGAAGCCCACATAAGGGACCGCAGATGCCCGGCCGGAAGCTGCCTCGCTCTCGTGACCTTCTCGATCGACGGCGCGAAATGCGTGGGCTGCGGCCTGTGCGCGAAGAACTGCCCCGTCGGCGCGATAGCCGGGGAGAAGGGCAAGCCCCACCTGATCGACACCTCGAAGTGCGTGAAGTGCGGCCGCTGCATCTCGAGCTGCAACTTCGGCGCCATTCTGAGAAGCTAGGAGGGCGGCGATGGACAGAATCAGGCTCACGATCAACGGCAGGGAGATAGAGGCCCGCCCCGGACAGACGATACTCGAAGTGGTGCGCGAACAGGGGCTCGACGACATCCCCACGCTGTGCCATTCGCCCGAGCTGGAGCCGTACGGCTCGTGCTTCGTGTGCGTGGTCGAGTTGAAGGGGCGGCCGAACCTCGTTCCGTCCTGCGCGACACGGGTGGCGCCCGGCATGGAGGTGGAAACCGGGAACGAGCGCGTACGGGCCTCCCGGAAGACGGCGCTCGAACTCCTCCTGTCGAACCACTACGCTGACTGTCTCTCACCCTGCAAGCTCGGATGCCCCGCGGGGGTGGACGCCCAGGGCTACATCGCCCTGGCCGCGATGGGCGAGTACCGCAAAGCCGTCGACCTCATCCGCGAGAACAACCCGCTCCCTGCGGTCTGCGGCCGTGTGTGCGTCCGCAAGTGCGAGGTGGTCTGCCGCCGCGCCGACGTGGACAGCCCGGTGGGCATCAACGCGGTAAAGAGATTCGTGACGGACGCCCCCGGAATCTATGACGGCGGTGTGGAGTGCGCTCCTCCGAACGGCAAGTCGGTCGGCATCGTGGGCGGCGGCCCGGCGGGCCTCTCGGCCGGATGGTTCCTCGGCAGGAAGGGCTACAGGGTCGTCGTGTACGAGATGATGGAGAAGGCCGGCGGCATGGTGCGCTACGGCATCCCCGTCTATCGGCTCACCGACGAGACGCTGGACGCGGAGATCGATCACATCCGCAAGGCCGGTGTGGAAATCCTCACCGGGGTCAGGGTCGGCAGGGACATCTCGCTGGCGGAGCTGAGGAAGCGCCACGACGCCGTGTTCATAGCGGCGGGCGCCTGGGCCGGAAACCCTATGAGGGTCGAAGGCGAGTTCGACACCGAGGGCGTGGTGAACGGCATAGACTTCCTCCGCGAGAAGTACTACGACCGCACGCCGATCTCCGGCACGGTGGTGGTGGTGGGCGGGGGCAACACGGCCATGGACGTGGCGCGCACGGCATGGAGGCTCGACGCCGACAAGGTGATCCTGCTGTACCGCCGCACGAAGGCCGAGATGCCGGCCGATCCGATGGAGATCGAGGAGAGCGTCCGCGAAGGCGTCGAGATCATGGAGCTGGCCGCGCCTGTGGGCATAGTGTCCGAGGGCGGGAGGCTGAAGGCTCTCAAGTGCATCAGGATGAAGCTGGGCGAGCCCGACGCCTCGGGAAGGAAGCGCCCGGTGCCGCTGGAGGGCTCGGAGTTCGACCTGCCGTGCCGGATGGCCGTCTCTGCCATAGGCCAGTCCCCCCTGCTGGAAGGCCTTGTCGAGGACGGCCCGAGGGTCACGAAATGGGGAACGGTGTCGGTGGACACGGCCACCATGAAGACCGACGTCGAGGGTGTCTTCTGCGGAGGCGATGTCGCCGACGACGGGCCCACGGTGGTCATAGACGCCATCGCAGACGGGCGGACGGCGGCCCTCTCGATCCACTCGTGGCTGTCCGGCGAGCCGGTGCCCCGGCCCTTCGTGGCGAGGAAGGATCTCTGGGCGAAGCCGGGAAAGGCCGAGCTGGGAGACATCAGGCAGAGCCCGAGGCACGAGGTCGAACAGATGCCGGTGGAGCAGAGGCGCGGCAGTTTCGCCGAGGTGGCCACCGGTTTCGACTACGAAGACATGATGCACGAGGGCGAGAGATGCCTTTCCTGCGGCTGTCTGCGGTTCGACGACTGCGACCTGAGGCTCCGCGCGGAGGAGTACGGCGTGGACATGAGCCGCTACTTCGGCCAGGTTCGGAAACACCGCATAGACGACAGGCACCCACACATAGTGTACGACCCGAACAAGTGTATCCTCTGCGGCCGCTGCATCAGAACGTGCGCGAGGGTTCTGCCGGTGGCGGCGCTCGGCCTCGTGGGACGGGGCTTCCGCACCGAGATGCGCCCGGCGATGAACGACCCCCTGGTCGAGACGAACTGCGTGAGCTGCGGAAACTGCGTTGATTCGTGTCCTACCGGCGCCCTGACCGTCAAGTTCCCCTTCCCCGGAAGGGCGTGTCTCGAATACGAGAGCGCCGACACGCACTGCTCGCTCTGTTCCCTGCTCTGCCCCGTGGAGGTGCGGAGCTTCGGGAGGGAAAGGTACTTCGTCAAGTCGCCCGACCGTCCCGGGGAGTATCTCTGCAGATACGGGAGGTTCGTCAACGAACTCTACATAAGGCAGAAGCGCGTTCCGGCCGCCTTCGCCAGAAGAGGCTCTTCGCTCGTTCAGGTGGATGTCTGCGAAGCCGCCAGGGAGGCGGTCGAAGGTCTCAGGCGGGTCGCCGCGGCGCACGGCCCCGGATCAGTCGCCGTCTTCGTCTCGCCCGAGAGCACTTCGGAGCAGATGTACCTCGCCGGACTCGTAGCACGGGAGGTCCTCGGAACCGGCAACGTCGGGTCTCTGGCCGAAATCGTCTCCGGCTCGTCTCCGGCCGTCCTCGACGGCATCCTCGGCTTCACGGCGTCCACCGCGGGGCGGGAGGCCGCGGCCGGGGCGGACCTCGTGATCTGCAGCAACACGAGCCTCGAGTCCGACCATCCCGTGATGGTCGTGGACGTGCTCGACGCCGTGAGGAAGAACCATGCCGGCCTGCTGGTGGTGAACTCGATCCTCGACCAGGCCGACAGGGCCTTCGGATCGGCATCCATGGATCCCATGAGAGGCCGCGCCTCGATCCTGTGGGCGGGAATCGTTCAGGCCCTGATAGAAAGGGGCGTGCCCGCAAAGACCGCGGTCTCCTCGATGGAGGGAGGCCCCGCATTCCTTTCCGCGCTCGACTTCCCGCTGGAGAGGGTCGCCGCGGAAACAGGGGTGGACGCGGATGTCATCAGGAGCGCCGTGGACATCATCGCCGACGCCGGACGAATCGCCGTGGTGCACTCCATGGACAGGGCACGCGACAGGGCGCCCGGCGACACCGAGATCCTGGCCGACCTCGTACTGCTGCTGCGGAAGGCCGGCGTTCAGGCCGATCTGCTCCTTCTCCGCACCGCATCGAATGCTGCGGCGCTGGCGACGGCCGGCGCCGATCCCGCCTTCTCCGCGGGAAGGGCGCGTTCCCCGAAGCTTCCGGGAGCGGCGGACGGCGCGGAACTCGCGGCCCTTCTTTCGAAGGGCGGCATAAGGGGCGCCCTCGTGATCGGCGAGGATCCTCTGCGCGAGGAGAGAACCGCCGGACTGCTTGGAGGGCTGGAGTATCTCGCGGTGATGGACTGGGCGCAGACCGAGACGACTCGGGCCGCCGACATACTACTCCCCGGGACGACCGGCCTCGAGGAGGAGGGCACCCGCGTGGGCTTCGACGGGCGAGTCAGGAGTTTCGCGCAGGCCGTCCGGCCCCCTTCCGGGCTCCAGGGCTGGGAGATCCTCCGGGAGATGCTTCCCGAAGGCCTCCGCTCCCGGCTCCGGACGTCCGCTCTGGTGACGGAGGATCTGGAGAGGCTGGTGGCAGGTCATGCCGGCAGGCATGCCGGGATGTACTGGAGAACCGGAGACTCCGTGCCCGGATGGGACGGCACCGGACATCTGGTGATGCCGGCGGTCACCGGGCGGTCCTCTCACATCTCCGTTCCGATGACGGCCGTGAGCGTGTACAAGGCGACCATACGCGAGGTGGGAACAGAGCGATTCAGGATAAGCTGACCGATGGCCGGGCCCCGGGAGCGTGCGGTGCGCAACGGGGCCGGCAAGGCCGGATGAGCACGGCCGAAAGGACGTAGAATGATCCGCCTGGAGGATCTCTACCGCTTCATCGAGGGCAACTTCGAGTTTCTCATGGCGGTGGACTCGTCGGAAAGGGTCATCCGGGCGAGCCGGCTTCTCTCTCGGGCCTGCGGCACCGGGGAGCTCGCTCTCGAGGGGCGCCTTCTGGAGGAGATCCTTACTCCCGCCTCGCTCAACAGCTTCCGTTCCGGAATGATACTCGCCCGGGAGGGTCAGAAGAGGCTGGTGCTGTACAACCCTTCCGGCTCGCCGGGATGCGAGGTCGTTCTGAAGACCGGATATGCCGAGAGTTCCGACGGCGGAGTCTGGATATTCTTCGGCTCGCAGATCGACGGAATCAGCAGGCAGACGGATTACGACAAGGAAGAGCGGATAAAAGAGCTGGCCTGCCTCTACTCCGTTGCGGAGTGGATCGAGGTCTCGGCCAGCGTCAGGGAGTTCTTCCAGTGCCTGCCGGACTATCTGACCAAGGGCATGCTGTACCCCGACATGGCCATAGTCTATTCGACCTACCTGGGCGAGGAATACGGCGAGAGGCCGCCCGGCGCGTACATCTCCGTGAAACTGCTCTGCAACCGGCAGATCGCGGGCGAGATAAGGGTCGGCTATCCTTCGCCGGAACTCGAACTGCTTCCCGAAGAGCAGAGGATGCTCAACGAGATAGGCCGGATGCTCAACCTCGCCCTCGAGAGGAAGGAACTCCGCGAAAAGCTGATTCTCCGCCAGGAGGAGGAGGCAAGCTACACCGAGCGCATAGCGAGTCTCCAGAAGGAGATCGAGGCCCGCACCGCCCAGCTCGAGGAACAGAAGCGGAAGCTCGACAGCGTAAACGCATATCTCGAGCAGGTCAACAAGGGTTGGGAGGACTCGTCCTCTCAGCTCAGATCCATGTTCCAGGCCATCCCCGACGACGTGGCGCTCATAGACGTGAACCGCAACGTGGTCATGACCAACAGGAAGAGCTTCCAGCCGGGCATGAAGTGCCACCAGGTGTTCTTCGACTGCGACACGCCCTGCAGGGACTGCCGTCTGTCGCGAATCAAGAAGGACAAGGCGCCCATCACCACCGACATCCCCAGCGGAGACAGATTCCTCGAGGTACACGCCATCCCGGTCATAGACAAGTCGCAGGAGGTCGAGGGGATCATCGAGTTCTACAGGGACATCACCCTCGAGAAGACCTACGAGCAGCAGCTCCAGCAGGCTGACAAGCTGGCCTCGCTGGGCCAGCTCGTGAGCGGCATAGGGCACGAGATCAACAACCCCAACCAGTTCATCCGCGGCAACATCAAGATCATCAGGCAGGCCCTCGAGGACATGCTTCCCATAGTGGACGAATACTACGCGTCGCATCCCGACCTCAGGATAGCACGGCTCAAGTACGACTTCTTCAGGGCCAGCATACTCACGCTTGTGGACGACATGGCCCACGGGTCGGAGCGCATCAAGGGGATCGTGGAGGGGCTTCGCAACTTCGCGAGGAAGGACGAGGGGCTCCTGATAGACAACGTGGACGTGAACACGATCATCGAGGCCGCGGCAAGGCTCGTCCAGAACGAGGTGCACAAGCACGCCGAGATCGTGCTCGAGCTCGATCCTTCGATTCCTCAGCTCACGGGGAACGCCCAGAAGATAGAGCAGGTTCTCATCAACCTGATGGTGAACGCCGGGCAGGCGATGCCGGAGGACAGGCGCGGCACCGTGAAGGTGAGGACGCATTCGGAGGACGGGAAGGTCGTCATCGAGGTGGCGGACGACGGCAGGGGCATGAACGAGAAGACTCTCAAGCAGATATTCGATCCGTTCTTCACCACGAAGCGCGCGAAGGGCGGCACGGGCCTCGGGCTGGCCATCGCCTACCGGATCATTGAGGAGCACGGAGGAACCATCTCCGTGGCCTCCACCCCCGACGTGGGAACGACATTCACGATAAGGCTTCCCGTGAAGCCCGCAAAGAGTCAGGATCAGCAGACCGGTCAGGCCGGCGAGGGAAAGGCCGCAGGATGAGCGAGCCAAGGCGGATACTGATCGTGGACGACGACGCGGCGGTGACCAACTACCTCAGGATCTTCCTCATGCAGACGGAGCTGTTCGAGCCCGTGGTCGAGAACGACTCGAGAAACGTCCCGCGCCTGCTGGAGAAGAACGACATCGCCCTCGTGCTCCTCGACATGGACTTGCCCGGTCTCAGCGGATTGGACATCCTCAGGCTGATCAGGGACAGCGGCAGGAGCATTCCCGTGATCATCCTGACCGGCGTGAGCGACGTGGACCTGGCGGTGAAGGCCATGAAGCTCGGCGCCTTCGACTATCTCACGAAGCCGGCCGACGACGACAAGCTCCTCGAGACGATAGACAGGGCGCTGGAGCACGAAGCGCTGAGCCGTTCCCTGCACGAACTGCCCGACAAGCTGTCTCGCGACGGGCTGGCCCATGCCGCGGCGTTCGAGGGCTTCGTGACGGCCGACCCAGGCATGATACGCCTCTTCCACCTGGCGGAGCTGATGGCGGCGGGGGACTATTCCCTCTTCATCATGGGCGAGCGCGGCACCGGGAAGGAGTCACTCGCGAAAGCCATCCACAGGTCCAGCCCCCGCCATGACGGGCCCTTCGTGGCCGTGGACGCGGCCGCGATCGACAAGGAGAGGCAGTCCGCCGAACTGTTCGGCCAGGTGCGCGGCTTCCAGGGACTCCAGGAGGACCGGCCGGGCTTTCTGGAGAAGGCGGCCGGAGGAACGCTCTTCCTGAACAGCATCGAGTGTCTCTCACTGCCGGTCCAGGTCCGGCTGAAGCGGGTGATCCAGAACGAGGAGTACTACAGGGAGAGCTCGGCGGAGGTCCGCAGGATAGACGTGCGCCTCATCGTGTCGTCCATTCTGGATCTGGCTTCGGACGAATACAGGGACACCTTCTCGCGCGACCTGCTGTATCACCTCATGGTCAATTCCCTGCACATACCCCCTCTCCGGGAGCACCCCGGAGACATACCCCTGCTGGCCGGCCACTTCCTCCGACTGGAGGCGGAGCGCACCGGCAGGATGGTCGAGGGATTCACTGACGAGTTCATGGCCCTTCTGGTGTCGTATTCCTACCCCGGCAACGTGGGGGAGCTGGAGGCGATTGTTTCCGCCAGCGTCGTGAACACAGAAGGGCGTCTGGTGGGGCTGGACTCCCTGCCGCCCTTCATCAGGGACCAGATGGGCGCACCCTCGGGCCCGCCGGGAGCCGCGTTCAAGCCGCGAAGGCTCTCCGACGTGATCAGGGATCACGTGAGGGGAACGCTCGACTACTTCGGCAACGACAGGATCAGGGCGGCCCGGGAGCTCGGCGTCGCTCCGGAGGATCTTGACAGGCTCGCATCCCCCCCGGAGTGAAGCCTCAGAGATCCATCTCCAGGGCGCACAGGAGATATCTCCCGTAGCGGACGTCGAAGGCCTGATCGGTTTCGAGGCCGAGCACACTGAGCGCTTCCGCGTCCTCCGCGGGAAGCAGGTAGATCAGCAGGGCTCCGCCCGATCCGGCGGCCTCCCTGGAACCGGCATTCAGGAACCAGTCGCGCCATGTGGCCCAGAGGGCGTCCACCTCCTCGATGTCCACCACATCCACCGACCACTGCATGAGGACTTCGTGAAGATCGGCGGGGCCGCTCACGAGGGCGTTGTTCAGGGCGCGGATCGGGCTGGAGGCGCGGGATGCAGTGGTGACGGTGACGAGAGGCCCCTCCGCAGACGGGACGACAAGGGCCACGGGGATGTCGCCGCACCCTTCCCGGATGGACAGGCGGCCGTCCCGGACGGTGATGGGGAAGGCGGAGAGGTCGGAGAAGCCGGCCTCGTAATAGACGAACTTCTCGTAGGCGGGGCCCTCGAACACCAGAGTCATCGTCTGGGGCGCCCGCCAGGGAGCGGCCCTCCAGCCGCCGACGCGGTCGACCAGCGGCGTGTTCACCGAATCGAGCTCCTGCCATCCAGCGCGGGTGATGACCCAGGTGCAGCCGTTTTCGTCGCGGAGCGACGGGAACGGCCACGCATCGATGATCGAGCCGTTCGGCACGTCCACCGTGAAGCGCCCCGAGAACTCGGGGCCGTGGAAATAGACAACGGGGGCGCGATCGACAACCGGATAGCCGGGGTCGAAAACGGTGTCTGAGAGGGCTTGGGGCGCCGTTCCGAGGACTGCTTCGCAGCCGTCGAAGGTTATCACGCCCCATTCGTGCACGTCGATCACCGCCATGCGCCTGTCGTCGTTCGTCTGGGAGACCAGGGCGATGACGGACAAGAGCAGAGTCATGTTCATTCGGTCACCTCCACCGCCGTGCTACACGGCTTGACAGGATACTATTCCGTTTCCTGCGCCGGGATGTCGAAATCGGCCACGAGGGGCGCATGGTCCGAGGGCCTGTCCCAGCCCCTGACCTCCCGGTCTATCCTGAAGTCCCTGCAGGCTTCCGCGAGGCCGGCCGTCGCCAGCATGTGGTCGAGCCTCATGCCCCTGTCCTTCCGGAAGCCCCCGCTCCTGTAGTCCCACCACGAATACGCCTTTCCCCGGGGCACGAAGCGCCTCAGCAGGTCCACGAAGCCGGAATCGAGGAAGGATCGCAGCCGCCTCCGCTCCTCCGGGTGATAGCCGATGGAGCCGTCGAGGGCTTCGGGATCGTACACGTCGTCGGGGCCGGGTGCGGCGTTGAAATCCCCGCAGACGAGCACCGGGCCCGAGCGGGCCATCTCCAGGCAGTCCGAGAGAAGCTGTTCCATGAACTCCAGCTTGTGCAGAAACCTGTCGAGCGAGGGATCGCCGCCGTTGGGAACGTAGGCGTCCACGATCCGGATTCCGGCGCATCTGCACGAGATGAGCCGCTTCTGGTCGTCCAGGAAGCCCGAGGCCAGCCCTCTGCGGACATCGTAGAGCGGAACGCGCGAGGCGATGGCCACGCCGTTCAGGGCCTTCTGCCCCGAAAGCTCCAGGCGGTATCCGCGTGACTCGAACTCGCCGGCGGGGAAAAGCCCGTCCTCGACCTTCGTCTCCTGGAGGAGCAGGATGTCGGGCGAGGCGGCTTCGAGCCATCTCGCCACGGAATCCAGCCGCGACCTGACCGAGTTCACGTTCCAGCTCGCCACTCTGAGCATCGTCCTCGTTCCTCCGGTGGCAAGTATAACCGGCGGCGGCGGCGGGAAGTGTACCCCGGGGCGCCAGTTGGCCTATGTTCGGGCATGCTCTCGACGAACAGAAGGATGGAAGCCCTGCTTCTGGGAGCGGCACTGCTCGCGGGCCTGGCCCTGCGTGTGCGCGTTGCGGTGCTGAATCCGATGCCCTCGGGGGACGGCATAGCTTCCGACATGGAGATGGCTCGCGGCCTTTCCGAGGGGGGCGGCTTCTCCACGATGCGCAAGTGGACCCTGTACGACCCGTCCATGGAGCCGGTGAGGCCGGAGGGGAACCGCCAGCCTGCGGTCAGCGTGCTTCTGGCGGGGCTCTTCCTGCTGACGGGAGTGTCGTTCTCCGCCGCCCAGGCGGCATCCGTGGTGGTCGGGCTGGCGTGCATCGCGGCCGCATGGGCCTGGAGCAGGAAGGCTCTCGGGCCTGTTCCGGCCGTGCTTCTGGCGTGCTGGCTGGCTTTGGACCCGCTGTTCGTGTGGTACTCCACCCAGCCGGACAGTCTGATGCTCTTCACCGGGCTGTTCTTCGCCATACTGCTCGCCGCGGGTGTAGGCGCTCCGGGGCCGCGCAGGGCCGCCGCGCTGGGCGCAATCTGCGGCCTTGCCTGGCTCACCAGGACTCAGGCCCTGCCAATGGCGGCGGGGGTGTTCATCGCCCTCCTGCCCGGCTCGAAGAGGAAGGCGGCGAACGCGGCCGCTTTCGCCGTGGTGTTCCTGCTGGTGGTTTCCCCCTGGCTCGTGAGGAACTGGCAGGCCTTCGGCTCGCCGCTGTTCTCGCAGAACGGTCAGTTCCTCCTGAACGAGAACCACTGGGCGGCCTGGGAGGTGCGGTCCTCCGCGCCGACTCCGCTCGACATCCTGCGCCATCAGGGATTCGCGGCCGTGCTGGCGGCGCTGGTCCGCGGGCTTCTCAGGGTGCTGGAGCCCTTCACGACCGGCACCCTGCACAGGGGAGAGGTGTTCGGCGGCCCCTCGCTCGCGGTGTTCGCGATCGGTGCGATTCTCGCGCTGCGCGACGCGGGGGTGAGGCGCTCCATGCTGGTGCCGGCGCTGGCCGGCCTGCCGATGCTCGCCGTCCTTGTTCTGCACGAGCATCCCACGCGGTACATGGCTTTTGCAACCGCCTCGGTGGTGGCGCTCGGCGCGAAGGGCCTGCTGGATGCCGCCTCGAGGCTGGGAGCGGGCCGGGCGGCGAAGGCCGCCGCTCTGGCAGTCGTGGCCCTGCCGCTGGCCAGGCCGCTGGGGGCGATGCTAGTGCGGGACGGCAGACCTGCCGCGGAAGAGGCGCGCGAAGTGTCGAGCTGGCTCGCGGCGCACACTCGGCCTTCGGACTGGGTGGTGACTTTCCCGAACGTGGAGCTTCTGATCTGGGAGTACAGGAGACCCACGCTTACGATGCCCAACGACTACGAGATGCTGCTGTGGCCATGCCTGGAGGAGCACGGCGTACGCTTCGTCGTGGTGGACCCCGACCTGCCCCGTATGAGGCCCCGCCTCTCGACCAGGTGGAGGATGAATCCGGACGGAACGGCATGGGAGGTGACGGATCCGCCGCCGTTCCTCGCCGAGGTCTATCGCAGCGGTTCCGGACGCACGATCGTCTACGAATGGACCGGCACGGTTCCCGAGGGCTTCATGGCGGTGGACAGCCTGCCCCGCGACAACTGCCGCGCCCTCCCCCCGCAGTAGGGGACAGACTCCTATATTTTACATTAAGTATATGAATATAGACGGATATTTAGGTTTGCAAGAAGTTATCCGGAGGAAGATCTCTCCGTTTTTCCATGCATCAGATCCAGCGGAGAGCGCACCGACGCCTTGAGATTCCGCATTACATGCAGATAGATTCGTGTGGTCTCGATACTCCGATGTCCCAGCAGCTCCTGTATTTCGCAGACATCGACGCCAGCCATCAACAGGTGCGTGGCGAAGCTGTGCCGGAGAGTATGAACCGAGGCGTGTTTTGTGATCCCGGCCTTCCTTGCGGCATCCCGCATCATCGACTGCACTGCTGTCTCGTGCATGTGATGTCTCCGTATTGCTCCTGTTCCGGGATCGACAGATGATTCTCTGGATGGAAAAACATACTGCCAGCCCCATTCCATACCGGCATTCGGGTACTTTCTTTCGAGAGCATCTGGCAGAGAGACGGGAACCTCCGATCCGGTCCATGTTTCCCTGATCGCGGCAATATGCGAATTCAACTCGTCCTTTATCGTGTCGGCCAGGAGGGTCACTCTGTCCTTGTCGCCCTTGCCTCCCCTGACCATTATGGTTCCCGCCTCGAAGTCAACATCCTGAATGCGAAGCGACAGAGCTTCGTGAAGCCTCAGGCCAGCGGAGTAGATCACCTTCAGAACAAGCCCGGCCGTCCCGCTCGCATGAGTGAGAAGGGCTGAAACCTCCTTGCGGGTCAGCACCGTGGGCAGTCTCTTTCCCTTTCTTGCACGCACTGCCTCTATTCCTGCCGGTTCGGTGTTCCATACGTTCCGGAACAGGAACAGAACTGCATTGAATGCCTGATTCTGAGTGGAGGAGGAGACACGGTCCTTCAGGGCCAGGGAGGATATGAACTCCCGGAAGGATGAGTCTTCCCTCGGATCCTGGCTCGTCTTCATGCAATAGGCGAGATAACGCCTGCACCATCCCGCATAGGTCTTCTCGGTGCTGGGCGAGTAGTGCCTTATACGCAGAGCATCCGTCAGCCGGCCTGCGGGATCCCCCTCGAAAGATCCATGCTCATCTGGTTCAGCTTCCTCAGGAAAGACCTGAAGGTAGATCTTGACGGCATCGAGTGCCTGCCTGATCTGCCAAGGCTCCTTGCCCTCGCGCTCCAGCTCGGCTGCCATCTCCTGCACCGATTTCCTGCCCGTGCGGAGATAGCGCTCCACCCAGTGAACCATGTATCTGACATGCTGGGGGCGTGCGAGTTCTCTCTCCCGAATATGCCTCTCGAATGCGGCAAGCCGATCCAGGATGATCTGTTTTTCCATGTTATACAGACTCTGCATATCCCCGTGAAATCGGCGTTATGCAGAGTCGGTGGGTTTTGTGTTTTCTCGGATAAGTCATATTGACAGCAACATGAGATGGGATGATAATGAAAACAATGAGGGCGGGAGATGGCGAACAGGCGCGAAAGGCAGACTCTGTATAATCAGTGTTGGGCGCATCAAGCAAGCGCAAACGCCGGTTTATCGATGACCAACTTCACAGGTTCGGCACA
>JAAYTY010000031.1 GCA_012523605.1 Candidatus Fermentibacterota bacterium
GAAGCAGGGCGTGATGTCCTGGCTCGAGACCGAGGGGCTGGCTCAGGGGAAGGCGATGATCCTGGACATGATGGACTCCGAGCCCTTCTGGGACGCCGTGGAGCGTCAGATCGACAGGGCTTTGCGAGGCATCACCGCCTGGGCGGAGGAACAGCTCGAGACCGGCCGGTTCAGGGAGTTCGCGACCCCGCTTCTGCGGAGGCTCGCCGCGCAGGTGCCGGTTGCCGCGATAGTGGAGGACCGGGTTGACCACTTCGACCTCGACGAGCTGGAGGCGATGATCTACAGGGTCACCAGCGAAAACCTCGCAGGCATCGAGCTTCTCGGGGGCTTGCTGGGCTGCATCGCGGGCGTGGTGCTCATCGAGCAATGGCTGCTGCTGCCGATAGTGGCGTGCTGCGGTACCGTTGCGTTTCTCACCAGACGGCGCGACGGTGACGGTGGGAAGACCGATGAGGCCGAAGCGAGCGAGAACTCTGTCGAGGAGGAACGAGGGTGAAGAGTATCATCAGGCGAAGCCTCCGGGGTCGGGCGATCGCCCTGGCGGTCGTCGCTTCTACCCTGCTGATTACTACAGCCTGCTGAGAAATGCCCCCCTCCCCTCCCGAGAAGAGGCCCGGCTCCGACACCTCGAGGGTGATGGACAACACCTTGCACGGGCTTTCTCCGGAGTACCTTCCGATGGCCTCGCTAACCGTTTACACAACGCTGGTAGAGGACGATCCCGTATTCGACGACGACTTCTCCTGCCAGGGCTCTGCAGCCTGCATCGGAAGGAACAGCGGATACATCGAGCTTGTGACGAACATGCACTGCACGGGACTGATGGACCTGGCAGAGAACGGCGATCTGGGATTCCTCGGTGACGGTGAGCTGGAGGTGAAGGTGTTCGACATGGAGGTAGCCTTCCCGACGGGGAGAACAGCCGTTGTCGAGAGCTTTCAGCTGTTCTTTCCCTACGACCTGGCGGTTTTAAGGGTAGAAGAAGAAGGGCTGAAGGAATGTCACGACTTCGTCATCCTCGATATGCTGCCCAATGGAGTGAACTCGCCCCCTCCCGGGTCACCGGTGCTTGCGGTAGGATCGCCACTCGGGCTGGAGGGCTCCGTAACCTCTGGTATCGTTAGCGCATACAGGGATTTCGAGTCGTTTTTCGACGGGCCAGGCTACGGCCCGTACATCCAGATAGATGCGGCAGTCAGTCCGGGCAACAGTGGCGGCCCCCTGCTTTGCCTCCACGAAGGGGGTTACTTCCTCATAGGCCTCAATTCCTGGACCCTGACAAACGGTTCGTGGTTCTCCGGTAGAACAGGCCAGAACTTGAACTTCGCCCTGGATCTCAGGGAGACTCTCCTCCGGATCAACGAGAATCCAGCGGTGTACTCCGCGAACATCCGCGGAGTTATCGAGGCAATGGACGAAGTATTCGACGTGGATGCCGTAGAGGCCGGAAGATGAGCCGCAGGCGCTTCGGAACGGATAAGGGGCCGCATCTCCGAGCCAGTTCTGTTGTCGAATCCTTCTCACGGACAGGCAGCAGGCAGTGAAGCTGGCTTTTCTTGCCATTCTCATGCCCTGGCCGATCGCGCTGCTGCAGATCGTCATGATACACCTGGCCAGGAAGGCCTGGAAGTGGTACTGGAAGGCGTTCATCCCGGCGCCAGCAGTCAGGGAAGCCGAACCACGGGCGTACTGCTTTCGAGATGCTTCGATGAGGCTCCCGGGCTGTGCAGAGAAAGGGAGCTGAGAGCGATGGAGATGCAGGGAGGCGCCGAGGGAAGGGAGCCGGGAAGGATGAAGTGCATAATCGCTTCCGACCTGCATGTGCCCAAGTGCAGCCAGCCTTACATGGACGGGATGTTCACCGGGCTCACCGCCGGCCCCGTTCCGGGCACGCTGATACTGGCGGGGGACCCCTCACATGCATGGCCAGCAAGGCATCGGTTCGGCGGGCTATGTGAGATGGGATTCGGAGGTGCCAGGATCTGCAGAGCTTGTGACAGACACGGTAGCACAGGATGCTGATATGTGGGTGATGCTGCGCAGAGCTCTTCTGCAGAAAGTGTCTCCCGATGGCGATTGACCATGTTTCTCAGGAAGGTTGACCGGCATGGGCAGGACCTACCGCTACAAGTTCAAGGGTGATCCCAAGAGTGTCGTTGCAAGGATGAAGTGCGAGGCTGCGAGCTTTCCAGTCAGCTTCGCCGGCGACGAGAAGTCGGGGGCGGTTGAGGGCTGGGGGCTGAAGGCCGGTTACGACATCTCGGGGCAGATTCTCACGGTGATTATTCACAGAATCCCGCTTCTCGTATCCTGGGGCATGGTAGAGAAAGAGCTGGAGAAACGGGCGCCGGAGTGGGGGATGACCAGGATCGACTGACTTTTCGGAGAGGTTGGTGCAGGAAGGGTGAGACGGAATGCAGTGCAGGCCGGCAGCGTCATAGGGGTTGATCGAGGGCTCTACGCCCACTACGGCATCCTCATGGATGATGGAGACGTCGTGCACTACACCTCGAAGGCGTCGGATATATCGGGCGACATGGAAGTGAGGAAGACCGGCATCGATCACTTCCTGAGGGGAGCCGAGAAAGTCTGGCGGATGATCTTCCCTTCTGAAACCGAGATGCAGACATTGCTGGCGGAGCGTTTCGACTCGATCACCGGGGCCGTTGCCGGCTCCATAGAAAGAAGTATTGGGGTTGCGCTGGAATTGGCCGGCGCGATTGGGCGCGAGCTGGCGGTTAGCGCTATCATGAAGCACTACAGGGTGTACCCCCCGGAGGAGGTTCAGCGGAGGGCGCTGTCCCGGGTCGGCGAGAGGAAGTACAACTTGGCCTTCCGCAACTGCGAGCACTTCGCGGTGTGGTGCGCCACGGGGCTTCATGCCTCACAGCAGGTGGAAGGCGTGCTTCGCGGGGGTACGGCGCTTGTCGCTGCCCTGTTCGGGGGCACCTTGGACGGCAGGCTGAACGGGCTTCTCGAGCCGGCACGGCGCGAACAGCTCGGAGGGATGGGTCTGCTCGCGAAGTCGAGCCCCGTTCCGGCGCGGGCTCTCCTCGGAAGCGGAAAGGCAGGCAGGGCCGTGGCGAGGTCGAGAAGCGTGCAGGCCGGAGCATCCGGCAAGGGAACAGGCCGTGGAGGAGGGCGAAGATGATAGTGCTGAACTTCTGGGATTTCGCCTCGACCACCGTGATACTGCTGTTCGCTCTGGCTGCGCTTTTCATCGTTCTGCTGGCCCTGCCGCAGTCGCGGCTTCGCCGGGTCCTGTTCAGGCTGATCTCGTGGGTCAACGGGCTTTTGGTGGTATTGCTCGGCATCTCGGTCGTGAGCCCGATAGATGCCATTCCGGATGTCATCCCCGTGATCGGCCAGGCGGACGATGTCTTGGCCATCGTCGGCGCCATCGGTGCAGGCATCGTCTCGGCCATCGCGGCACGAGCCGCGCGGCAACCGAGGCTCCCGGCTCCTTTCGACGGGGATGACTAGCGTGCCGGCCGGTTCGGCACCTGATGTAGTGAAGAAGCGCTTCACGATTGCGCGACGGGAGGTTCAGGAATGGCGAACGATCTGACGGTTTTCCAGGAGCCCTCACCCGAGACTATGGATCCGAAAAGGAACAGGGACTTCTATCAGAACCTCAGGACGAAGATCCGCGCATACTTCGAGAGCAAGGAGGGCAGGCAGAACAAGTTCATCGAATTCCTGCTGTTCGCGCCCGACCTGTTCCACGTGCTGGTGAAGCTCACGGGCGACCCCAGGGTGCCCGCGGGTGAGAAGGCCAAGCTGGTGGGGGCGATCGCCTACTTCATCTCGCCGCTCGACCTAATGCCCGAGGGCATTCTAGGGCCAGCGGGGTATGCCGACGACATCGTGATCGCTTCGCTGGTGCTGAACGGCATCATCAACAAGACCGACCCTGCTGTGGTCAGGGAGCACTGGGCCGGCGACGGCGACGTGCTGGAGGTAATCCGGAAGATCCTGAAGATCGCCGACCAGATGATCGGAAGCGGATTGTGGCAGAGAGTGAAGGGGATGTTCGCGTAGGGCCGATGTCGGGGTCAGCCCCAAATCGTTAAAAACACATCGTCGTAATCGTTGCGGTGTAAAGCGGAAGGCTCGTTTCCGGATTGCTCGAATACCGTCGCCGGGCGATGGGCGGAAACGCAGTGATCTGATTCATGGGCAATCAGATGCAGGCTGCGATTTGAACGTTTTGGGGCTGACCCCTGTTGACAGTACGCAGTGCGGGGAACTCCACCGGCAGGGTGGGATGCGCGAGGATGTTGATCTGCTGGGGTTCCATCAGGTCGCGAAGAACGTGAACTCCCGCATCTGTGAGGGAGGCGCCGTCCGGCAGGGTTCCGCAGGCGGCGGCTGCGTCGTTCACGAGAACCTGCCCTCCCCAGGCGGCCGACAGCATGCGGGCCGCACCGTTGAGGGCGGGGCCGAAGAAATCACCGTCGCGCTCCTCGGCCTCGCCCGTGAACACGCACATACGAACGTGAAGTCCCTCGACTGCCGACCAGTCGGCTGCGTTCACTGCCTTCTGCGCCTGAACCACGCACTCGATCGCTCTGCCGTTGGTGAAGACGGCTATAATCCCGTCCCCGGTGTGCTTGACTACCCTTCCCGAGCAGTGGAGGACCGCTTCCTGGAGGATCGCATCGTGCCTTGCAAGCGCGCGGACATGGCAGTGCGATGCAGATCCCATTTCGCGGTCGGCCTTCGATATCCGTGAACAGGAATGTAGGCATCACATCATCCTCCAGGAGGAGCACGAACGGCTCGTTGATTATTGCATCACAGGCCGCTTACGGGGATACTTCAATCCGCGCGCATCCTGTCTCACAGAAATGCTTATACGAAAAAGAGTTAACAGGCATAACCCCCAATTGACGAATGTCGGCGGGCCGGCATGATTTCCGAATTGAGCCCCTGCCCTCTTCCGTGGCAGCCGCACGCATCCGTGCCTTACATCTTCTTCACGAACGGCGGGTATCCTTGGCTTGCGAAACCCTTGATGGAGGTTTGCGGGCATGGAAGGTGCAAGGTACTTCGCTAGGTGCGGTGTATGCGGTGTAGAGTTCGAGTACGACGGGCTGGATACTCCGCAGTGCTGCGGGGCGATGATGATCGTTCGCTTCGATGACGCGACATCGGCGGACAACACCCTGCCTGGCCCTCGGGACAGGGAGCACGACATCGAGGAAGACAAGCCTGTGTTGGATCCGTCTGAACCTCTTGAAGTGGATATCGTCGGACCTCCAGAAGAGGAGATCGAGGAGGGCGTGGAGATTGGCATACTCACCGGCTGCTTCCCTGCCGATGAGGACTGGAGCTTCTGCAGCGGCTCGTCCGTCAGGGAGGAAACGGTCTGAGGCATTGCCCGTCCTCCCTTGCTCGGAGCAGGCCGCGTTGTTGCCGCATTCCCTCATGGATGAAGGGAAGAGCCTTTCCATGCGGATATCGGGCTCGGGAGAAACAGCCTTGGAATCCGCAGACCGGGTTCAGAGGATCCGATAGCGGATGGTTTGATCTGCAAATCGAACCAGCTGCGACTGATCGGTGGGACGACGGTGAGTTCCGGGACGAAGTTCCCGTTGCGGTTACTTGTTCAGTCCCGTTGCGACGGGCGCGGGAAGAAGGTTTCGATCTCGGAATCTCGATCCGAAAGCGAGAACTTGCGCCATGATCATCGATCGAATTGCTTTCCTCACGGCATTGGCGATCCTTATCCGGAACGCGGGACTCGTCGGGCTCCTTCCGGCTACCGATTCCGCATCTGCCGCCACAGCCTTGGCAACAGGCGGAAAGACGGACTCCGGGAACATCTGCTGGCTGCCGGGAGATCCTCCGAACGGCCGTATGACGGCCTTCACGGAAACGCTCCGCGACAGCCTCGACATGGCAATCGGAATCGTCACTACCGTTCCTTTCAGCCATGCCACACCAGCGGCCTTCGCGGCACACAATCCCGACAGGGAGAACTACACTGAGGATGCCGCCGAACCCGGCACGCCGGGCATCGCAGAGGAGATGGTCCTGGAGTTCAGGCCGGATGTACTCATCGGAGCCGGTCACCCAGCCTGGGACAACCCGCACTGGGTGCCGTCCGAAGGCTACATTTCGCGCGAAATGCTGAGAGACCTGAGACGGGGTATCGAAGGGATAGTCTTCCTCGAGCGGGTTCCCGGATTGAGGGCGACAGCGGCATTGTCGCTTGCAGGAAGCTTTCTCGATCCTGATGACGGCCGCTCTCTGTTTGCTCTCTACGGGGGTTCAGGGAGTTGCTTCGAGCCCTGGCAGCTCCTCGACGGAGGACAGGTGTGCAGGGCTACGGTCGAGAATCCCACACTCGCCGAAGCAGGGCTCGTCGCTCTCGAGATCCTCTCCAGAAACGAGCAGGGATTCTTTCTGGTGATCGAGCAGGGTGACATAGACTGGGCTTCGCACAGAAATAACATCTGCTGGCTGATCGGGTCGGTGTACGACCTCGAGCAGGCGGTGGCTGCCCTCTGCAGCAGGCTCGCGGAGGGTTGCGATGCAGATCTGGGGAATACGGTTGTCCTGGTGACGGCCGACCATGAGTGCGGAGGGCTGGAGGTGGCAAACGAATCTACCTTGGCCACGGGCCTTGTGCCCGACATGGCCGGAACTCCTGATTCGTCCTGGTGCCCCGGCGGAGAGGTGTTCTTCCACTCCTCGGAGCATACAAACGCGCCTGTCAGGCTCTATGCATGCGGTCCCGCAGCCGCCATTGCCGTACTCGACAGCCTAGAGGGCAGTTATCCGTCACCTAGCCAAGGCTGCCTGGACAACACGCAGGTCTGCGAGTTCTTCGAGATGGTTCTTTTGGAACGCAGGCTGGCCCGCAACGGCATACTCATCATCGGCGACGGAATGGGCACGGGGGCCGAGGATGCCGCCTCGCTGTTTCTGCACGGCAGGCTAGACGCGCTGTTCTGGCAGGACCAGAAGGTGTTTCCGTTCTCATGTCTCTGCGCCACATGGGATATCGATGCCTATAACGCGAGAGCTTCGATGCTGGGCCTTCCCCTGTATTCGCCGGAAGAATTCGATCCTCTGGTTGGATCCGACTTGTTGAGCTTGGGGCCAGGGGAAAGTATGTAAAGTAGATCTCGCTAATTACAAGTAGCGTAGCTATTTGCCATGGTTATTCAAACCTGCACAGGAACGTCGGGCTGCAAAACGTCATGGCATCGTAAAGGTATTCTAATCTGAATCCATGCTTGATCTTACAGCAATCAACTTTACATACTTTGCCCAGGCCCCGAAAAGTAAAGTAACTGGGAGCGGAGCGGCACATCCTCGATCACGCCGTTGATGGAGACTGCGGTTTCGCTGACCCATCCGGGTATCGTGCCGGGGTGTGGGCCTTTCACCGGGTCTATCCCGTACCAGCCCGGAATGCGGCATGTGATGGCGGCAGCCGAACAGCAGGGTAAACTGTCGACGATTTCCGATAGCGAGTCCGGTTCCAAGAAAACCGGCACCGGCTCGAAGGTCATCACATAGGTGAATCCAGCCGAAGGCCCCCAGACAACCTCCAGCATATCAGGGTCTCCTGAAGCGATCGTGAATGACGCATCGCGCTTGATCCATCGATATCTGAAGCTTCCGGAATTGCCGGCCTGCGCCACTCCGGGATCGAAGCCCAGCCAGCCGTCGGCCGTGGTCACGAGGATTTCCAGGATCTGCCCTGGCAGGAGAATCGACCAGGGGGCGCACGTGCTGTCCGGCCGTTCGTAAACGTCTATCGGGGACATTGCGATTATCAAGAGCGTGGAGCATGAAGGGGTATCGATCGCAGAGCCGGGCTCCACACCGATCGAATACATGAGAACCGCCAGAGCAGAGAACAACATCTCACCTTCCAGGGATGAGCGATAACATAAACATTGACAGGCCGAAAGACTGCCCGCTAGGTGAGTAGTAATGTCCAAAGTGCTCCTTCAATGAAGATGAATGCCGTTGACCTGTGGAGGCGATTGCCCTATCATTGAGATTACGATCGCGGGGTGGAGCAGTCCGGTAGCTCGTTGGGCTCATAACCCAAAGGTCGCAGGTTCGAATCCTGCCCCCGCTACCACGCGATGCACCAATGGCTCCGGTGCCTTTAGGACGATTTCGATCTCCAAAGACTCCGGAGCCATTGTCATTGTATCCACCAGGTTACGGAGCAGCTCCTTCTTCTCCTGATTCGTCCCCTTGCTGAACACCTTCTCCATATTGTCCAGCAATTCACGCACACGTTGACCTGCCCCCCGAAAACAGGTCCAGGCGCAAAGTTAGTGAAGACCAGACGGGGGTGGAAGATGGCTCGGAAGCAATACACGGCGGAGCAGATCATCACGAAGCTTCGTGAGGCCGAGGTGGAGACGGCTCGGGGCATGACCGTCGCCGAGGTGGTTCGGAAGCTCGGGATCAC
>JAAYTY010000032.1 GCA_012523605.1 Candidatus Fermentibacterota bacterium
GACCTCGAGCACAACAAACCGATGGACTAGCCGGGGAAGGTAAGGAAACATGGTAAAGCGGCCCGACATAATCGAATGGCTGGACGATACCGGCAGGGAGATCGTCCACCGCGTGCCGGAGAGCGGGTCCGGCGAGTTCCGCATCGGCAGCCAGCTCGTGGTGCGTGAGAGCCAGGAGGCTGTCTTCTTCCGCGACGGCAAGGCCATGGACGCCCTCGGCCCCGGAAGGCACACGCTCACCACCCAGAACATCCCGTTCCTCGCGGAGCTCGCCGGCATGGCCTTCGCCGGCGACGGTTCCCCGTTCCGCGCCGAGGTCTATTACGTCAACAAGAAGACGTTCACCGACATGAAGTGGGGGACCAAGGAGCCGATCATCTTCCGCGACAAGGAACTCGCGATGGTGAGGCTCAGGGCGTTCGGCCAGTTCTCGATCAGGGTCTCCCAGAGCCAGCTCTTCGTCAACAAGATGGTGGGGACGGAAGGCCGCTACACCGCCGAGGCCGTAGAAGGCTTCCTCAAGGGCATCATCATTTCACGGCTGGCCGACCTTCTCGGCGAGTCGCTCCAGAGCATCTTCGACCTCGCCGCCAAGTACGACGAGATAGCTACGCTTGGGAAGGCCCGTCTGGCCGACGACTTCGAGAAGTACGGCCTCCAGCTCGTGGACTTCTACATCAACGCCATAACGCCTCCCGACGAGGTTCAGAAGCGAATCGACGAGAGAACCTCCATGGCCGCGCTCGGCGTCAACGACTACATGCGCTACAAGACCGCCACGGCCGTGAGCGACGCCGCTCAGAACACGGCAGGCGGCGGAGGCGCCGCGACCGGCGTCGGTCTGGGCGCCGGTGTGGGCATGGGGGCTGCCATGGCCCAGATGATGGCCGGCAGCATGTTCCAGCCGCAGGGAGGCGCCGGACAGGCCGCCGCGGGCGCCGCCCTGGTGGTGTGCCCGAACTGCTCCAGGCAGGTGCCGCCCGCGAAGTTCTGCCCCGAGTGCGGCAAGCCCATGGGCAGGGTGTGCCCCAAGTGCGGCGCCGCGCTTGCGAACGGGGCGAAGTTCTGTCCCGAGTGCGGTTTCAAGATCTCGGCGGTCTGCCCCAAGTGCAATGCCGAGATCCCGCAGGGCAGCAAGTTCTGCCCGGAATGCGGCAGCAAGATAGAGTAGGCGGGCGGTGCCCCTGACGCTGCACGGCCTGGTCGCCTCGCACGCCGCGGAGCGCCCCGATTCGGCGGCCCTCCACGACGACAGGAGGGATCTCACCTGGGGAGCATGGCAGGCTTCGGCGCTGAGGCTGGCGGCCTGCCTTCACGACTCCGGAGTCAGGCCCGGTGACTCGGTCGCGGTCTTCTGCGCCAAGGCGGCCGAACTCCCTGTTTCGATGACCGCCGTTTCCATGCTGGGCGCACGCTTCCTCGCAGGCAGCGCCGTCTGGCCCGATGCCGCCTCGGAGAGGATCTCGGGCATCGTCGGCAGATGCTTCGTGCTGGCGCTGCCCGAAGCGCCCTCCTTCTGGACTGTCCATCCGGTCATCCGGCTGGATCCCGGCGCGGTGTTCGAGGGTGACGCGAGAGAGCCGGCCTCGGCGCCCGCCGCCGATCCCGACGCAGATGTCTATCTGAACGTCACCTCGGCATCCACGGGCATGCCGATGATCGCATGCGCGACCCACGGGAACCTCATTGCGAACACGAGGGGCGTTTGCAGGACCCTCGGTCTCGACAGCTCCGACGTCCACATGTCCCTGTTCTCCTCCACCAGCCATCCTCACGAGATATTCGCGAGGGGGATCCTCCTCGGCGGAGCATCGGTTCTCACCGAGTGCCGCTACCCGCGCGAGGCCCTCCAGCTCATAGGAAGGCACGGCGTGACTGCGCTGATGGGCCTTCCGCCCCAACTGGAGGGCCTCGCGAGGATCTGCAGCCGCGAAGATGCTGACATCTCCTCGCTGAAGCTCGTCGAAGCTGGCGGAATGCACTTCTCGAACGAGTTCGCGGAGCTCTTCGGATCGCTCGCGGGAATCGACGCGACCGCGGTATGGGGGAGCACCGAGACCACGGGCGTGGTCCTGGCGGGCGACCCGGGCAGGGAGGGGTTCACCCGGGTGGTCGAGGGATACCGCGTGGAGCTGAGAGATGCCGACGGGGCCGTCGTCGAGGAGGGCGAGGGGGAGATGTGGGTGTCGGGGGAGGCTGTTGTCTCGAGATACGCGGGCGACAGGGCTTCCACCGAAGCCGGCTTCGTGAACGGCTGGTTCAGGACCGGGGATGTTTTCCGGCGCGAGGACGGCTGTCTGCATTTCGTCGGAAGGGTCGGCGGTCTGATCAAGTCGGCAGGGCTCAAAGTCCATCCGCTCGAGGTCGAGCTCGCGCTTCTGAGGCATCCCGGAATCGCCGACGCAGCCGTGGCGGGGGAGGACCACCCGTCCCGAGGCGAGACGGTGTCGGCCTGGGTGACGACACGCCCTGGAGCCGTCGTTTCGCCTCAGGAGCTGAGGCGGTTCCTGCGCGGCCGTCTGGAGGACTACAAGATCCCCAGAACCTTCCACTTCGTGGACGATCTGCCGAAGACACCCGCGGGGAAGATCGACAGGACGGCGCTCGGCAGGGCGCCGGCCGGTGCGGATCCGAGGGCGGACATCCTCAGGACGGACATCGAGCTGGTCCGTCTTCTGAACCACCGCCGCCAGACGATGTCGCGCATGGAGCAGTCCTATGACGGCAACTGGCTGGAGGAGCAGCTTTCGAGCGCGGCCGGGCACAATCCGGGCCCGCTCTCGGACGACACGGTGAGAGAGATCCTCGCCTTCATCATAGACATGATGACCAGGAGGTAGCATCTGGCACGAACAGTGACCGTCGGCAGCACCGTGTTCGGGTCGGGACCCCCCCTCCTGATCGCAGGGCCGTGTTCGGTGGAAGGCCTCGACATGATGCTGGCCTGCGCCAGGGCGGCTCGTGAGGCAGGCGCCGCGATGCTCCGCGGAGGAGCGTTCAAGCCCCGCACCTCCCCCCATTCCTTCCAGGGCCTGGGCGTCGAAGGGCTGAGGATCCTGTCAGAGGTCAGGGCCGAGACGGGTTTGCCGGTCGTCTCGGAGGTGCTGGCCGTCGACCAGATCGAGACGGTGCTGCGCCACGTGGACATGGTGCAGGTCGGGGCGAGGAACATGCACAACTTTCCTCTTCTCACGGAGCTCGGACGCGCCGGTGTTCCGGTGCTCCTCAAGAGGGGGTTCATGGCCACCGTGGAGGAATGGATCCTGGCCGCGGAATACATCACGCACGAGTGCAACGAGGATGTCGTTCTATGCGAGCGCGGAATAAGGACCTTCGAGCACTGGACGAGAAACACCTTCGACGTTTCGGCCATCCCGCTCGCAAGGATGAAGACGGGGCATCCCGTGATAGGGGATCCCTGTCATGCGGCCGGCAGGCGAGACCTGGTCGCCCCGCTCGCTCTGGCGGCGATCGCGGCCGGGGCCGACGGAGTGATGCTGGAGATACATCCCGATCCCCTTAGAGCGCGCTCGGACGGGGATCAGTCGCTGGGATTCGAGGAGTTCGCGGAACTGGCCCGCAGGCTGAAGGCTGCCGCCTCGGCAAGGGCGTGAACTGGAGGGCAGTGAAGTGCGTCTCGGTATCCTGACAGGAGGGGGCGACGCCCCGGGGCTCAACGCAGTGATCCGCGCCGTGGTCTACAGGGCTTCGGCCGGAGGTCACGAGGTCATCGGCTTCTTCAGGGGCTGGAAGGGCGCGATCGAGAACACCGCAAGACCCCTGGCGATCGAAGACGTCAGGGACATACAGAAGGAGGGCGGCACGATCCTCCTCTCCTCGCGGACGAATCCGGCGAAGGTCGAAAGGGGTTTCGAGAGGATAGCGGAGACCCTGATAACCGAATCGATAGACTGCCTCATCGCCGTGGGCGGAGAGGACACGCTCGGAGTCGCGAGCCGGCTCTCACAGGCAGGGCACAGGGTGCTCGGGGTGCCCAAGACCATTGACAACGACCTCGACGCCACGGACTACACGTTCGGATTCGACACGGCCATCAACATCGTGACACAGGCGCTCGACGACCTCGCCACCACGGCAAGGAGCCACGAGAGAGTCATGGTCGTCGAGATCATGGGTCGTCATGCCGGCTGGATGACTCTGCACGGAGGCATCGCGGGAGGGGCGCACGTCATCCTCATCCCCGAGGTGCCCTTCGACACCGATTCGGTGTGCGCGATCCTCAGGAAGCGGTGGGACGAGGGCAGGCACTGGGCGATCGTGGCCGTCGCCGAGGGCGCGCAGGACGAGGAACTCCAGAAACATGTGATGCACGCCGAACACACCGACGCCTTCGGACATGTCCAGCTCGGGACCGGAATAGGGGTCGGCGAGGTGCTGGCCAGGGAGATCGAGGACCGCACCGGTCTGGAGACCCGCCACGTGGTCCTCGGCCACCTCCAGAGGGGCGGCCCTCCCAGCGCCTTCGACAGGGTGCTCGGCACAAGGCTGGGCGTGAAGGCGGTCGAGATGGCCGAGCAGGGCCTCTCGGGGATGATGGTGTCCCTTCAGGGCGGCGAAGTGGTCCCGGTGGACCTCGCCAGGGCGGTCGGCAGGCTCAAGACCGTGCCCGTCGAGCGCTACGATGTGGCAAGACTCTTCTTCGGATAGCGGGGGGTGGAAGGATGAGAGTAGGTATCAACGGGTTCGGCAGAATCGGCAGGCTCGTCTACAGGCGCGCGGTCGAGACCAGGGGAATGGATGTGGTGGCGGTGAACGACATCACCGACGCCGCCACCCTGGCGCACCTTCTCAAGTACGACACGATGCACCGCAGGTTCCCAGGCGAGGTTTCCGTCGAGGGCGATACCATCAGAGCCGGGTCTGACAGCTTCAGGGTTCTCGCGGTCAAGGACCCCGCGGCCCTTCCGTGGAAGGACCTGGGCGTGGATGTGGTGATCGAATCCACCGGGCTGTTCACGTCGAAGGACAAGGCATCGGCGCATCTGCAGGCGGGAGCGCGCAAGGTCCTCGTGAGCGCACCATGCAAGGGGGCCGATCTCACCATAGTGATGGGCGTCAACGACTCCAGGTACGACCCGAAGATCCACACTGTGCTCTCCACCGCGAGCTGCACCACGAACTGCCTCGCACCCGTGGCCAAGGTGCTGAACGATGCATTCGGCATCGAAATCGGCATAATGACTACGATCCACGCCTATACCAACGACCAGCGCGTGCTCGACCTGCCGCACAAGGACAAGAGAAGGGCGCGCACTGCGGCCCTCAACATCATTCCCACGACCACCGGCGCCGCCAGCGCGATCGGCGAGGTGATACCCGAACTCAAGGGCAGGCTCGACGGCTTCGCTGTGAGGGTGCCGGTCGCCGACGGCTCCCTCGTTGACCTGACGTGCCTCCTGTCCGCTGACGCCACGGTCGAGTCAGTGAACGCTGCGATGAAGGCCGCCGCCGAAGGCCCCCTGGCCGGCATACTCGTTTACAGCACGGAGCCTCTTGTCTCCAGCGACATAGTCGGCAATCCCGCAAGCTCCATCTTCGATTCGGAGTTCACCAGGGTCGTCGGCTCGCGGACGGTGAAGGTCGTGTCCTGGTACGACAACGAGTGGGGCTACAGCTGCAGGATGGTGGACATGATACGGCACATGGGCGAGGTGGGGCTGTGAAGTACCCCTCCCTGCGAGACGCGCGCCTCGAAGGCAGGCGGGTCTTCCTTCGAGCCGACCTCAACGTTCCCCTGGCGAACGGCGAGGTGGCCGACGACACGAGGATAACCGCGGTGCTCCCCACGCTCAGGGACATCCTGCCCCGGGGCGCATCGGTGGTCATCGCGAGCCACCTCGGCCGGCCCGACGGCAAGCCAATGCCGGAGTACAGCCTCGCCCCCGTGGCAAGGAGGCTGCAGGAGCTGCTGGGATCCCCGGTGCTACTCGCACCGGACTGCGTGGGGAAACGCGTGGAAACCATGGCCGCCGCCCTGCGTCCC
>JAAYTY010000033.1 GCA_012523605.1 Candidatus Fermentibacterota bacterium
AAAAGGTCGTCTCCGCTCTCCTCGAGCTTCTTGCGAAGCCACTCCAAATGTGTAATGTTCTCCTGGGCCAACGCATTACCTCCTTGAGGCTTAGACAGTTGTGATGAACTTGCCTAAGATGCGTTGGCCCTCTCCCTCCATCAACCACTTCAGACACCACTCAAGATGACTCTACTGGAGGCATGGCATGACACCAACCGAGAAGCGCAAACGGGTCATGGATCGCTCGATCAAGCTGGGTCACTGCGTCTGCGATCCGCGGAAGCACTGCCCATGCCCGCTATTCAAGGAGAAGAACATCTGCACATGCGCCGGCGAACGCGAACCCGCCCCGACTGCCGGCCAGGCTGTCCGCCTGACCGACCACGTGCGCAGTGCCGGGTGCGCCAGCAAGATCAGCCAGGCCGACCTGGACAGGGTTCTGGGCATGCTGCCGGCAGTGAGCGATCCGCGTCTGCTTGTCGGGCTGTCAACCGGCGACGACGCCGGGATCTTCCGGTTGACTCCGGAAGTGACGGTGGTGCAGACCGTCGATGTTTTCACGCCCGGCGTGGACGATCCGCTCCTGTTCGGCCGAATCGCTGCCTGCAACTCGCTCAGCGACGTTTACGCGATGGGCGGAACCCCGGTGACCGCCCTCTCCATCATCGGGTTCCCGGTCTATTCCCTGCCCGAATCCGTAATGGCCGACATCCTGCGCGGCGGCATGGACACGCTCAGGGAAGCCGGCGTGGTCCTGCTCGGCGGCCACAGCATCAACGACGAGGAGATCAAGTTCGGCTTCGCCGTCACGGGCCTGATCGACCCCGCGCGCGTGGTCACCAACTCCGGCGCACAGCCGGGCGACCTGCTGATCCTCACAAAGCCGCTGGGCACCGGGATCGTGTCGCTGGCCAACCAGCTCGGCAGTGCTTCACCCTGGCCGTCGAGGCCGCCTGCCGCTCGATGGCTACTCTGAACAGATCTGCGGCCGAGGTCATGGTACGGCATCGCGCGTCGGCGGGAACTGACGTGACCGGGTTCGGACTGCTCGGCCACCTGTGCCGGATGGTCATGGAGAGCGGTGTCACCGCTGAACTCTGGTGCAGCGCACTGCCTCTGCTGCCGGAAGCTGCCGCTTATGCCCGCGCAGGCATGTTCTCGGGCGCCAACGAGCGGAACGCGGAATTCAGCGCGGCGCGCACCGATTTCGACGCCGGGATCGGCGAAGACATGCAAGCCGTTCTCTTCGATGCCCAGACGTCCGGCGGCCTGCTCTTCTGCGTTCCGGAGCCGCAGGGCGAAGCCACGCTTTCCGACCTGCGCGCGGCCGGCGTCGAAACCGCCGCGTTCATCGGGCGGATCACGGAAAAGTCGGAAGGGCGTATTCATGTTCTCAACCGGCCACCGGAGCCCGGGTCGGGCTGGCATGCTCGAGCTTCATACAGAGCCGTCCGAGTGGACCTTGACCACGGGGCATCATCCGCTTTGGAAAAGGAGATTGGAGAGGATCCCATGAAGGCGGACATGAGCGTACCGGACGAGGCGTGTTGCGCACACGCTTCGGCTGCACCGGACATCGCGCTGGGCATGTTCGAGGACTTCTTCGGCGCGGCTCTCGCACCCGGTGCGCTGGACGTGACCACCAAGGAGTTCATCGCCGTTGCTCTCTCGCTGGCCGTCCACTGCGTTCCGTGCGCGCGCATCCATATCAGGAAGGCGATGTCCATGGGCATCAGCGCCGCGGAACTCGATGAGGCCGCCGCCATCGCCGTTGGATTCGCGGGTTGCCGCGCCATGATGCTGTGGCGGGAACTGAGGAAGGAACTGATCGAGGAAGCCGAGACAGAGTCTTAGGCACTAATCGCCCCGGTGATCGAAACTCCTTGCTCGCGGGAATTGAAGGTATATCAGACGAGGTCAGAGGAAGGACCGGAACATCAGAAATCCTCGAGTTCAGCGCATGGAACACGGGATGACACCACAGTCACAGACGGCTGAAACGCCGCACGGCCGCCGGGGGCTGCGGGGCCTCTTCAGATTCCTCGGATGGTGGCTGGGCTTCGCCGGCCTCTACTCCGCTTTCGCCGTGTGCCCCTTCTGCGGGCGGCAGGGATGCCCTGTAGGCATGGCCTCCGTCGGCAGCGTGGGCGCGTTCTTCGCGCTCTGCATGCAGGACTGGAGGAGAGCGATCGTGTTTCTCAAGAGCAGGCTCTCCGTCAGGAAGGAAAACCGGACGGACTCTGTATCGGCCTGCTGTGCGGACTGCAGTCACGAAGCGCATCACTCGCACGAAAAATGACAGGGGCGGAGGGAAGAGGCCGTCATCGCGCCGCCCTTCCTTCTGGACAGGCTGTTCAAAAGGCATGAGGAAACGATGCTGGAGAGAAAGTTCGGCGGGGGCGACCTGACATGACCAGGCTGGTGATCGTCAACGATCTGATGCAGAAGGGCTACAGATATCTCCTCACCGAGCCCCCTGGCCGCAACTTCCACCCGGATTTCAAGCCCGAGCTGACGCCCAGGGAAATGCTCGAGCTGGGCGTGTTCGGCGGCAGGTACATGACGGACTGCAGGAACGAGTTTCCGAAGTCGTGGTTCGTGCATGCGAAGCTGTGCCGCGAGAGGCACGATCCGGCGCTGAACTTCTTCGGGGTGAACGCATCGCGGCCGCTGTGGTACTGGAGGCAGAAGGGCTGGATATACCCGGAGGATCCCCGGGGCTGGTTCCAGTGGTACTGCAGGTACTACATGGGAAGGCGGTGCCCCGACGACGAGCGGCAGATCAGGCGATGGAAGGCGATGTCGCGCCACATCGCCCAGATAAGGAAGCACTGCGCGCCAGGCGACTGGTCGTGCCGCCGGAAGCAGAGACAGGCCCTCCTCCACTGGGCTTACGACAGCCGCAGGATATAGTAGGGGACAGACTCCTATATTTTACTGATATTTTCTGGCTTTTACACAGGACTACATCCGAAACATCCGGTCGAAGAACAACAGTTCTGCATCCAGACTGACCACCGGCTTCACTTCGAGCATTTGCCGATTCGGGCTTCATTTCCGTGGCGGCGACATCCGGGCGGAAGCTCCGGCGGCCGAGGTGCACGGTGGTCGGCTTCGCCTTCTCTCTCGATCAGACGGAGGCGGCAGGGAACGGCCAATAGACCGCCGCAGATCGAAGCATTAGACTCGAACACAGGCTGCTCCACCACTGATGCGGCAATCCGGGCATGGAGAGACGGGAGGCGACCGTGAGCGAAGAGAAGCAGGAAGAGAAGACCGTCGAGACAAGGCCGAAGAAGCGCAGGCTCCTGGGGCTGGAGCCGGTGGAGACACGTCACGAGCTGGATCTGCCGGGCAGGCGTCTGGCATACACCGCCAGGACCGGCGTGCTGCCCCTGCGGGACGAATTCGACGAGCTGGAGGCCGAGGTGTTCTTCACCTCCTACGAGCTCGACGGAGTGATGGACAAAAGCTTGCGGCCGCTGACCTTCCTCTTCAACGGAGGGCCGGGCTCGTCGTCCATCTGGCTGCACATGGGTGCGGCCGGGCCATACCGTGTGAGGATGCACGACAGGGGATGGATGACTCAGCCGCCCTTCGCGCTCGAGCCCAACGAGCAGACCTGGCTCGAGTTCACGGACATGGTGTTCGTGGATCCCGTGGGCACCGGCTACAGCCGGGCCGTGAAGGAGGACCTGGACAAGAAGTACTGGAGCTTCAAGGGGGACATCGAGTCGGTAGGGGAGTTCATCAGGCTCTATCTGGGCCGCTGCGGCCGCTGGGAATCGCCGCTCTACCTCGCGGGCGAGAGCTACGGCACCACGCGGGCCGCCGGTCTGGCCGGGCACCTCGTGGACAGGGGGATAGCCTTCAACGGACTCGTTCTGATCTCGACAGCGCTCGACATCCGGCCCATCGACTTCGTTACGGGCGACGACCTGCCGTTCCAGCTCTTCGTGCCCACCTACGCGGCCACGGCCTGGTACCACAAGAGACTGGAGCCGGCCCTCCAGGCGCTCTCACTGCCCGAGCTGAACGCAAGGGTCATGGAGTGGTCGGAGCAGGAGTTCGGCGTGGCGCTGGCGCAGGGCGACAGGCTGCCTGCGGAGAGGAAGCGCGAACTCGCTGAACAGCTCGCGAGGTTCACAGGGCTCGATTCCGGGTACGTTCTGGGAACCGACCTCCGCATCCGGATCGACCGATTCTGCAAGGAGCTGTTGCGCGAAGAGAGACGCAGCGTGGGAAGGCTGGATTCGAGGTTCAGGGGGATAGAGGCCCTGGCGGTGACGGAGTATCCGGAGTTCGACCCCGCAATGAACGCCATCCTGCCGCCTTACGTATCCGTGTTCAACGCCTATCTGCGGAACAGGCTAGGCATCCAAACGGACATCCCATACGAGCCGATCAGCGAGAAGATCGGCGAGAAGTGGGAGTGGGAGAAGGGCAAGCTGCCGACCACCGGCGAGACTCTGCGCGGGGCCATGGCGAAGAATCCTTTCATGAAGGTCCTCGTGGCGCAGGGCTACTACGATCTGGCAACACCATACTACGCCACCGAATACATGATCACCCACATGAACGTCGATCCCTCGCTGAAGGCCAACATCCGTATGCGCACCTACGAGGCGGGGCACATGTTCTACCTGGACACCGCGTCCCTGAAGGCGTTCAGGGCCGATACGGAGGCCTTCTACACGGATGGGGGCGGGGAACCCGTCCGGGAAGGCGGCTAGCTCCGGCCGCGGTTCTTAAGGAGTTCCTTCGCCTCCCTGAAGAGGTCGGCCCTCTCGCGGGCCAGCACCATCGTCACGTCGGCCCTGGCCAGGCCCGACGCCTCCGCGAACTTAGTGAGCAGAGCCAGCTCGGACTGCTGAACTTTCCCGTCGGCAAGCGCCATCCTCACCATGGAGGCCAGAATCTCCCGCGCCTCCTTCGGCGTGCCCGGGCGGGGAAGCTCCGCCCCGGCCCTGACCGAGGAGAGTATCTCGTCGAAGTCGGGAGGCCGTACGCCGTTCGCCGCGGCGAAGCGCCTGAGCTCCGCCTCCTCCGAGGGATCGATCTCGCCATCGGAATGCATGGTGGATGCCATGGCCGCGAGCACGAGATCGGGCGGAACGAGCGAGGCTCTTCCGATGGCATCGACCGACGCGGGAACGAACCTCGATGGGTCGAAGGCCTCCATGCCGGTCAGCACCCAGTCCTGACTGCCGTCGTTGAGCACCCTGCCGCAGTAGCTGCAGTTCCCCGAGTCGCCACCCTCGAACGGCGCGCCGCAACCCTGGCAGTGCGCCGACATGAAGGTCATGTCCGCGCGCGTGGCGACCTCCGAATCCCTTTCCAGCAGGAAAACAACAGGCCGGATCATCCTGTCGCCCGCATTCTCGACTTTGCCGCCGGCTGTCCTCATCGAGTTCCTGGCCGACCACCTGACGAGCACCTCGGCTCTGTCCCTTCCGCCGGGCGGACCGGGGACCAGCCTCTGCACCTCGACAGCTCCTACAGCCGCCTCGCGGAAGTGAAGCCACCTGTCTCCCTGGCGCGACAGGATCTGCCTCTTCGCGAACTCATCCAGCCACTCCGGCGAGGCTACCTTGCGCAGGGCTTCGACAGTGCTGTCGAAGTGAGCTCTGATGTAGCGCCAGAAGATCACAGACGTCCGGTCCTCCACGTGCTGGAGGTTGAACGCCGGATCCTTCCCCAGCATGTCGTCCCAGCCCGGCACCAGGGAGGGGTTGCCTGTCGTCCCCCACTCCATGGCCTGGGTGATCTCGGCCAGTATCCAGTCGTACTCGCCGCTGGAGACGATGGAGTCGCAGTGGGCGCACCTGCCCTGGTCGGAGAGCTCCAGGCCCGCGCCGCAGTTGGGACAGAGCCCCTCCACAAGCCCTCCGGAGGCGGCCGTGCGTGCGCCGGGCTTCCTGAGGAAGCTCCAGTACTCGGTGAAAGGTTCGCCGGGACGCGATCTCAGCACCCTCCCGCTCGACAGCTCGACATCCCTGTCGGAGGCCGTCGCGACGATCTCGACGTGAAGAGTGTCGAAGGCCCTGTCGGACTGCATGGCCACGATCCGCCGGGAGACGACCTTCACGTCGGACATGTCGTTCCTGAAGTTTTCGGCCTTCTGCATCCCGATCTGGAGCTCGAATCGCTCCCTGATGCCGTCGGAGACGAAGCGGCGCGCCTTCGACATGTCCTGGGCGGACCAGGCCTTCTGTATCTCGACGAACGCAGACGAAGCCCTCGTCAGGAAGGCCTCCCGCGAAAACCCCGGGTCGCCCGACTCCAGGGCGGTCAGGCGGGACTCCAGATCGGCCTGTTCGCGCTCGCGCGCCACCCTGCCGGCCCTCGATATCGTCGCGGTCTGGATTCCTGTTCTCGCCGACTTCCTGACCTTGATGGAAATGAAGATGACCACTATGAGCAGAGGGATTCCAATGGCCGGCCTGTATATAACGAGCTGTATGAGGTAATAGAGGAGGATGCCGAAGCCCTCTCCTCCTCCGCCTCCTCCGTCGCCTCCGCCTCCGCCGTAGTCGTGACCGCCCCCGGCCCTGGCCGAGGAAACCGACGGCAGAACCAGCAGTATCAAAGCGACGAGCAGGAGCCTGAAGCAGAGCCTTTTCACCGACGCCTCCCGGGGTTGCCGCAGAAAGCTATCCCGCGGGTGAAGCTCCGTCCATGCCGGGATCGAACCGGACGGCGATAATGCGTATATATCTTCCCATGACGATGCGACCGCCATGCAGCGAATGCTCCGGGATCAGTACCGCCGCGCCCCCGCGGCTGCCGTCCGTTGGGTCCCGCGGGATCAAGGCGGGATGGTCAGCGGACCCGGCTAACTTCGACTGGCTGGCCCGCCGCCGCATGATCACCGTTGTAGTGAACGACTCTACAAGGCCCACCGTGGCCGGAAGGATGCTCGCCCCGGTTGCGCACCTTCTGGAAGGACGATGCCGGATACTCGTTGCCACCGGCACCCACCGGGAGGTGTCCGCATCCGAGAAGTCCGCCCAGATGTGCGGACT
>JAAYTY010000034.1 GCA_012523605.1 Candidatus Fermentibacterota bacterium
CGCCGTTCCTGCAGACGCAGGCGAGAGGCTCGAGCCCGTTCATGAGACCCGGAAAGATCACACCGCTGGAAGCGACGTAGCGGTCGAGGTTCGAGCCGCCTCCCAGGTCCACACCGATGAGCCCCTCAGGAGCTTTCACCCCCGCAACGGCGGCGATGGTAGGAAAGAGGTCGATGTGCGCCGCCCGGAAACGCTCTCTTCCCCCTCCGCGGAATCCCGGCCCCGAGATGATGAGCGGCACGTGCAGAAGCTGATCGTGAAGACTGTGGCCGTGCCCCACGTATCCGTGCTCGAGGAACTCCTCGCCGTGGTCCGAGGTGAGGATTATGACGGTGCTGTCGGCGATGCCGCGGGCTCTCATCTCCGAGAAGAGCCTGAAGAGCTGGGAGTCCACCCAGGTGATCTCTCCGTTGTAGAGCGCCCTGTAGTGCTCGAGCTGATCGGGGCGGGTGGTCGTGTTTCCCGCTGACTCCCAGGAAACGGCTGTAACGGTGTCGCCCGGAGGGAGGTAGAAGGTGCAGTACGGTTCGGGCGGCATGTAGGGCGCATGGGGATCCATGATGTGCAATACGGCGAAGAACCTGTGTGATCCGTTGGAAGCAAGCCAGCACATCAGGCTGTCTACGCACTCCGCAGCATTCCCCGAATCGCGGGCCGTGATATAGACGAAGCGGTCGAAACCCCTGGCGAAGCCGAATTCCGAAGTGATGTGAATGTTGTTCATCACCGCGAAGGTTCCGTAGCCCTCAGCGGCAAGCAGTTCCTGGATGCACACCACCTCGGGTGCCAGCCCGGTGTGGATTCCATATTCCGTGATCCCCGCGCGGTGTTCTCTCTCGGTCAGGCCGGTCAGAATCGAGGCGACGGATGGCCTCGTCCAGGGAGACTGCGCCTGGCATTGCTCCCAGAGGGTTCCCGATGCCGCAAGGCTGTCCATGCAGGGTGATACCCCTCGAACAGGGCTGCCGTAGCACCCCAGGGCGTCCGCTCTCAACGTGTCTATGATGATCAGCAGGATGCTGGGCCGGCCGGAAGCCCGAAAGCATGAGAATGCGGTGAGGAGAGACAGGAAGGTGAACGATGCACTCAGGAGGCCCTTCACTCTTCTGCTACCGGTGGTGTTCGGTGACTCGCTCATGAGTCGCGCATCGCATTTGCTCCGGTTTCATGCCCGACCCCCGGCCGTCGAGGCGGAGCATCCTCTTCATGGCGCCGAAGTGATTCCGTCATTCATGACGGACAGGATACTCCGACGCCCCCCGTCTCATCAGCAGATAGAAACCCCTTCGGAATGGGCGTCAAGCCAGGCGGACGGAGTCCCACGAAGCGGTTACGAACCGATGCCCCGGCTCCTCCCTTCCGGGAAGCCAAGGCAGTGCCCGGGAATAGCGACTCCCCGAACCGGCTTCATGTCCGCGCATCAGGCTGTCGCCGCCCGGGCGGATCCGGCGGCGACCATGCGGCGCAGGGCCGGATCACGCAGCCCGTCTTCCCTGATCGCGCCTCGCGCCACCTGCGGCCAGCACGCTCGCACCGGCCAGCAGGAGTTCGAGCGAAACGGTGACCAGCCTCATCACGAGTGCGGCGGCCAGAGCCGGTTCCGCTCCGGAAATGCCGGCCAGCGAGGCGACAAGAACGCCTTCCCTGATTCCGAGACCCGCCGGAGCGAAGGCCGCAACACCACCTGCGAGACCGGCGATGTAATAGCGGGAGATCACCAGGGGCAATAGCGAGCAGGGGAGGTCGATCATCCCCCGGAGGACCATGAAGAGCGCGGTTCCGTTGAGGACGCCGTTTAGCGCATAGCCCGCCGTGCATGATGCCATGCGCCCCCAGGACGGGAAATCCGATGGGGGGCTCCTGCGGAACATCCTCCATGCGAAACCCGAAGCGCGCCTCAGAACGAATGGATGGAGCAGAGCCAGGATGAGAGCCGTCGCACCGAGCGGCCAGACGGCCGGCTGTATGCCCGCGGACGCCCACACTCCGGCTTCGAAGCTGACCAGGAAGAGGGCAGAGGCTGCGAGCGCGGCATACTCCGCCGCAGTAGCCAGTGCAACCACGCCTGAAGGATGACTTCCGTACGCCCTCATCCTCGCGAGCATGAGACCGACGTTGCCGGGCACGTAGCGGCCGAGAAAGGACACGAAGAAGGCCCGGGCTCCGGAGGTCGGCGATGCGCGTAGGCCGAAGCTCCCGGCCATCGATTGCCACATCGAGAAGCGCAGGATGTAGCCGGAGAGGGCGAGGAGACAGCAGACGGCCATTCTCCATGCGGAAAGCCTGGAGAGAGAATCCAGCGCTCCCGGGATGTACCTTCTTCCGTAGAGTGCCAGCCCGAAGGCAACCCCGGCGAAGAGAGCCGCGTCTATGGCCCTCGACAACCCCCTCTTCACAGGCTCAACAGTCCCTTCTGGGCCAGGAGATACGGGTAGTGGGCCCACCAGGGCATGCGCAGCAGGAATCCCCTGAGCGGAGACCGGAATGCCCTGACCGAGGCGAGCACCATGACCGCGGCAAGGTAGTCCGAGATGCCGGCCTTCCATCCGCCCTCGATCCGGGGAAGTCTCAGGCCGAAAAGAGGTGCCAGCTTCGAACGGGCGGTACTGCCCTCGCGATGCCACCTCAGCGCCCTCATCTGCGCCTGAACGGCCAGCGCGGGATCAGCGGGATAGAGGATCACACTGCCGGTGCGCCCGAGGTCCTCCATCGCGGCTCTTCCCCGTTCGGTCATCGAGAGGGCAAGAGAGTACTTGCGCGAGCGCGTCCGTGCTTCCGCGAGCCATGCATCGCCGAAGGACACGTCGGCACTGATTCCGAAGTGGTCCGTGCAGGTAAGGCACCTGGCGGCGCAGTCCGCATAGAGGTTCTGGAAGAGTCCGTATCCCCGCGAAAAGGCCTTGCGCACTTCGGTTCCGTCCTCGAGCCGGATAGCGGAGTAGCCCCTCCAGCGCCCCTCCCGGTATCGGAATCCCGCAAGCCTGTCGGGGCCCGCGCCCCAGAGGCGCAGGAGATCGTCGACAAGGCTTCTCCCTGTGGCGTGCCCGCACCAGAGGCATGCAACGAGCCCTATCTTCTCTCTCAGATCACCATGCCCTGCCGCCGCCGAGGCCAGAGCCCGTGCCTGGCAGGGAAGGAGCACCAGATCGAACGGCCCGGTTCCTGACCGCAGGACATCGACGGCCCCTCCCAGATGGTCGAAGTCGCTGTAGATGCTGCCCGCGCATTCGTACACCTCAGCCGGAGTTCTGCATACGACCGTTTCGAGAGCGAGGCGGCCGCCATCCACCCGGCATCGCCCGCACACCGCCGCCCGGGAGGCTCCGGTTGAAATGCGCCGGGCCAGCAGAGCCGACACCAGGCCGCCCGACGCGCAGTGCGCATGGGGCTCGCCGGTACAGCCGGCATGCAGGTTCACCCGCAACCCCTCGAAAACCGCGGGCGCCCTGCGGACCGCCCGCCTGCCGGCCCCGGCCCTGAACTGCTGTGCGGCCAGCACCGCCTTGACTTCTTCTATCTGGCTCCGTGCCGATGCAACTATGCCGGGAATCCCCTTCTCCATCGCTTCGCGCACCTCGCCCGCGGTCTCCAGAGCCCGGGTCACCAGACCGCCGAGCCTCGACGCGGAGATCTCCCCTGGAGGGAGGACGAAGCTTTCCAGCCCGACGCGTCTCATCACCTCGAGGTACTTGTGTCCCCAGGATGTCACCACCGCCGGAGTTCCGGAGCACAGGGCCGATATCATGCTGTGGAACCTCGATGCGACGAATACGCTGCACTTCGATATCTCCCGCCTCAGAGCCAGAGGCGGAAGGTCCTCCAGCATGAATCCGGCCTTGGTGCCGACGATCTCCTGCAGACGCATGCAGAGGGGATAGTCGTTGTTCCTGGAGCGCTTTCCCGGCCCCAGATTGCTGTGCGCCATCACGAGAACGTCACAGCCCTTCTCCGCCAGTTCTTCGACGAGGGCGGCGATGGCTCCCGGATAGTCCACTCTGACGGCCGCGCAGATCCTCGACAGCACCTCGCTGGGAGCAATGCCCACGAGCGGACGCCCGCGAACCTGCGCTGCTGTGCCGGCATCGCGCCCGGAGGGAAGCAGGAAGGCCAGGTCGGCCGCCTCGGAGCAGTTCGCCAGACCCAGCGAGGACGCGTGCGCCAGGCTCTCGTCCCCCCTGCAGTAGATGCGCCGCATCCGGGGAAGAACCAGCCTCGCGGCCAGCCGGTTGAGAGGCGACCGGAACGGGCCGATTGCCTGAGACATCTTGATCACGGGTATGCCGCAGAGAAGAGCTGGGAGGACGAGAAGCACATTGTAGGCAAGGGTGGGAAGCCCTCTGCCGTCGGAGAAGGAGATACCCGAAAGGTCCAGCAGGATGTCGCAGTCGAGCAGGGCTTTCAACGGGCCGTACCGGGCCGGCCCGAATGCCGCGAAGGGAGCGGAGCGCAAGAGCCTCCACGCGGACGCCGCCAGGGGGAGAAGAACCATGGTCACGGGAACGGGCGCGCTCACGATTTCGGTTCTGCCTGGCGCCGCGATTCTCGAATCCCTTCCGGGATAGAGGCTGAACACCCGGAACACGCTCGCCGGATCCAGCTCACCGGCCAGGGAGCGGATCAGCGCTTCGAGCATCGCCGCGGATCCCTTGTTTCCCGAGAAGGAGGCCCCGGCTATCCCGATCGTGCGGGGACCGGCGGGCCCTTCCGGCGTGAGAGCGGTCGGGATCACAGTGGTGTCAGGCCGTGCGCTCATCCGGCTCCTTCCTGACGGCCAGAGCGATGGCGGAACTGCCGTGAGGCAGCCGCAGGCCCGAGATCAGCATCATCCGCTCCATTCCAGCAAGCGCCCGAAAGAGACCCGCCAGGCTCCTGCCCGCACACAGTTCTCCTTTCAGAGTCTCCGCCGGGGGGGAGTTCCGCCGGCCTGGAGAGAGGCGCCTCCGGGCGAAAAGGGGCAGCGGCAGAAACGACATGAAGCAGCTCATTAGAACTGCCCGCAGGCCCGCACTGCCGATGCAACGCCGCAGATCGCGCAGGCCGTATCTGCGCTCGTGCCCGCTCAGTTCGTCGAAGCCGCTCCAGAGCGACTTCATGGCAGGAACGGTGATGACCAGCCTGCCGCCCGGCGCAAGAAGCGATCCCGCGATCCGCAGAACTCCGGCATCGTCCCTGAAGTGCTCTATCACGTCTAGTAGGAGGACGGCATCGAATCCGCCATGGAACGGAGGCGACATCAGGTCGGCCCGGACAAACCGCACCGAGGGGCGGATGTGCGACGCGGCGCGCACCGACAGATCGACAGCGACCACCAGGGCTTCCGGCATCGAAGCCGAGAGCTTCGAAGCCACAAGGCCCGTGCCGCATCCCAGATCCAGTATCGCCGGAGAAGCGACTCCCGAAAGGTGCCGCCGAAGCAGTTCCACCACCAGGTCGGCCCGCGTCTCGAACCAGGGATGACCCTCCTCCGCCTCCAGTATCGGCGCATGGAGGGACTGGTCGTATCCCATTCACAGCACGGCACGGGAGGAGATCACGGCCTCTATCACATCGTCCTGATCCCCCGCTGAAAGCGAGGCGAAGAACGGAAGACGGACGAGACGATCACCGGCGGATTCCGCAACAGGGCACTGCCCAGGCCTGCCCCCGAAGGACCTTCCCATGCTCGACAGGTGAAGCGGTTGATAGTGGAACACGGCCATGATGCCTCTCTCGGCGAGATATCCGATGAGTCTGCGTCTGGCCGCGCCGTCGGGCATCATGAGATGGAAGAGGTGCCCGGGATGCGCACAGCCTTCGGGTACAGCCGGCAGGCCGACACCGGACGATCCGGCCCATTCCGACAGTCCTTCCATGTATCTCCGCCAGATCCTCAGGCGCTTTTCCTGAAAGACCGAGGCATTCTCGAGCTGTGCCAGCAGGAAGGCTCCCAGAAGGTCCGACAGCACGTAGCTCGATCCGGTGTCGACCCAAGTGTACTTGTCAACCAGCCCCTCGAGGAATCTGGATCGGTCGGTTCCCTTGTCACGCATCACAAGCGCCCTGTCCACGAGGGAGGCGTCGTTGACAGCGAGCGCCCCTCCCTCTCCGCAGGTGATGTTCTTCGTCTCGTGGAAGCTCTGAGCGGCCAGCGAACCGAACGTGCCCAGCGGTCTTCCCCTGTACGTTCCGAAGAGGCCGTGCGCATTGTCCTCCACCAGCGCGAGCCCGTGCTCGAGGGTCAGGCTCCGGATGGCGTCCATCTCGCATGCCACTCCGCCGTAGTGCATTGCGACCACGGCCCTGGTCCTGCCGGTCACGATCTCGGGCAGGAGCTTCTCGTCGAGATTCAGCGTGTCGGGCCTGCTGTCGCAGAAGACAGGCTTCGCGCCCCGGGAGGCGAAAGCCAGTGCGGTCGAGACGAACGTGAAGGACGGCACTATCACTTCGTCGCCGGGCCGGATGTCCAGGAGCATCGCCGCCATCTCGAGAGCGTGCGTGCAGGAGGGCGTCAGAAGAACCCTTGCACCCGGCAGGTGGCGCTCCAGGAGCCTCTCGCACTCGCGGCAGAAGGGGCCGTTGCCGGAAATGAAGCCGTTTTCGACGGCCCGGGCGATGTAGTCCATCTCGGAACCGGCAAGGCAGGCGCGGTTGAAGGGTATTCGGAAGCCGCTCATGCCTTCTGCGCCTCAGCGGGCCAGTAGTGGAACCAGAGCCCGATCGAATCCACCCTGAAGCCCGCGGACTGGTACACTCCCATCGAAGCCCGGCTGCCGCCCTGAGTCGCCACCCGAACCGTCTCCACGCCTCGGGAGGCCATGGCGGCCAGGGCGGAACGCACCAGCATTGAACCGACACCGGCGCCCCTCGCCCGGGGGTCCACGCCCAGGAGTTCTATCCGGCCCGTGTTCCCGATGCCGCTGTAGGTGCAGTAGCCTGTCGGCGCCCCCGGCGGTCCCGCGACCAGCGCTCCGCAGTGCGGTTCCGAGAGGCATCTCCTCATCCACACGCGGTACATCTCGGTGACCCTGTCCTGTTCGAAACACGGATCCGAGCGGAACCGGGTCGAATCGTGGAGCCTTCCCGAGAGATCGGCGAGAAGCTCCGATTCGGAGGCCAGAGGCTCTCTGGCGGATGATTGAAAAGCCTCTGTGTCAAGCGGACACGGTAGTCCTACCGACAGATCGACCCTCACGTCCACCGGGCGCATGCCCAGCTCGTGAGCCGCATCCAGGGCTTTTGCGCTCGATGGATCGGACAGGAAGTAGAGGCAGTCGATGCTCTCGCCGAGCGCCTGCTCCCGCAGGAGCTCCGCCTCATCAGGGCCTAGAACGCATCCCCGGATCCTCCCGATGCGCAGGGAGAAGAATGTGCTGTCCCATTCCAGCAGGTCGAAGAGCCGCTCCGCCGCGCCGGTCACTTGCCGTCCGATCTCTTCGGGTCGGCGGATCCGGACTCGTGCTCCCTGACCTCGGCCACCGTGTAGCCGGGGATGCCCATGAGCCGGAAGTGCATCCTCGCAAGGTACTCCCCTATCACCCCCAGGGAGAAGAGCTGGACGCCCGAGAAGATCGAGATGATGGAGGCGAGGAACGGAAATCCGGGAACGCTGCCCCCGCTCGCGAAGAACCTGACCAGCACGAAGGCCAGCACGCAGATGCCGAAGAACATGAAGACGAAGCCCAGCAGGCTGGCCGCTTCGAGCGGGAGCGTCGAGAAGCCGGTCACCATGTTGAAGGCATGCGTCACCAGGCGACCCACAGTGTAGTTCGACCGGCCGATCGCCCTGGAATCGTGGCGGACCTGTACGGCGCCGAATCTCCTCGTCCCCCAGGTGAGCAGGACGTCTATGGAAACGAAGGGGCCGTTGTAGGTGGCGAAGGCTTCCCTCACCCTGGTCCGGAACGCCCTGAAGGCGCTCACCCTGCCGGCCGTCTGAACGCCGAGGGACTTCTGGAGGGCGAGCTTCGTGAGCCGCGACGCCAGGTTCCTCAGAAAGCCGTGCCTCTCGGCTTCGGGATATCCGTAAACGACATCGAGGCTGGTCGTGAGGTGCTCGAGCAGACGGGTAATCTCCTCCGGGGGGTTCTGCAGATCGTCGTCCATCGTGACGCAGGTGTCGAACCGGGCGGCCCTTATCCCGCACAGCAGGGCATTGTGCTGGCCCGAGTTTCTCGCGAGTCTGAAAGCCCTTATCCGCGGATCGGCCGAGGCGGCGCAGACCGCTTCCCAGCTTCTATCCCCGCTGGAATCATCCACGAGGACGGCCTCCCAGGGAAGGCCGGTGCCGTCCAGAACCGCCTTCAGCCTTCGGACGAGTTCCGGGATGGAGCCCTCGCTGTTGTACACGGGGACCACCACGGAAATGCCAGGAGGGAGACACGTCATCTCAGGGAACCTCCCCTGCAGAGAGTGGTTCGCGTCCGGCGGAACATGATGAAATCAGGGGGAGTTGGGAATCGAGTCGCCCGCGGCAGCGAGGATCCGCATCTCCTCGGCGAGTTCGGCCACCACGGGCGGGGCAGTAGGATCCTGCGCGGCGCGTGAATAATACTCCGCGGCAAGCCCGTACTCCTCGCGGTATTCGGCCAGGACCCCTCTGTAGTAATCGGTTTTCCCGCCCCAGTCCCTCGGCGAAAGAAGCGCCGCCGCCGCCATCATCGCAATCACGGGAAGACACGCCGGAGAAGGCCTTGCCCGGCGGAATAGAAGCAGGCATGCCCCGAGCGAAAGCAGGAACAGAAGCGCCGATCCGGCGGAACCCGCGAGCCAGACGGAGTGGTGTCCGTCCAGGAGCATGGCGAGACTCACATTGATCTGCGGCAGGGGCAGGGCTCTTTCGAAATGGTGAACCGGCAGGTGGATCTCCCCGAAAAGCCCCAGAAAGGCCTGCAGGAAGCCGGGAAGGATCAGCAGGGCCGCGGTGAAGGCCTGACGGGGCCCGGCGGAGGCGAAGCGCGAAAGGCCGACGGCGAGCAGAGGAACAACGGGAATGAGATATCTCGGGCCGAACGCCCAGCCCTGGGTCTTCGTCCACAGTGCGGAGAACAGCACGACGAAGGCGATGGTCATGAATCCGGCAGGGTCGCGCCCGACGCCGCCTCCGTAACGCCTGGAAAGAAGACCGGCCATTCCGGCTGCCGCCCAGGGCATGTAGAAGAAGAGACCGCGCTCGGCGCTTGCGAGGATGAACAACAGCCGGGCCGGGCTGGGAAGGGTGAAGCCGAAGAAGCCGGACTCGATGCTCTCGAACGCCTCGGCGGCCTCGTGCGCATAGCCGCTGGTGAACGGACTGCCGAATGCGAGCTGGTTGTGGACCATCTGGGGAACGAATGCCGCTGTAGTGATCGCAAGGGTGAGGAGTACACGCGGGCCCAGAAGATATCGCCTGCCACGGTAGAGAAGCAGGATGACGAACAGCAGGAACACCGGATACTCGAACGCGGCGGCGGCGGCTCCGCAGATGTCGGAGACCGCAAGCCTTCCCTGCTTCTGGAACATGTAGGCCGCCGTTATGCAGCAGGCCGCGGGCACATGGGCGTAGAGAATCGAGGAATAGGGCAGGATGATGCCGGCCAGCCCGGCCGCGGCAAGCGCGAAGCGCGGGTCGCATCCCTCCAGCGCGCAGGTTCTTCGGAGGGAGAGCAGAAGAATAAGAAACGAGCCCGTGACGACTATCCTCTCGCAGATCAGCCTTCCCGGATCGCTGGAGCCGGTTGCGGGCTCATCCTCGCGGGCGATGCCGGCCCTCAGGGAGAGCCATTGAACGGGCATGCACAGCGCGGAGAGCAGGACGGCCTTGTCGGTATAGAAGCAGCCGTCGAACAGGGCCTTGTCGGACGTGAAGCCCGAGAACCGGTTGATGTCCACCCGGCCGTCCTCCGTGACGGATCGGACCAGAGCCCATCGTGACACTGCTCCATCGAAAGGGTAGGGGTGGAACGAGGAGAAGGCCGCCGCGAACGACAGCAGGATGATCAGGGTTGACTGCGCGGGACGGCCGCCGGCCTGCGACGGGCGGGAGATGTCGTTGCTCATGCGGCCAGCATACGCCAGAAGACCATGCCGTGCAAGCCGAGCCGGGAGCCTGCGGAGTTCTCCCGGCGGATGGAGGGAGAAGGCTGATCGGAAAGGGTTTCCATGCTATGTTCGGGAAGGACGGATTTCGATGACGGGAGTATCATGAGCGTCATTCCGCGCTTCTTGTACAGGATGTCTGCGGGGCTCTTCGGGGTCTTCGCGGCGCTGGCCCTGGCCGAGGGGTTGCTGAGGCTTCTGTACAATCCCCGGCCTGAGATCAGCGGCTGGGTCTGTGCCGCTTCCGTACCTCCGCAGGAAAGGAACCAGATCGGCTTCAGAGGCCATCCCATCGAATACGGCGACAGCACCTTCGTTATAGCTCTCCTCGGCGACTCCCAGGTCGAAGCGGCGCATCTGGCCTGGGGCTGGATGCCGGAATGCAGGCTGGAGCATTATCTTGAGGAGTTTCTCGGGATAGACGTCGAGGTCGTTTCGCTGGCTTCGCAGGGTTACGGCCAGGACCAGCAAATCCTCGCCTTGGAGCATTACTTCCGGCACTTCAGGGCCGACCTTGTGCTGGTCTGGGAGACACCGGCCAACGATTTGTGGAACAACACATTCCCGACGCACTGGCCGGCGAACGGCTGGGCGAAGCCCACATTCAGGGTCGTGGATGGGAGGCTGGTGGGACCCAGCGAGGATCTCGGCGATACCCTGCAGAGACCCCCTCTCAGACTGCTTCTCCTGTGGCAGTCGGTCTTCGAAACGCCCGACCGGGACAGTGAATGGGAAGCCTTTCTTCCTCCGGCCTACATCCCCGATACGGTCTGCCCCCGCGGATTCCGGACAGACTGGCAGGAGCGCTGGAACTCGAACCTCGGGCTGATGCGAGACGAGAACCTGGCCACCGAGAAGAGCCATCTGGCGATTTACCTGACTCCCGAGAGTCCCAGGATGGCCTACTCGATCGAGCTGACGCACCTTCTGCTCGCCGGAATCGACTCTCTCGCCCGGGCGAACGGAGCAAGGATGGCGGCCTTCGCAGTTGACGGACCGCCCGATCCATCGGGAGACGTCGAGGAGGCCACCTATGTCCTCGATGGAAGGTACTACCATGTCTCCCGGAGGCAGTACGAATCGTGCGTCGAGAGGATCAACGAGGGGCTCCTGTTCTTCTCGATTCCGCTGCGCATGGATGACTGGAAGATGGGCCCGCTCAACAGCCATCTCAACGAGCACGCGACCGATGCGCTAATGGAGGATCTGGCGGCTCTGCTCTCTCAGGAGCTTCGGCAGTAGCCGGCTTCAGGGAAGGAAGTCACAACGGGACATGGTTGCCCGTCTGCACGGGGATGACGGTAATCGACCGGAAGGCGAACAGCCGGCGACGCATTGATACGGGCGATTTCGACAGGGCCGGCGAGGGTTCTCGCCGGCTGCATGGTCCCTCGCCGTGAACCCAGTGGACCGGCCGGGTTCACAGCCTCGCCAGCAATCATCCCGAAGGGATGTTGCGAGAGAGCATGTATGCAGCTCCTATTCCCACCCCTCTCGCACGTTGCTTCGCAACGATGCTGTCGGGGGCTCATTCCGGCGGAGCCGGAATGAGCGTGGCGACGCTGCTAATCCAGGAACTTCGTTCACAGGGCCGGCGAGGGTTCTCGCCGGCAATATGGTCTCTCGCAACTTCGCAAGCGAAGTTGCTGGCGACGCGATTAGTCCGGGCGATGCCCGGACTAATGGAGCGGCGGGCCTTTCGGCCCGCCGCCGAGGGTCCTCAGAGGTTCTGGACTACTGCCAGCTCTGGATTCCGGTGACCACCGAGCCGTGGTCCTGCGGCTCTCCAGCTGCGCCCTGCGGGCAGGAGATGGTGTAGTCGGCGCCCGCATCGGCGAAGACATACGCAGCACCGGCACCCTGCGGGCAGAGCATCAGGGCAGCGTTCTCCATAACGGGATCGTCCGTACCCTGGCCTGCGCTGAGATTGGCGATGGTGCCCCACTCGTCATACATGCCGTAGTACATGGATTCGCCGGTCGCGAGACTTCTCATGTTGCTGCGGCAGGAGGCCATCTCGGCGCTCTCCTTGACGCTGGAGAACTTGGGGATGGCTATGGCGGCGAGGATGCCGATGATGACGACCACGATCATGAGCTCGATCAGGGTGAAGCCCTTCTTCATCTCTTCTCCTTCCGGTTCGGACCCTCTGCTCTCATGCCAGCCTGCACACCACGCGCAAAGAATCTACAGCACCATTCATACCAGCGACAAGGCCTGTACAAACAACAGGAATAAACGAGAAAAACGAAGCGGGAAAAGCGTGCCCGAGGAGCCTTGCTTCCAACCCGGCTTGCAATCTGCAAGCCCCAATCGTTGTTTCTTTTCCGCGTGGATGCATGAGACTACCAGCTCGCGGTTCCGGTATCCACAGAACCGTGTCCCGTGGAGGCGTTGCCCGGGCAGGTGGCCGTGTAGGTGTTCGGGTTCGGCACCGCCAGAGCATAGGATCCCCATGAGCCGTCGGTCGGACATCGCAGGCTCGAGGAAAGCTCCTGGATCAGGTCGAGATTCGTGATGTCGGCCGTGAAGCAGTCATACTCCGTGAAGTAAACCGCCTCGCTGGTTGCGATGTTGTGCAGGTTCGATCTGCAGCCGGCGGTCCTGGCCGATTCCTGGATGTTCGTGAACTTGGGGATGGCAATGGCCGCCAGTATGCCGATTATCACCACCACTATCATCAGTTCGATCAGCGTGAAACCCCTCTTCGTCATGGCGTGCCCCCCTCCATGCCGGTAAGACATGCAATGTTCTTGCCTGAGAATGGGGCCGCTTTATTGCATGTCTATCCGCATACACTGCGGTTAGCTTAGTGCACACCCGACGCACGGCCTTCCATCACCGGCTTGCCATGTGCAACCCAGCCTGCCGGGCCACCATGACCGTCCGTTGGGGATTGCGGGCGGCCGTCAGCGCGATGAGCCGCATCGCCAGAGTGTCGCGCGGCACCCCATAGCCGCCTGCTTCGATCACCCCGGCGGAAGTGTCCAGGTCGGGGCTGTGGTGCCTCGCCATTTTCTCGAACCACGCCGAGAAGTTCTCTGTTGACAGACAGGCGACATCGGGCCGGGCATCCCGGCCCGCGTGCTGGGCGGCCCAGCATCCGTAGAGCAGGTCGTTGCTCTCGATGAAAACGCAGGCGTCCGACGGCAGACCGGCGAGGAACTCCTCGACAGGGCCTTCTTGATCGGGAAGCGGATCGCCGCCGGCTAGAGCGCCTGCGGCCACCGCCGCGGCGATGGCAAGGGCCGCCGGTCTCGGCAGAAGAAACGATGCCTCCGAGGCAAGAACCATGAAAGCCAGAAGGGACAGCCAGCCTGTCTGCGAGGTGCCGGAGGCCATGGGATTCACCAGCACGCTGAACAGCAGGTCGGACGCGACAAGGATCGAAGGCGCAGCCAGCCCCCTCGGCATGCGTCTTGCCAGCAATGCCGCTCCGGCCGCCGCGGGCAGAATCGCGCCCGGCAAGAGCAACCTTCCCAGCAAGCCGAGATGCCTCATCAGTACCTCGGCATCGAACCGCCCCATGCCCGCCCCGTACACATCCGCCGCCCTGTACCCGGTGGCAGTGACCTGGCGGATGAAGGCTTCCAGACCGCCCGGGGAGCCCCAATCTACAACACAGCCCGCGGCGGAACAGACGGGAAGAGCCAGGTAGGGGCTCAGCCCGAGTAGAACGCCGCCCGCATAGAGCGAGGCCCCGCGACGTTTGGGTGGAGCCACGGCTGCGATCAGCAGACCGGCCGGATGAACCGAAGCCCCCAGCCCCGCGAGGAGCCCGGACCTCAGCCCTCCGTCCCCTCCTCCGGAAAGCGCAACGGCGAACAGCGCCCCTGCAACCGGATAGGCATCCAGGCACAGAAACCTCTCGCGGGCCGCGGGAAGGAGCATGAAGGCAAGCCCCGTGACCGCGCCCGTCAAACCGCGCTTCCCGAACAGAAAGGCAACGATTGTCGCGGAGGCCAGGGCCATGAGCGTCGAAGGGCCGGCGGACCCCAGAAGAACCCAGGATGTGCGCAGGAGGAGAGCGAGGAGCGGCATCCCCGGCGGATGGCATGTGCCGCCGAGGCTCGCGACGGCCAGCATTTCCCCGCCGTCCTCCACGGGAATGCCCCGCTGGCCGAAGAGGACACCCGCCAGAAGAGCGGCCGTGAACAGCAGGAAGGCGCCCGGAGTCCGGCGGTCTGCGGGAGCCCTTCTATCCCTCCTTGTCCCTGGCATACCTCTCCAGCTTCCGATGGAGGGTGCTCTCGTCTATGCCGAGGAGCCTGGCCGCGAGCTTCTTCTGCCCGCCTGCGCGATGCTCCAGCACGTAGTACAGCCAGGCCTTCTCTATCTCGAGGAGCGTCGCCGGGAGGGCTTCGCCCTCTCCGAAGGCGGCGGAAGCGGAATGCGGGATCTCCGATCCCCTCCCGCGTCCGATCCTCACGAACTCGGGGAGGTCCTCCTCCCTTATCGTCTCCGCTCTGATCATCACGCAGAGGCGCTCCACGAGATTCTCCAGCTCGCGCACGTTGCCGGGCCACGGATACATCCTCAGCAGTTCCATGGCGCCCGGAGTGAACTGCTTGAGCGGAGCGCCGAACTTCGCCGCGTACAGCCTGGCGAATCGCTCGACGAGGAGGGGGATGTCGTTACGCCTGTCCCGGAGCGGAGGGACTCTCAGCGGAATGACGTTCAGCCTGTAGTAGAGGTCGGCGCGGAACTCGCCGCGCTCGACCTTCGCCTTGAGATCGGAATTCGTGGCGGCGATCAGGCGCACGTCGAAGGGAACCGGCTTCGTACCGCCGACAGGGAGAACCTGGCGCTCCTGCAGAGCGCGAAGCAGCTTCACCTGGAGTTCACGGTCGAGTTCGCCCACCTCGTCGAGGAAGAAACTGCATCCCGATGCCGCCGCCAGGAGCCCCGTCTTGTCACGGTGCGCTCCCGTGAACGAGCCCTTGACATGGCCGAACAGCTCGCTCTCCAGAAGGGTCTGCGTGAAGCTGCCGCAGTTCACGGCCATGAAGGGGCCCTCCGAGCGGTGGCTGTTGAAATGGATGGCTCTTGCCACCAGCTCCTTCCCCGTGCCGCTCTCGCCTGTGATGAGCACGGTGCTCTCCTTGTCGGCAACCGCGCGCACCTGTTCCAGAAGTTCCAGCATCACGTCCGAGGTTCCTACTATCTCGCTGAAATCGAAGTTCGACTTCCCCAGGCGCCGCAGGCTGCGGTTCTCGGACAGCACCTGCCTCTCCCTGAGCCCCCTCTGGATAGACGAGAGGAGATGCTCGATGTCGAACGGCTTTATCAGATAGTCCGCCGCACCCTCGCGCATGGCCCTCACGGCTGTCTCGATGCTCGAGAATGCGGTCATCACTATCCCCACCAGCTCGGGATTCAGCTTCCGGAGTTCCGCGAGAAGGTCTATCCCGTCCATGCCGGGCATCCTCAGGTCCACCACCGCGACGTCGGGCACCCTCCCGGAGGCCGATTCGAGGGCCTTCGCGGCCGAGACGGCGATGGAGACCTCGTAGCCCTTCTGCTCCAGAAGGACCGAGAGCCATTCGAGCATGGCGGGCTCGTCGTCGGCTATCATCACCCGTATCATGATCCGCCGCCCCAGTCATCCGTCTTCCCGCCGCCGCCGGCCAGGGGAAGGACGATCTCCACCTCGAGCCCTCCTGCGACTCGGTTGCGAAGAGCCATCGAGCCAGAGTGCTCCTCCAGCACCCTGCGGGCCACATAGAGCCCCAGCCCAGTGCCGTACTCCTTCGTTGTGAAGAACGGCTCCGTCACCATGGAAAGAATACCCTCGGGAACACCCGGCCCGTTGTCGGCCACCGTCACCACAGCCCTGCGCGAAAGGCGGTCCACATCCAGATGAACGGACACCTCCGGATTCGGAGTTCCTTCCAGAGCCTCGCATGCGTTCCTGATGACGTTGCCGAACATCTGCGACAGCCTGTGCTCTCTGCCGGTCACGACGACCTCGGGAAAGGGCCCGGCGCCGATCGTGGCTCCGCCTGCGAATCCCCTTCGCGCCGAGTCTATGACTTCCGACAGCACCAGGTCCAGCCTCAGGTCTCCGGTGTCGTCCCGGGTACTGCCCCGGGCCAGTTCGAGATAGCCTTCTATGATGTCCGATGTGCGCTTCGACTGAACGACTATCAGGTCCACCAAGCTGTCGAACCTGCTCCGGTCGAACGCACCGGATCGAAGCACCTGGGCGGCGCCGCTGATGGACGCCAGCGGGTTGCGTATCTCGTGCGCCATCGTCGCCGAGAGCCTGCCGAAAACGGCCAGCTTCTCGCGCTCCTCCAGCCTGCTCCGCAGAGTGCGGAGTTCCGTCACATCGGTCAGCACCGCGAGGACTGCGCCCGATTCGACGGGGCTTCCGGGCTCGAACTCCCCCAGCTTGCACTCGATGATCCTGTCGTCAGCGACCACGTCTATCCTGTCCGGAAAGCCCTCGGCGGGATTCCTGTTTCTCAGGATCCTGTAGATTTCGGTGGAACGAACGGCTTCCTGCCAGTCGGATCCGAGGCCGAGCATCCTGCGGGCCGACGGGTTCAGGCTCAACGGCGTCCCGTCGCCGTCTATGAGCAGGATGCCGTCGGAGAGATTCCGCAGAATGTCGCGTGACCGGGCGGTGGAGGTTCGCAGGGCGTCGAGCGCCTCCTTCAGCCGGCCGGATTCCCTTCCCAGCGTCTCGGAGAAGTATCCGGAAGCCAGGCCGGCGGGAATCAGCAGGCAGGCGTGCAGAAGGACCCGCAGGAACACGTAGCGCGTCGAGAGTTCGATTGGAACGCCCTGTCCCAGGAATTCGAGCAGTTCGGTTCCGCCCGCGGGCATGCCCGAAACTATGGCTGTGAATCCTGAGGCCGCCAGAACGAAGGTGTCCAGCAGGGCGACGTAGAAGCCGCCCCTCGTTCCGGCCACGTTGCCGGCATAAAGCGCATGCAGGATGAAGAGGGCGGCGAAAGGACCGTCAAGCCCTCCCGCGAAGTGAACAATGGCGCCCAGCAGAAGCGAGTCGAACACGATCATCGCAGCCGGCAGCAGCCTGCTCACGGGCCTGGCCCTGTACCATGCCGCGAAGGCTGTGGTCGAAACGACCGCCCCCGCGCCGGTCATCCCGTAGGCGAGATTGATCCTGGCGGCTCCCAGGACGGCGATGCCGAACGCGGAAAGTCCGCCGAGAATGACGAGGCGCCCGACCAGCATCCAGGTCAGGCGCCTCATCGAGCCAATGCCGGGCGGCATCATGCGGCCACCGGGCGGTTCCTGCAGCCTACTGGCCCACCGTCCCGATGAGGTCGAAGATCGGCAGGTACATCGCGATGACCATTCCGCCCACGATTCCACCGAGGATGACGATCATGAGCGGCTCGAGCGTGGACGTGAGGGCGCCAACGGCGACATCCACCTCCTCCTCGTAGAAGTCGGCGATCTTGAGGAGCATGTCGTCGAGGCCGCCCGTCTCCTCTCCCACCGCGATCATCTGGGTGACCATCGTGGGGAACACGCCTGAGGCTTCGAGAGGGTTGGAGATGTTCTCTCCGCCCGAGATGCTGGCGCGGGCCTGCATGATAGCATCGGCCACGACCCTGTTCCCCGCGGTCTTCGAGGTGATGCTGAGCCCGTCGAGGATGGCGACGCCGCTCGAGATGAGCGTTCCGAGAGTGCGCGTGAACCTCGCTATGGCCATCTTGCGGTTGAGCGGCCCGAAGATGGGCATCGAGATCTTGAGCTGGTCAATGACCTTCTGCCCCGCGTCGGTCTTGTACCAGGCTTTGTAGGCGACGATCAGGCCGATCACGCCGATGACGATGAACAGAATGTTCTTGGTGAAGAACTGCGAGAGGTGCACCACGAACTGCGTGGGACCGGGAAGCTCTCCGCCGAGGTCGGTGAACATCTTCTCGAAGATGGGGATGATGAAGAGAAGCATCGCCGAGACGACCAGCACAACCACTATCATGACTATCATGGGGTACATCATCGCGGCCTTGATCTTCGAGCGCAGGCTGGCGGCCTTCTCGAGGTGCTGGGCCAGGCGGGCCAGGATGGTGTCGAGAATGCCTCCCTGCTCGCCCGCCGCGACCATGTTCACGTAGAGCTCGCTGAAGAGGGTGTGGCGCGACATCGCGTCGGCCAGGGTGCCGCCCTTCTCGACCTCGGCGGTGATGTCGGCGATGATGTTCATGAAGGCCTTGTTGTCCTGCTGGCGGGCGAGGATCTGCAGGCAGTTGACCAGCGGAAGGCCCGCATTGATCATGGTGGCGAACTGGCGCGTGAAGCGGGCCAGCATCTTGTCCGTGATGTTGGTTCCGAACTGGCCGAGCTTGCTGAGATCCATCCCCTTCGTTCGGATCTTCAGGACCGTTACACCGCGCTTCTCCAGCAGGTCCTTCGCCTCTCGGCTGTTCGCGGCTGTGATGACGCCGGACAGCGTTCGGCCCTGCTTGTTCGTGCCTGTCCAGTGAAACTCTGGCATCACACCCTCCCGTTACAGGACGTCGCGGCCGGTGACGATCATCTGCTCGAGCTCGATCGGGTCAGGGGCGCGCTCGAGCGCCACCTCCCTCGTAATATCCCTCTTCGCGTACAGCTTGTATAGTGCCTGGTTCATGGTCTGCATGCCGAACTTCTGCCCTGCCTGCATCATGCCGTAGATCTGGTGCAGCTTGTCCTCGCGGATGGCGGACCTGAGCGCCGGAGTGCACACCAGCACCTCCGCGGCCAGAGCGCGGCCCGACCCCCTGGCCTTGGGCACGAGCTGCTGAGTCATGATGCCCAGAAGAACGAACGAGAGCTGGCTGCGCACCTGCTCCTGGCTCTGGGGCGGGAACGTGTCGATGATCCTGTTGATCGACTCGTAGGTGGAGTTGGTGTGCAGAGTGGCCAGCGTGAGGTGGCCCGTCTCGGCGATGTTCAACGCGACCTGCATCGTCTCGAGGTCGCGCATCTCGCCGATAAGGACCACGTCGGGATCCTGCCGCAGGATATACCTGAGGGCGTTCGCGAAGCCCTTCGTATCGTCGCCCACCTCGCGCTGGTTCACTATGCCCTTGTCATGGTGGTGTACGTACTCGATAGGATCCTCGATCGTCACGATGTGGCAGGGGCGCAGGGAGTTGACCTTCCTGATGATGGAGGCGAGCGTGGTGGACTTGCCGCAGCCAGTAGGGCCGGTGACCAGGATGAGGCCCTGGCGCTTGTCGGAGAGCTGGGAGACCACCGGGGGCAGGCCCAGTTCCTCGAATCCTAGGATCTCGTACGGGATCACGCGGATCGCGGCGGCCACGCAGCCCCTCTGCATGAAGCAGTTCGCCCTGAACCGGGAGAGGCCCTTGATTCCGAAGGCGAAGTCCAGCTCCTTGTCCATCTCGGACCGCTTCTTCTGTTCGTCCTTGAGGAGGCTGTACACGAGGTCCTGCGTGTCCTGCGGAGTCAGAGGATCGTATTCCATCCTCATCAGATCGCCGTCCACGCGGATGACGGGGGGCACCCCCACGGTGAGGTGGAGGTCGGTCGCCCTGCGCTCCATCATCTCCTTCAGAAGGGTCTTGATGTTCATGCCAGCCGCTCCCTCGGGTCGGTACCGGCCTCCACCGGGCCGCCTCCCCTGATGCGATCCAACAGGTGCTCCTTGCGGGCGTTCTTCACTTCGGGATCGTCATCGGCCGTGACCCTCGTTACCTCGTCGAGAGTCGTCGTACCGGCCTTCAGCTTCTCCACGGCGTCCATCCGAAGGGTCCTCATGCCGTTGCGCACCCCCAGAACCCTGAGCTGGGCCGCCGATGCCCTATCTATTACCGCCTGACGTATGTATTTGTCAAGCGTGAGAACCTCGTAGATGCCGGTCCGGCCCTTGTATCCACTGCCGTTGCATGCCTGGCAGCCGGAGTTGATGTACGTAGTACAGCCTCTGAGCTCATCGGGGTCTATCCCGGCCTCCAGGAGCTTCTCGGCGGGATACTCATAGGGCTCCCTGCATTTGGAGCACACCTTCCTCATGAGCCTCTGCGCCATGATGGTGCGGACCGCCGAAGCCACTAGGAAGGGCTTTATCCCTATGTCCACAAGCCTGCTGATGGTGCTCGGCGCATCGTTGGTGTGTATGGTGGAGAACACGAGATGCCCCGTCAGCGAGGCTTTCACGGCGATCGAGGCGGTTTCGAGATCCCTGATCTCACCCACCATGATGATGTTCGGGTCCTGCCTGAGTATCGCCCTCAGGGCAGAGGCGAAGTCGTAACCCATCGCGAAGTCTATCTGGGTCTGCAGAATGCCCTCGATGTTGTATTCGATGGGGTCCTCGGCCGTTATGATGTTGACCTCGGGCTTGTTGAGCTGGCTGAGGGCGGAGTAGAGCGTCGTCGTCTTTCCGCTGCCGGTCGGGCCGGTGACGAGGACGATGCCGTAAGGAGAGTGTACGCCCTTCATGAACTCAGCCAGCGCGTCCTCGGGGAAGCCGAGCTGGCGCAGGTCGAACTCCAGGTTGCCCCTGTCGAGAATCCGGAGGACGATCTTCTCTCCGTTCACCGTTGGCACCGCGCTGACCCTGAAGTCTATGACCCTGTCGTCCACACGCGCCTTGATCCTGCCGTCCTGGGTCTTGCGCCTCTCGGCGATGTTCATCCTGGAGAGGATCTTCAGGCGGCTCAGTATGGACGGCTGGAGCGACTTGGGTATCCTGTGGACCTCGAAGCAGGTGCCGTCGCGACGGTACCGCACCCTGAGGAACTTCTCGTACGGCTCCACGTGGATGTCGCTCACCTCGGACCGCACGGCCTTGTTGATGAGGTTGGTGACGAACTTCACAACCGGCTCGTCGGAGCCATCGGCTCCCGTGTCCGCGACTCCCTCCTCCTCCTCCTCATGCTCCAGCTCCAGGCTCTCCACGACCTTCAGGTCGTTCTCCCTCTCGTCGTAGTCCTGGAGCTTCTCCTCGACCGTGACGAGGTCGTCCACCTTGCCGTACAGCTCGTCCAGGCTCCTGCGGACGGCGGAGGGCGCCGAGGCATAGACTACGACCTCCTTGCCGGTGGTGAACTTCACCTCGTCCACGGCGTAGAGGTTGCCGGGATTGGCCATTGCCACATGGAAGAGCCTGCCCTCCTCTAGGACGGGGATGAGGATGAACTTCCTCGCCATCTCCTCGGGGATGCGCTGTGTGAGGGCTGAATCTATCTGGGTTTCGTTGAGGTAGATCGGATCTACGCTGTAGATCTCCGCGAGGAACTCCGTGATCAGCTCCTCCGGAACCTTTCCGGCTGAAACCAGGGCCTCTCCCAGGTCGGTCTCGCCGGGACCGAAGTCCCTGGTGACGTCGTCCACTTCCTCCCTGGTGACCAAACCGGCCTCGATGAGCATCATCGCGAGACGGCTCAGCATCTGCCCGCTCCCTCCGCGGAGCGAAACGGAGACCGGTTGTGCGGCATGGATGCGGGAATCACTCCGCGCCGCCCACCGTTCCCCTCACGACCTCTTCGAAGGTCGTGATGCCCCTCTCCAGCTTTCTGAGGGCCGCCTCGCGCAGGTTGATCATACCCTTCGACAGCGCCGCCTTCTCGATCTGGATGGTGTTCGCGTCGCTCTCGATGAGCTGTCTGATGTCCTCGTCGATCGTCATGACCTCGAAGATGCCCTCGCGGCCTCTGTACCCTGTGTTGTTGCAGTAGTCGCATCCCGTGCCCTCGTAGCAGGTCACGCTGGCGAAGCGTTCGGGATCTATGTTTGCCTCCTGAAGGGCCTCGACAGGGATTTGAACGGGGGTCTTGCACTTCGGACAGATGCGCCTTATGAGCCGCTGGGAGCAGATCGCTATCAGCGACGTGCTTAGCATGAACGGCTCGGTTCCCATGTCGATCAGCCTGTTGATAGTGCTCGGGGCGTCGTTGGTGTGGGTCGTGGACAGGACGAGGTGCCCCGTCAACGCGGCTCTTATTGCTATCGAAGATGTCTCCTGATCCCTTATCTCGCCGACCATGATGATGTCGGGATCCTGTCGGAGATAGGCCCTGAGCGCCGAGGCGAATGTGAGCCCGATGTCCTCGTTCATCTGCACCTGGTTGATGCCCTTCAGGTTGAACTCCACCGGGTTCTCGGCGGTCATGATGTTGACGCCTATGTCGTTGAGCTCGGTGATGGCCGAGTAGAGATTCGTCGTCTTGCCGCAGCCGGTGGGCCCCGTGACCAGCACGATGCCGTAGGGCTTCTTCACGGCGCGCCTGAATTCGCGAAGGCTCTCCTCCTCGAATCCCAGCTTCTCGAGGTCGAGAATGACCTTGCTGCGGTCGAGCAGGCGGACCTCGACCTTCTCGCCGAACAGGGTGGGCATCGTCGCAAGGCGCATGTCCACGAACCTGTCGCCCACCCGGATCTTCTGCCGGCCGTCCTGGGGCAGGTGCCTTTCGGCTATGTTCATGCCGCCGAGAATCTTCAGGCGGCTCACGATCGCCGAGCGGTACTTCCGGCTGGGCCTCATCACCTCGTGAAGAACCCCGTCTATCCTGAATCGTATCCGCACGTACTTCTCGAAGGGCTCGATGTGTATGTCGCTGGCGCCCCTCTTGACAGCATCGGCGATGATGCTGTTCACGAGCTTGACCACCGGCGAGTCGGACACCTGCAGGGCCGAGACGTCCTCCTCCTCTACGGCGGTCTCGTCCTCCTCCACTATCAGCGACTCGAAGACCTCGTCGCCCACCAGGAGGTCTTCGGCTTCTTCGGCGGATGAGGCCTCGACGGCGGGAGACTGCTTCTCCATGATGCTTTTCTGGGCGTCGAGGGACACTATGGCCTCGGTCTCGGGGTAGAACTTCCTGAGCGCCCGCATCACCATGCTGGATGCGCATATGTGGGGCTCTATCTCACAGCCGATCGAGAACCTGAGATCGTCTATGGCGAAGAGGTTGCTGGGGTCGGTCATGGCTACGACCAGCGTCTTGCCGACTCTCTTGATGGGGATGACTTCGTATCTTCGCGCGATCTCGGGGGGAATCAGGCTCAGGGTCTCCTTGTCGATCTCGAGTGCATCCACATTGGTGCTTTCTATTCTGTGCTGTCTCGCAAGGTAGCTGTTGAGATCCGTCTCGGTCAGCGCATTCATTCTGACCAGGACCGCACCCAGCCTCCCTCCTTCGGCCCGCTGGATCTTCAGAGCCTCTTCGAGCTGCTCTCTCGTGATCAGTCCGCCTTCAAGCAACATCTGTCCGATCTTCATGCCGTACAATCCCCTGTATGCCTGGACGGCTTTTTCTGGAGGAACCGGACCCCCATCCCGGTCATCGTTTCATAGAGCAGGCCGGCCGAACTCCGGAGAGGAGCGGTTCACCATTTCCACCCCTTCTCTCGGAACAGAGCAACACATGCCTGGACTACATCCGGATCGAAGAGTATCGATTTCTTCGACGTCACCTCTTCGAGAGCGGCCGAGATTCCGAGCGCGGGCCGGTACGGCCGGTGGCTCGCCATCGCTTCGACGACGTCGGCGACAGCGACGATCTTGGATTCGAGGAGGATGTTCCCCTGAGGCAGCCCCTTGGGATAGCCTGAGCCGTCCAGCCTTTCGTGATGCTGGAGGGCGATGTCGGAAAGAGGCCAGGGGAGTTGTATCTCGTTCAGAATCTGGAACGCTATATCCGGATGTCTCTTGATGATGTTCATCTCATCCTGACCCAGACGGCCCGGGTAAGAAAGAATCTCAGCGGGCACCTTCAACTTGCCCAGGTCGTGCACCAGGCCTGAAAGGTAGATCGTCCTGCAGGTCTGATCGGGAAGAGTCATAAGCCTGCCGATTGCTTCGGCCAGATCCGCCACGCGTTTCTGGTGGCCGGAAGTCCACGGATCCCGGATCTCGATGGCTGCGGCCATGGCTATGACGAGTCGTTCCATGGCGTCTTTCATGTCGAAAAACAGGTCGCCGCCGCCCGAATCCGGGGGAATCTGCGGCTTGAGATTCCCCTGCTGTCGAGCCAGTTCGGAAAGGAGAATCCTGTTCCGGTCTTCGAGCCGCTTCAATTGAATCGCGTGACTGACCGACCTCTTTATCATATTGGAATGCAATGGTTTATGCAGAAAATCAACGGCTCCCAGGCAGAGACCATGAGCATGTGCGGGGGCCGAAGTGTCTCTGCTCGTGATGATGGTCTTCGTATGGGGTGAGAGTTCGTTCAGGGCGGTCATGATCAGCTCCAGGGTGCCATCTATGAGAACATCGCTCGTTATGAGCAGATCAGGATGCTGACCGAGAAGCGTCATCATCTCGGAAAGGGATCCAGCCGCTCTCGCGGAATGCTCAGGCATCACTTCATTCAGTATGGTCAGTATTCCGTCCAGATCATTCCTGTCACTCTCAACCACCAGTATCGAGGCCATCATCTTGTCCTCTCGGAAATGGCGAAGGTAAACTGTTCAGCCCGCATGTTCCCGTCAATGCTGCGGCCGGGGTTCATGAAGGATCGAGAGATGATTCCCGTGCTTCCGCATCCGTTGCAGCCTCCTCGATGCTGCCTGGGAGTTCCGGCAGGAGTGCGCCGAACTGATGTGCCGAAGGGCGCTATGGTTGCGGACGGAGCTGTCGTCTCGATCCGAACGGGATACACGGTTGAGGCGACGTTGCGACAGCCATGAAGGACGCCGGGGCGGTATGGAGAGCGATATCCCTTTAGAGGCGGCGGGGAGCGATGGAACGCTCCCCGCCAGTTCCTCGATGTCCCCTGCGCGATGCTCAGTCAACCGAGGCGAGGACAGGACCGGAAGCGGCTGCCTGAACTATCCTGAGCCCCTCCTGCACATCGGCCGAATCCGGATCGGTTCGAAGCGCAAGAAGGAGGTAAGCCCAGGCGGCCAGATAGTCCCCGTCCCTGATCTCGTCGCTGGTTGCACTGAGGATGTTATCGAGAGTCGCTTTCCTCGAGAACACCTCGGCATCGGCCAGGGCGATACCGGGCAGAAGACCGAGCACCACTATCAGTGCCAGGCTCCGCTTCATTAGAGCACCCCCTATCCCGTGCAAGCACGGCGTCTGGCAGCCCGGCCATCCTTCTCTCTCGCGAGAGTGTCGGATCCGTGGCTTTGCGCCCCAGAATTCCTTCTGGTTTGCCTTTCGCAAACGGCAGCCCAGCCATCCTTCCGCCCCGTCCGGATCCAGGGTGGTTAGGACCTGTGGCTTTGCGCCCCGGGATCTCTCCCGGTTTGCCCAGCGGGGGCTCTCCCGCCAAATGATATATTCGAGACGAACAGCCTGATGTCAAGCCTGTCCTCTTCCCCGGCAGGACGGCATGCGGCTGAAAGTCGTGCTTCCCGGCCGGGGCGGTGTCTATCGGTTCGGACGGGAATCCTCCTGACCGCGGAAAGAAGCCGGCGGCTCACACTCGGGCAGGATGGGCTCTTTCTCGTGACTGGCGATAGAGAGTCCTCCGTGGTGTTCAAAGGATCTCCTGTCGCCGCAGTCAGAAGTTGATCGTGGCCCAGATATCCAGCCCGAAATCCCTCTGGTCGTAGACGGAGTTCACCTTGTCGGTCTTCCAGCCGTAGATCCCCTTGAGCCCGGCCGTCACCGTCCCGAAGTCGTAGGATGCGGAGGGCTCTATCCGCCATTCGACCCTGTCGCTCTGGAGCTGGTCCTCGAACCCGGCGATCAGGATCTCCGTCTTCGTGCTGTTCCGGCTCACGAGAAGGGCCGTGGTCAGGTCGCTCTGAAAGCGGATCCGCAGCCTGTCGAGAAGCGGCAGCGGGATGGCCAATCCGCCGGGGGAGCTGAAGGAGTACTGGATGTTGAACTGGATGCTGCCCGAGCTCGACCGCGTGAGGGCGTTCGTGCCCGTGTAGTTGCGGGTCTCCGTGGTCGAGGCGTTGTCCGTGAGCGTCACCTGCACCTCGTTCCTGAGGGTGGCCGAGATGCTGAAAAGCGGCGACCAGCGGTCGGTCGTGGTTGTGCTGGTCTTGATGTAGTCGCCCGACTCGAACCTCCCGCTCTCGCCCCGTTCGAGGCGGTAGCCCGTGCTCAGAGTGCCGGAACGCAGGAATCCGGAGAGCGGCCTTATCCGCTCCAGACCCGACCAGGATACCGTCACGGACGGCCAGGTCCTGGAGATCTGGCGGTTCCAGTAGCCGGAATAGTAGTGCCTCGAATCGGTAGAGGAGTACTCCCCCCTGACCGACATGGAGCTCAAGGGGCGGAATCCCGTCGAAACCTGCAGGTTGTCGCTTCTCGTCCTGTCATAGGCCTCCACCCCCTCGAGCTCCGTCACCAGCCCGAAGCGGTAGTCGAGCCCCGGGTAGTAGCCCAGCTCGTCATACTCGCTTCCGAGTGTGCGCGATATCGTGACGGTGGGGTCCGTGATCATGTCGGCCCATCTGTCGAGCTTCGACAGGAGCCATCTGGGGCTTCCGGGTTCTGCCTGCTCGTCGAGCCTCTCGTCGCGCAGTCTCGCAATGGAGTGAAGGGTCTTCACGAGGCCGATCCTCAGGTTGAGCCGTCTCGTCGTGGTCAGAGAGACGTCGGGGCTCCCGAGCGAGTCCTCGCTGGATGCGGTGTGGGGAGCCAGCCTTGCGCTTGCGTATGCCGCGTCGTAGCTGACCCTGGGAACGAGGTAGTCCCAGAAGGTGATCTCCTGCGAGAGACTCAGGCTCTGGCTGCGCTGTATCTCCCTCCCGATGCTGATCGGCGCGCCTCCCCTCCACGGATACAGGAGGTCGCGGGTGACCGCGAGCGAGATGGACGCGGTCTGCCGGTTCCAGAGGTTGAAACCCAGTGTGCCATCGGACCTGAGCGTCCTCTGGCGGGTGGCCCTCGTCTGGACGGTGTCCTCCGAGCCGAGAGACCAGCGCGTATCCCAGCCGTTGTCGCGCTGAAGGCCGAAGGCGATCCGGCTCGGCCGCGGCTGGACGCCTCCGAGGACGGGCAGGGAGAACATGGGTCTCTGCGGCAGGCTCAGATCGTATCCCAGCCGCGCCCTGGCGCTGGTTACGGAGTCGCGGTAGGAAGGCGACCTGCCCGTTCCGGTCGTGTAGTTGTGCGAAACCGTCCACGGGTCTATCAGGATCGTCGAGAGGAGCGAGGTGGACCTCCTGTTGCGCCTCCACGAGATGCCGGTGTCCCACTGCTCCGATTCGGTTCTCTGATCCCAGGCCTCGTCGCCGTCGAGCCTGATGTCCGAGCTCGGCGCGAATCTGGGCTCCGAGATCTGGCGCTTCCAGGCCAGAGTCGCCGGAAGCGAGATGGACCAGAGGGGGGGGGTGAACCTGTCCATATTGAGGGTGAGCCCGGAGCTCAGACTGGTGGTGCTGGATCCCTGGCCCGTGCGCTGGCCGAGCCCGTGGAAGTCGGCCCCGACGAATCGGTAGTCCCCGCTGATGCTTACCAGGTCCGCCACGTCCACTGTCGCCGAGAGCCTTCTGGCGGCGTCTATTCCGCTGTAGGGGCCTCTCAGTGTCACGTCGCCGAGCCATGCCGTCGTGCTCAGAGCCGATGCCGCGGTGTTGCGGATCCCTGCGCTGAGTTCGACGACCGCGGCGAGGTTGGGGGTGCCCCTCACCGAGAGGTTACCCACCCTGATGTATTCCACGCCGCGCTCGACCCGGAGTTCCTTGAGGTCCGTGAGATCGTCGAGATCCGCCGTCACGGTCTGCCAGCCCGGTGCGAGCGGCACGGCGATCTCGTAATAGTTGAGGCTGTCGCTGCCCATGCGGTAGAAGAACTCGCCAGCCGCGTCCTGGGCACCGTGCACCGGAAATCTCACCGTCGAGTAGCCCGTGTAGTCCTCGCTCGAGTAGAAGGTCTGCCTTGCGCGGCACTCGTGCCCCGGCAGTATCCCCACGGACTCGATCGAGATCGACTGCTCCAGCTTCGTATTGCCCTGTTCGTCCCTGCCGGGGTCGATCCCCGGGGGAGGATCTGCAGCGTATTCCGGATTATCCTGGTTGTTCACGGTGGAAACGATGACCAGCTCGCCCGGCTCCACCGGAGGGGACACCCCGATTCCGGCGGACACCGGCCTCGGCTCCCATCGATTCCCTACGATGGAGAAGTCGAAAACGTCTATCGTGTCACGCTGGGTGAATCCATCGACCCATATCCTTGCATAGACGACCTTCTCCCACGAGGGCTCCGAGGTCAGTCCGTCCGGGATCGTCACGAGTGCGGAATCTGTGAGCGGAACCTCCACCAGCATCCAGCCGTACTGGTTCGGTCCGGATACGATGTAGTCGGGGTCGTCGAGGGGTATGCGGATCCTGTAGTACGAGTCGCTCCCGTCCAGCAGGCCGTTCCTGTTCAGATCCTCCGTGTCGAGCCAGGCGTTGTCCTCGGTTCCGTTTATCCTCCCGAACCTCTCCACCGGGTCGGGCACCGACGAGTTGAAGTAGTAGTCGTCACGATTCGGGTCGGCGTCGGGGGAGCCGGGATACTCCTCCGGGTTCGGCAGACCGTCGAGCCCGGTGTCCTCGTTCAGTTCGGCGTTGATCTCCAGCGTTCCGTTGCCGTTGGTGTCCTCAGTGTCGAGCTCTCCGTTGGCGCGTCTCTCCAGGGTATCGCCCACGCGTTCGAGCCACCAGCTGTCTTCGTCCATCCTCTCTCCCAGGTCCAGGTACAGGTTCGCTCCCTGGGCGGTTCCGGTCGCGCGCACATAGAGCCTTATGTGGGTCTTCTCCGACAGGTCGATGCCGTAGCGGTCCATGCAGCGCATGACGCCGCCCCACGATGCCGCGCTCTCGAAAGCGGGGGTGAAGCACAGCTCCAGCACGCTCGTGGCCCATTCGTCCGCCTGGTCGCCCTCCAGGCCGTCGTTGATGTGCCCCAGCCTCCACCTGTCGGTGACGTTGTACCACTTCATCTCGCCGTTCGGGGCGATCATCCCGGATACCTGCAGCGGACTGCTCGAGAGCGACCAGCTCCTCCTGGTCTGACCCACGGGGAGCGAGGTTTCGGCCCCCTCCATGTCGTCGATGTAGGCTATGTCGTCTGTGTTGGGGTCGGGGAAGCTCGCCGCCACCTCGCCCGAGAGCACGAACCTGCTGTCGGCATCTGTGCTGATGCCCGGGATCGCGTTCGCGAAATCCGAGAGGAACACGGGATGGGTCTCCAGCCGGGCGTCGACGTCCGCCACCATGGTGCGGGAGGACTCCTCCCCGACTCTCGGCCTGTCGTCCGGGGTCGAGGTGTTCTCGAACATGGCGGTCGCCCCGATCCACGTTCCCAGCCCCAGATTGTAGACCGCCCTCGTTCCGAAGAGAGTCTTCTGCTGGGCCGCGAGGAACGGGAGATACTCGTAGGACACCTTGAGGGTGTTGCCGGGATCCTGCGCCTTCTCGGCCCATTCGCCCATCAGGCTCAGGAGGCCTATCTCGTAGATGATCGTGTAGTCAACATCCCGGGTCAGGGTGTAATCCACCCCGTTGACCGTGATCACGACTCTCTCGCTGCCCGGCACTATGCCGAGGTTGCCGAGGGAGTAGGTCGTCGAGGCGGCCCGGTAGCTCACGGCGATGAAGTACCTGCTGGAGGAGATCTCGGGATTCTTCTCCTCGTAGGGTGCCGGGTTCTGGACGTCCAGCGATTCGCTCGAGAAGGGCCTTAGGTCGGGGAAGACTATGAAGCCGTTCTCCCAGTCGACGGCGTTCTCCTCGTCGGACAGGCTGCCGTCGCCGTTCGTATCGAGGCCGAGGATCTCGATGAAGGGAACCCCGTCCTGCGTCGCGACGGGCTGTTCGCCGGAGGGGGCGTAGTAGATGTCGCAGAGGAAGCTTTCCTGGACAATGTTGTCGTAACCCAGGAAGTACCTGTTCCTGAGTTCGTTGTACCACGTCGGGTTCGAGGGGAACGGGTCGCTGTCCTTGATGAGCCTGAGGTTCCAGCCCTCCTGCCCGAGGCTCCCGATAGTGTCGCCCTGTGCGGTGACGACCCACACCGCCACCCTGAAGTTGTCGTTGACCGGAGTGCGGAATTCGATCACAGTGGAGTCGAGCACCCAGAAATCCTGGTCGGGGCCGGGCAGCAGCTCGTCCCAGAAGCCCTCTCCCGTCTCGCCTCCCGGTATGAACCAGCCGCCCTGTACTGCTCCGGTCTCGTCATTGTTCGTCACGTCGAGGTCGTCCACGAAAACCCTGATCTGTGCGATGACGGGCTGGGGCTCGGTGTCGGGATTCACCACGAAG
>JAAYTY010000035.1 GCA_012523605.1 Candidatus Fermentibacterota bacterium
AACCCCTGCATGACGTCCTGCCCGAAGGGTCTGATCGGCACGAGGGGACACCCCGTGCTCGGCATCCCGGAGTACTCCGGGGGGTGCACGGGCTGCGGGAAGTGTGCAGCCGTGTGCCCGGGCCTCGCCGTGACGATCGTCGATTTCAGGAAGTCTCCCGACAGGCCGGTCGTGACGATCCCCTTCGAGCTGGGATCCTGGAGGCTGTCCGCCGGCCGTGAGCTCGATCTGACGGACTGGGAGGGAGAGCCGCTCGGCAGGGGGACCCTCGTCGAGGTGAGGAATGCCCCGGGAGGCGGGAAGACGCTGTTCCTCCGGGTGGAGACCGATGCGGGAATCGCGGCCAGGGTGGCAGGAGTGCGCATCCAGAGCCCGGGATGCGCGAAATCCCGCGAACGGGCCCTCGAAGTCCCCATCCTCGACGAAGCGGTTGTCTGCAGGTGCGAGAGGGTTACCGCGGGCGAGATCCGGCGTCACCTGAGGAACGGCGTCCGCGATCTCAACGAGCTGAAGGCGCTCACCAGAGCGGGATTCGGCGCGTGCGGGGGGAAGACATGCAGGAGCCTTCTGGCGAGGCTCTGCAGGGAGGAGGGGCTCTCGCCGGACGAGGTGGCTCCCCTTACCGAGAGACCGCTCTTCGCCGAGACGAGGCTGGGCTGCTTCTCCGGAGGTGACGGCAGGTGAGCCGTTCCTACGACGTCGTGATAGCGGGCGCAGGCAGCGTGGGGACTCCCCTCGCGATGTACCTGGCAGGGGCTGGGCTCTCGGTTCTTTGCATGGACAGAGCCGCCTCGGCCGGTCAGGGGAACAACAAGTGCGCGATCGGAGGGATCAGGGCCACGCACGGCGAGCCGGCCAAGGTCCGCCTCTGCCTTCATTCCATCGATGTGTTCCGGACCTGGAAGGAAAAGCACGGCGAGAACATCGGCTGGCTCGAAGGCGGCTACACGTACGTCGCCTACGACGAAAGGATCGAGGCCGTGCTCAAGGGAATGCTCCCCCGGCAGAGGGCCGCGGGCCTCTCGATAGACTGGGTCGGGCCCGACGAGATCGCGGAGATCGTACCGGGCATTTCGAGAGAGGGGCTGAGGGGAGGCACATGGTCGCCCCGCGACGGCAGCGCCAGCCCGATGCTGGCGGTTTATGCATTCTGCAGGAGGGCCAGGGCCCTTGGAGCGGAATTCCTCTTCGGAAGCACGGTCACCGGACTGGAGATCACCGGGGGTGCGGTAAGGGCCGTGAGAACCCGGGACACGGTCTTCCCTTGCGGCGCCTTCGTCAACTGCGCCGGCTCCTCTGCGCGCTCGATCGGAGCCATGGCCGGGCTAGACCTCGCGGTCCAGCCGGACATGCACGAGGCAGGGGTCACCGAGCCGGTGAAGCGCTTTCTCGGCCCCATGGTCGTGGACATGAGGCGGGCGCCCGGATCTGCCAACTACTATTTCTATCAGCACGACACCGGACAGGTGGTTTTCTGCATCACGCCGGATCCCCCGCTTCCCGGTGAGTCCACGGCCGAGACATCGGAGTTCCTGCCTCTCGTGGCGCCGCGCATGACGGCTCTCCTGCCGAGGCTGGCCAACCTGCACGTCCGGAGAACCTGGAGGGGATGCTATCCGCAGACCCCCGACGGGTCGCCTCTCGTCGGCCGCGCGGGGCCCGACAACAGCTACGTGGCGGTGGGGATGTGCGGTCAGGGCTTCATGCTCGGGCCCGGCGCCGCAGCCTTCCTGACGAGGATGATCACCGGGGCGTCCGACCCTGATGACGGAATGGTGGCGGACGCGCTGTCACCGTACAGAGACTTCTCGGGCAGCGAGGCGCTCAAGTAGCCGGCCGCTCCGGGTTGCCGCCCGGGCAGCCCCCCGGTAGGATATCGCACAACGGAATCTCGAGACTGGTCCTATGGGATTCTTTCGGCCGGCATTTCCACCGGCGCATGGAGGTTCCATGATCAGGATCTTCCTTCTCCTGCTCGCTCTGGCTCCCGCCGCAACGGCCGTGCGCTCCGTCTGCGGCACAGAGGAGCTGCTCCCGATCGGGTTCACCGAGGAGGAGCTCACGAGGCTCCACGAGATCGGCACCTATGTCGCGGCCACTCCGCCTCCGCCGGCCGGCACGCGGAACCCGGGAGAGTTCGAGCCCATGACCGGCGTGCTGATCCGCTGGCCGATGGACCTGCCCTACAGCTTCATCGTCGACGCCTCGAACCACGTGACGGTCTGGGTCATCTGCACTTCCAGCCAGCAGTCTTCCGTCGTCTCCGCCTTCACCGCGGCCGGCGTCAACATGGCCAACGTAGATTTCGTGCTCACCGCGTCGAACTCCATCTGGGTCAGGGACTACGGCCCCTGGTTCCTGATGCTCCCCGACGGCTCATACGGCATCTTCGACTTCGACTACAACAGGCCCCGGCCCGACGACGACGCCGTTCCCGGCGTCATAGGATCGCAGTGGGGGGTACCGGTCTATTCGTCCGACATCGTGCACACGGGCGGCAACTACATGTCCACCGGGCTCGGGCAGTCCATGTCCACCAACCTCGTGATCACCGAGAACGGTGGCGACGAGGACTGGGTGGACTCCCAGATGAGCCTCTACTGCGGAGTGGACGACTACTTCACGATGGAGGATCCGCAGTCCAGCTACATCGACCACATAGACTGCTGGGCCAAGATGCTCAGTCCTGACAGGATACTGGTGCTCCAGGTCCCTCCCGGCAATCCCGACTATGCAGCGCTGGAGGCGATGGCCGATCTGTTCGAGGCGTCCGAAAACCCCTGGGGCACCAACTGGCAGGTGTTCAGGGTCTATTCGAGCGGGACCGAGGGCTACACCAACAGCATCATCATCAACGACAGAGTCTACATGCCCACATGGAACACGTCGAACGACTCGCCGGCGATCGCCGCCTATCAGGCCGCGATGCCGGGCTACACGATAGTGGGCACCTATCACGGATCGTGGCTCAACACCGACGCCATACACTGCCGGGCCATGGGCGTGACCGATCCGGAGATGCTCTGGATCGACCACACGCCGGTCGCCTCGCCTCAGCCGGCCGGTTCCCCCGTGCAGGTCAACGCATTCATAAGGGCCTTTCCCGGCAACACCCTCCAGCTTCACGACCTCTATTATCGCATCGGCACGTCGGGGCCGTTCACGAAGATCACGATGACGTCGTCGGGTTCCAACACCTTCACGGCTTCGATCCCCGGACAGGCCGCCGGCACGACGGTGCAGTACTACATCCAGGCGACGGACGACTCGGGCAGGGACGAGAGGCATCCCCACTACGCGCCGAACACCTGGTGCCACCAGTACGTGACCTCCACGACCGGCTTCGAGCACGAGAGCGAGGTTGCGCCCGGATTCACGGTCTCCAGCCCGGTTCCGAACCCGTTTTCGTCATGCGTCAGCTTCGGTGTGTCGGCGCCGGAGGGCGCTCCGGTGACCGCATCCGTGTGGGATATTTCGGGCAGGCTGGTGGACAGGCTGTTCGAGGGGGAGGGCTCCGAGGCCCCCGCGCTCGTTTCATGGATGCCGGGCCCGGACGTGCCGAGCGGAGTCTATCTCGTCGAGGTGACCGCGGGGAATGCAGCCTGGTCGGAAAGCGTGACCTTGATGAGGTAGGAGAGCGCCGTGACCAGGGGAGGCCGGGCTCGCGGCTTCGAATGCTGTCCCGTCCCTGCCCGGGAAGACCTGCCGCTCGAAGGTCGCGGAGCCACCCGCCGGCGGCTTCCGCTCAGAGCCTACTCCTCCCGGTCGTCCGGAAGGGCCGGGGATCTCCTGGCCCTTTTGACTCCGCTCCTCAGGCGCTTTTCGGCCCTGCGCCTCTCCCGCTCCGTGCCCGGAACCTCCGTTGGGATCCTCTCCACCGGCTCCTCGAGGGCCTTCCGCACCAGCTCGACGAGTCTTCCGACTGCGTCCTCGCGGTTCTCCCACTGGGTTCTGTGCCTCCGGGAGCTTATCACGACGAAGCCGGAGGCGGTCGCCCTCCTTCCGGCCAGGAGTAGGAGCCGCGTGCGGGCTTCCTCCGGAAGCGATCTCGAGCCTGCCGCATCGAACCTGAGGCGGACCGCAGTCGAAACCTTGTTGACGTTCTGTCCCCCGGGTCCCTGAGCCCTTGCGAAGGTGAACTCCAGCTCGCAGTCCTCGATCGAGTGCTCGTCGTTTATCCGGATGGCCAAGTTCTCACCCATCCCTCCCCCGGGATATATTCCCGCGGAACGTACGGCCGTGCAACTGGCGCTCGGAGGGCGGGAGGCCGATGATAAGGCATGTTGTGATGTGGAGGGTGATGGAAAGCGGCGACGAGGGTCTGGGGCCGGTCAACGCACTGCGCGTGAAGAGGGCGCTCGAGTCGCTCAACGGCAGGATTCCCGGCATGCTTCGTATCGAGGTGGGCGTGGAACCCCACCTCGAAGAGGGCCGAAGCGAGATAGTCCTCGTTTCCGACTTCGAGAGCAGGGAGGCTCTCGACCGTTACAGGGAGCATCCCACTCATGTCGCCGTAGTTCCCATCGTGCGGTCGGTCTGCACGGACAGGCGTTGCGTCGATTACGAGCCGTAGCCGGGAACCTGCGTTCTCCCTGCAGCGCATCTCCGCAGGCCGGTTCTGTCGAACCTGGAGACGGACTGGAGGACCGATGAAGAGGTGTTTTACGGCAGCCCTTCTGGCGTCGATCGCGGCCGCCGCGGCGGCGGGCACCGTGGTGATAGAGAACTCGACCGGGGGATGGGACATCATACATGTCTACATAGCCGCCTTCGGCGCCCGGACCTGGGGAGCCGACCGGCTGGAAGACTCGGTGCTCGCTGACGGGGATGCCTGGAGCCTCCGGGTTCCCAGCGGCATCTACAGCATCCGACTGGTGGACGAGGACGGCGATACCTACACGCGGATGTCGGTGCCTGTCATGGACACCCTGCGATGGGAGGTAACGCTGGAGGACCTGGACGGCAGCATCCCCTCGACCGGGGTCTCGTCCGGTTGAGGATAGCGCGCCTTCCGGAGGAAGGCTGGCTCGGAAAGGGGCAGGGCCCGGTCGGAGGCTCCGGCCCCGGTGCGAAAGGGGGCGCCAGGTGCTGAGGGCTTTCCGCGAATTCGCGATGAAGGGCAACGTGATCGACCTTGCCGTGGCGGTGATAATGGGCACCGCCTTCGGAGCCATAGTCAACTCCCTCGTGAACGATGTGCTCATGCCTCCGATAGGGCTGCTCCTCGGCGGGGTGGATTTCTCGAACTTCTTCCTGGTCCTGAAAGGGGCCGGGGACTTCCCCACCCTCGCCGCCGCGCAGGAGGCCGGCGCTGCGACGATCAACTACGGCCTTTTCCTCAACAAGGTGGTCAGCTTTCTCATAGTCTCCTTCTCGGTGTTCCTTCTCGTCAGGGCCGCCGGCAGGATTCAGCGGAGGAAGCAGGAGACGCCCCCCCCGTCGCCCGAGCCGTCGG
>JAAYTY010000036.1 GCA_012523605.1 Candidatus Fermentibacterota bacterium
CTCCGTTGATGCATATCGTGCCGCTGCCGGAGGGCGCCTCCATCACATAGGTCTCGAAGCGCTCGCCGTTGTCGAGATCTGCCACCTGGACTCTCTCGCCCCTGGCGATGCCCGACATGTCCAGGAGAGCCCTGTCGATCGTTATAGAGCCAGGATAGCCGACGTCGGCGTCAGTCACCATCATTCTGTGCAGCTTTGCGCGGAGGAAGCATCTCGTCAAGGGTCCACCTCCAGAGCTCCCCTGCCGGGGGCCAGAAGGATGTTGTCTATGAGCCTGGTGGAGCCCGCGTTAACCGCGACGGCCAGCAGGCCCGGTCTGTCGAGCTTCTGCATGGGCTCCATGGTGTCCGGGTCGACGAGTTCGGCATACTGGATCCGGAGGAGGGGCTGACCGGCGACCTCGTCGATGAAGGAACCGATAAGCGCCGCCGCAGGAACCGACTGCCCGCCGGCGGCCGCCGAGGCCGCCCTCATGAGACCGCGGTGGATGGCCGGAGCCTGCGCCCGCTCCTGCCCGGTGAGATAGGCGTTGCGCGAGCTCATCGCCAGACCGTCGGGCTCCCGTACGATGGGCGCCGCCACGATCTCCACTCCCAGCCTCAGGTCGCGCACCATCCGCCTGATCACGGCGAGCTGCTGTGCGTCCTTCCTTCCGAAGACGGCCATGTCCGGCCTCAGGATGCCGAAGAGTATCGAGCAGACCGTGGCCACGCCCCTGAAGTGCCCGGGGCGGAATGCGCCGCAAAGCCTCTCGGTCATGCCCTCGACTTCGATCCAGGTGCAGAACCCCTCCGGGTATATCTCGCCTGCGGAAGGCATGAAGACCAGGTCGGCGCCGGCTCTTTCCAGCATCTCCAGGTCGCGCTCGGGGCTCCTCGGGTACCTGTCCAGGTCCTCTCCGGGGCCGAACTGGGCTGGATTCACGAATATCGAGACGGACACCCTGTCAGCACGACTCGCAGCGATCCTCAGGAGGCTCAGATGCCCTTCGTGCAGCGCGCCCATGGTCGGGACGAAGGCCTGGACCAGCCCTTCCGCCCTCCACGAGGCGGCCGCCTCCATGGCGGCGACGGATATGGTGAGCACGTCCATGCCGCTCAGACCCCCAGTCTCGGTACGAAGCTCTGGATGCCGCCCCGGTGAGCTTCCACGGCTCCGAGCAGGCTCTTGAAATCGCTCGTCCTCTTCCTGAAATCGGCGCCGTCGGTGTTCACCACGAGAACCGGCATGTTCCTGGCGCCGAAAAAGAAGCGATTATAGGCGTTGATGAGGGCTTCGAGATACGACCGGCTCATGTCCCTCTCGAACGAACGGCCCCGGCGCGACACCCGGGCGAGCAGGGTGTCGACGGAAGCCTGAAGGTAGATCACTAGATCCGGTTTCACGACATCTCTTCCCAGAAGCGCCGCCAGCTTGTCGTAGAGCTGGAACTCGTGCTCGCCGAGGTTTATCCCCGCGAACACCCTGTCCTTCTCGAACATGTAGTCGGCGACCACTCTGGAGGTGAACAGGTCCAGCTGACCCAGCTTCTGCTGCTGCCTGTACCGGCTGAGAAGGAAGTAGACCTGGGTCTGGAAGGCATAGGCGCGCCTGTCCCTGTA
>JAAYTY010000037.1 GCA_012523605.1 Candidatus Fermentibacterota bacterium
CAGCCTCCCCTCGAGGTCTTCAGGGACACGATACCCCAGAGCATGGGCTACAGCCTTCTCGACGTCGACGGTGACCGGGTCCACGTCCTGTACAAGTCCTCGGCGGACTGGATGCCGAGGTACGCCCAGTACGACCTGGATGGCAACCAGACGCTCGGGCCGATAGAGTTCGCTGATCCCACCGGGCAGCAGGTCAACAACCGGTGGAGCCTCTGTTCGGATTACCAGGGCAATGCCTGTGTATTCGAGATGGAGCTGATCGGAACCGGATTCTACCTGATCTTCTACCGGATTGACAGGGCAACGGGGGAGTTGCTGGTCGATGGCAGGATCATCTACAGTCCTCCCTATCAGTCCTCCGTGTTCAATCCGGTTGTCAACCAGGGTCCGTGGGCCGGCAGCCTTCATCTGGTCTGGACGGAGGAGGATGACAACTCCGGAGATTATAGGTTGATTCGCCACGCCATCATCGATCTGGAAGGGGACTTCATCGTCGAGCCCTACACGGCCTACGACTACACGGACGAGGATCCGGAGAACATCTCCTACATGGTAGCCGCATCGAACGAGGCAGGCGACCTTTTCGTAGCCTACAGCGAGGGGGATCCATCCCTGCCAGGATACTGGATACGCCTGGGCTGGCTGGACCACAACTGGCTGGGGGTTGTAGATGACAGCTCATCGACGGCGGGACCACCGCTTCTCCTCAGCTCTTCCTGCAACCCCTTCAGTTCGTCGGTGACGATCGTCTGCGAGGGCGAAATCCTGCCCGGCCAGCTCATGGTGTACGACATCACTGGGCGGCTGATCCGGAGCCTCTCAGACCGTCAGGGCTCGTCATTCAACTGGGATGGGCATGATGGGTCGGGCACTGAAGTACCCGCGGGCACCTACCTGATCCAGGGGGCGGTGGATGGACGGACGTCGTCCATCCGGCTGGTGCATATCGAATAGGGGACAGACTCCTATATTTAGAACAGGGTAATTGATTAGTAAAATATAGGAGTCTGTCCCCTATGCCTGTGCCGGGCATCTGCCGGAGCATGTCTCGTTGGATGGATCATCGAAGCAGGGGGCGGATTCCTGTGCTCGGTCGCTATCGGACCCGGAAACGACCCGCTTCGATCCGACTTGGAGCGACCTGCAGACCTATATGCCCTGCATCATGCTCACATCGTGCATGATGCCGAGGGCGGACCATTCCTCGACAGAGAACCTCACGCCGCCGGCTTCTTCGCCATACTTGTTCCTGAGCTGTGTTTCGAGCTCTTTGTTGAGGTCGAAGACCCCGAATCCCCGCATGTTCCAGCCCTCGACGAGCCTGCTGTCCGCCGGCCCGAATGCCACGAGCTGGATGTCCTCGTGACGGGGATCCCTCGCGATGCTCGCGAAGATCTCGTTCACCGGGCCGAAATCCCCTTCAAGGACCTGCAGGAAATGGTCTCTAGTCGCGATGAGGGCCCCGGTGATTCCGCGGTCTCTGTTCTTGTCCGAAGCGATGTGTACGTCCTGCTGGAAGACTGAATGCATTCCTCCCGGGATTCATCTCTATTCCGGTGACCTGCCCCGTCGGGAGCGCTTCGCGGTTCTCGGAACCTCTTCGGGAGAGTCTCCCAGCACTGCATTCGTGCTTCTGGAACGACTGGATGCGAGGGTCTGCCTCTGCGGGGGTACCAGAGGCGGATCTCATGGCATATTGTCCATATGTGCGCAACGATGGCAAAGCGGTGTCATTCGACAGCCGGCCGCCATGCATCGCCGGAAACCGCCGCCACCCGGGGAGGAAGAGATGGGAAGCGGTGAAAAGTGCTAGGCCCTGCGGTTGCCGGGACTGTGACCGGCCAGGCTCGGACCGACCCGCAGAGAGGTGATGGAATGACAGGCATACGCTGCGGTTTCGTGGCGCTCGTTCTCCTGCTGCCGGTCGCGGCACTCGCGATACCCTTTCCAACGGCTCAGGTGCAGTACTCCTGGCCCCTGCGGCTGGGCGGCGAGTTCGGGCTGAACTTCTATCAGCACTCATGGTACGACCCAGTGGCGGCTCCGTTCGTGAGCGTATCTGCCGGGCGCGATGGTCTGGGTCTGAACGCCGGGATCAAGGGGACCCTGTCCATGTTCTTCCTGCCGGTGGCTACCGCCGGTATCGGCGCATCGGGCCTCTATCTCTGGGAGGATGAAGACGCAGCCTACGCAGGCGCGAGAGGCAGTGTGTCATTCTCGGTGCTCTCCGTATTCAGCGGGGCGTACAGGCGGATTTCGGGTGACACCCGTGACGAATGGCTGTTCAGTCTGGGCGCGGGTGTAGGCTTGCCCTGAGGGGCGGACAGACCATTCTCCCGCCTGCCGGATTCGACAGAGGCCGCTTTCGGCGGTTGACAGCCAGAGGCTGGAGGCTCAGGCAGCTCATTCCACGGATCGAAGCCATGCCGGGATCTGGTTGAGCATCTTCAGGGCGGTGACCAGATGAAGAAAGCGATCGCGCTCGTTCCTATAGCGGCTCTTGCCGTGGAGGCCTTCGGATATCCCTCCGACGGCTCCATGCCCGACCTCTCATACCCTGGATACGGCGGCAGCGAGCCTCCCACCCACATCATGGGGACGGGCGAACTGAGCGCCGACCTGCTCGCGGCCTTCTTTATGGACAACAACGCGTCGGCAGACGAGGAGAGGGTCCTCCTGCTTGCGGAGCTCTACATCGAGGAGTGCGCGGTGGAGGGCGTGAACTCCGACGTCGCCTTCGCTCAGATGTGTCTTGAAACCGGCTTTCTGCGCTTCGGCGGCCTGGTGACCGAGGACATGAACAATTTCTGCGGGTTGGGGGCTACCGACCCCGCGCACCCCGGGCTCTGCTTCCCGGACGAGCGCACGGGCATCAGGGCTCACGTTCAGCACCTGAAGGCATACGGCTCGACCGAGCCGCTGGCGGGCGAACAGGTGGACCCGCGCTTCGGCTTCGTTTCGCCGCGGGGCAGGTCGCCAACGGTCATGAGCCTCGCCGGCACATGGGCTGCCGACAGGCAGTATGGCGAGAAGCTGGCGGAGATGCTCGACAGGATGTTCCTGTACTGCCGGCTGGAATGAGCCGCTCAAGCGCTCCGGGGCTTCCGCCGCCGGCCGCATCACCCGTCCCCTTTGCCGGGGACGCCCGAGCCTATCTTCTGTGCGGGGGCGAAGGGCGCCGCCGTGAAGCGGTCTGCGTCCTGCGGGTGCGCACCACATTCCTCCCGAACGGAGCCTGAACCGGCGCACGGAGGCGGAGCGCCTCCTCCCAGTGGAACGGATGTCCGTCGAGAACAGGCACAGGAGCCCCCAGGAGGCGGTCTATGGCCCGAAGCTGCTCCAAATCCTCCATACAGCATATCGAGATCGCATCACCGCCCGCTCCCGCCCGGGCGGTGCGCCCTATGCGGTGCACATACGTCTCCGCCTCCACCGGCAGGTCGTAGTTGATGACATGGGTGATTTCGTCCACGTCCAGCCCGCGGGCCGCGAGGTCCGTGGCCACCAGGACCCTGATGCCGCCCCTCCGGAATTCCTCCAGCGACTTCGTGCGAACCGACTGGCTCTTGTTTCCGTGGATGGCGGTGGCCTGGATACCGTGCACCGAGAGCTTCTTCACGAGCTTGTTCGCGGTGTGCTTCATCTGAGTGAAGACCAGGACCTTGGTCACGCCGGGATCGGACAGCAGATGGATCAGCAAAGCGTCCTTGTTCTTCTTCTCCACGAAGGCCACCTTCTGATCGATCATCTCGACTACGGGCACGCCGGGAGAAACCGCTACTCGAACAGGATCGCGCACGATCGAGCGGGCGAGATCCTCCATGCACCGCGGCATCGTGGCCGAAAAGAAGAGGGTCTGCCTGCGGGAAGGCAGGAGGGCGAGCACTCTCCTGACGTCGGGGATGAAGCCCATGTCCAGCATGCGGTCAACCTCGTCGAGAACCAGATGCTCTACCCGGTCGAGGTGAATGTATCCCTGCTCGACGAGGTCGAGCAGGCGTCCGGGTGTGGCGGTGAGTATGTCCACTCCCCTGTCCAGGGCGGTCACCTGGCGGGCCTGGTTCACGCCGCCGAAGACGACGGTGTGCCTTATCGCCAAGTGCCTTCCGTAGGCTCTCAAGCTGTCGTCGATCTGGGCCGCCAGCTCCCGGGTCGGAGCCAGGACGAGAACACGAGGAGCGCCCCTGCCTGAACTGCGGGGCCTGCCCGAGAGCATCTGCAGGATGGGCAGGGCGAAGGCCGCCGTCTTGCCGGTGCCGGTCTGCGCGGTTCCAAGGATGTCCCTGCCCTCGAGGATCAGGGGGATGCACTGTTCCTGGATCGGAGTGGGGAGCGCGTATCCCTCCTCGGCCACCGAGCGCCTCAGACCGGGGATGAGGGACTCGAAGACTCCCTTCCCTCCGTCCTGGCGGGGATGAGGTGCGGATGGCGGTTTGTGAACTTGCGGTGCGTCTGTCTGTACTTTCATTGATTCCCTTTGTCCGGGCTGTTGTTTCGGATCTCTACCCGCCGGACGCGTGGGAAAGAAACGGCCGCGAAGATACGGCATGGTCGCTGTCGGCGCTCGTGCAGCCACGGCACGGGGGCCGCTGAAAGGCAATCTCCATTCCGTGCTTGGGACAGGTTTCCATCCGAACAGGCGAGAGAGATCGTCTTAGAAGATTGAACATATAGATGATCGGCATGACGAAAGCAAGTCGAACCTCTTGGGCGTACACCGCGAAGCCTCTTCACGAGCCCCGGTAATGGTTCGGCGCTCGCAAGCGAACCGGTGGCGGATGCAGGCCGGGGGCATCTTTACCCTCGACATGCGATTCCCTAGAATCCCCCCGCCGTGAAGGCCAGCCCGTTCCCTCAGCCGGGGTTCCACGGCCGGGAAGGGCCGGATCGGCATGGGGCGTACGCCGGCATCTGAGAAGCACTGGTCCCTTGGGAACGGGAGGTCCTCCGCCGGAATGCAGAAGACTATCGAGACCTCGGCGCCCGAGCCGGCGGTCGTGTGCAGCCGCGTGGAGCTTCAGCTGCTCACGACCCTTCAGTGCAATCTGCGCTGTTCCTACTGCTCCCTGGGCGAGGGAGACGTGCTCGCATCCCAGAGGAATGCAACCTACACTCCCGATCAGCTCGCCGCTTTCATCGAAAAACACTTCGGCGACAGGGAAGTCTATATCACTCTCTACGGCGGCGAGCCCACCCTGAACACCGAATTCGGGCTGGCGCTGATGCGCCGCTTCCCGCTCCTCAGGTTCAACATGCAGACGAACGGAACGCTCCTCTCGACACTGCCTGACGACTTTCTCGGCAGGCTGTCGAACATCATGGTCTCCATCGACGGCGGAGAGAAGGTGACCGATGACACCCGCGGCAGGGGGGTGTACAGAAGGGTCATCGAGAACGTGACGGCCATCAGGCCGAGGATGCCGGGCACGATTACCGCGCGCATCACCTGGTGGAGCGGAGGCACCTCCTTCGAGGACATCGACGGCCTTACAGGGCATTTCGACTACGTTTACTTCCAGTTCGCACAGGAGAGATCGGCCTATCCCCCGGGTTCCGTGGACAGCCGCAAGGCGGTCCTGACGAAGCTGATCGAAAGGTTCTTCGAGGGAGACAGGCTGTACCCGATAGTGCCTGTCATGGGCGCCGTGAGAAACAAGCTGGTCCCCAGCCGTCTGAACGAGCTGTCCGCGGGCATGACCCAGTGCCGCGTATCTACCAACCTCATCAACGTGATGCCCGACGGCAAGGTGTATCCCTGCCCGGACATGCTGTATGCGGGGGAACTGCTCCAGGGCGACGTGGTGGAGAACTGGGTGAGGCGCAGCCCCCTCCAGCCCACTCCGGACATTCCCTGCCGGGAATGCGGCGCGTATCACTTCTGCAGTGGCAACTGCATGAAGAACCTCTATCTCGCCTACGTGAAGAAGAATGACGAGTGGAGGACGAAGGTGACCGAGCCCATCTGCAGTCTGATCCGCTTCATGGGCGAAGAGATAGACAGGCACGACCCCGCTGCGTGGTACGCCCGCATGCCCCTGGGCGAGCGAAGGAAACTCGTCGAAGAACACGTGTACGAGTTCTGCGAAGTCATGCCGTAGGACTCGGGGCATCCGGCATTTCGAGAGTGTTGCCCAGGGCTTGACTGCGAAGCCATCTACGCTTACCTATACGCAAATGATTTGCGTCTGAAGGAACGTACGATGAACCAGGCTGTCGAACTGCTCAGGAGCAGGGGCATGAGAGTGACGCCCCTCCGGAAGTGCCTGCTCGGGCTCTTCCTGGAGAAGAGGGGGCCCTACTCGGCCGCGGAGGCGCATCACGCACTGGGTTCGTGCGACCTTTCTACAGTGTACAGAGCGCTGGAATCATTCGAACGGAAAGGCCTTCTCGTGGCAAGCAGAGGCCCGGGAGGAGTCGCCGTATTTTGTATTCAGCCATCAGAACCATTGCAGCACAATCACTTCGAGTGCAGGAAGTGCGGCCGGCTGTTTCACTTCCACTGCTCCTCTCCGATCGACTTGCTCATAGAGGAGATAAGCAATGCAAACGGCTTCGAGGTGCGGGATGTGGAACTCCGGCTCACCGGAGAGTGCAGCCGCTGCAGAGAAGGCTAGAGGAATGAAGGTCTGCGCAATGCTTTTCGCACTCGCCCTGCTGGTCTCCTGCAGGGAAGCCGGGGATAAGGAGGGGTTGGTGGTCGGTGTGAGCATCGCCCCTCAGGCCTGGGTGGTAGAGGGAATAGCCGGCGAGAGCGCGGAGGTCGTGGTCTGCGTGCCGGCCGGGGCGGACCCCCACAGCTACGAACCGGGCCCCGAGGTCATGAGGGCGCTCTCCGAGGCCGACCTGTACCTGACAATCGGACTTCCATTCGAAGACCAGTGGCTTCCCCGGCTTCGATCCGCCAATCCGGACATGAGAGTCGAACAGATGGATGCCGGCCTTCCGCGGCTGATGGCCGACGGGCACGGACACATCCACAGCGACGGGGACCCGGCTGAAGCCGAGTATGGACACCCCGACCCCCACGTGTGGATGTCGTGCTCGAACATGCGCCGGATGGCCCGGAACGCAGCCGCTGTCCTCGACGAAATCGCCCCGGAGACAGCCCCTGCCCGCGCCTCGAACCTCGCGAGGACTCTGGCCGAGATAGATTCCGTGGAGGCCCGGGTGAGGGCGATTCTTGCGGAAGCGGGCGGCAGAGCCTTCATCGCGCTCCATCCCGCCTATGCTTATTTCGCCGATGAGTTCGGTCTGGAACAGATAGCCCTGGAGGTTGAGGGCGCCGAGCCCACGCCGTCACAGCTCGCGGAGATCATCGACCTCGCCGGGGAGTCGGGCGCTTCGGCGGTTGTGGTCTCGCCGGGCTTCGCCACCGGGGCGGCCGAGGCCGTCTCGATGGAGCTTGGAATCCCGGTCGTCCCGCACGATCAGCTCTCGACGGACTGGCCTGGGAGCATGGAGTCCCTGGCCTCGATCATAGCCGAAGCCAGATGAGAAGCGCAGTCAGCCTTCGCGGAGTGAGCTTCGGCTACCAGCCGGGGAGATACGTACTCCGCGATGTGGACTTCGAAGTGGAGACCGGCGGATACACTGCCGTGATAGGCCCCAACGGCGGCGGGAAGTCCACCCTTCTGAAGATCATGCTCGGCCTGCTGGAACCCTGGACGGGCACGGTGGAGGTGCTCGGCCTCCCGCCCGCCAGAGCCAGGCACAGGATCGGTTACGTGCCCCAGGCTTCCGGCGCTGTCCTCGACTTTCCCGTCTCCGCGCTCGACGTGGTTATGATGGGGCTTCCCGGCGGCCGGAGCACGAAACGGGCCAGATCCGCGGCTCTCTCTACGATGGAAAGGCTCGGGATCGCCGGGCTTTCGGGGATGCATGCCGGAAGCCTCTCCGGCGGGCAGAGGCAGAGGGCCTTCATCGCGCGGGCGCTCGTCGGCTCCCCAGAGATACTGCTTCTCGACGAGCCGGCGGCCAGCGTCGATCCAGAAGGCCAGGAGAGCTTCTATGAGCTGATGGCGGAGCTGAACCGAACCGTGACGATCGTGATGGTGACCCATGACGTGGGCGCGGTATCGAATCACGTGAAGACCATCGCCTGTCTGAGCACCGTCATGGTGAGCCACGGGGAGTCGCTTGAGACCGAAGCGGTGGCAAGGGCATACGGCTGCTCGGTGGACCTCGTTTCGCACGGCACTCCGCACAGGGTTCTCGGAAAGCACGAGGGACGCGGCGGGAATGATTGATGCACTGACCAGATACGAGTTCCTGCAGAACGCCGTGGCGGCTGTTCTGCTCGGGGCGGCCGCCTGCGGGATAGTGGGCAGTCTCCTCTTCGTGAACAGGCTCTCGAGCCTCGCCGGGGGGATTTCCCACACCGTCTTCGGCGGGCTTGGCTTCTCTCTGCTGGCTCGAGTGCATCCGCTGATCGGGGCGGCCTCGGCCAGCCTCATCGCCTCCCTTGCCCTGGGCTGGATGTCGGCCAGGAAGCGTGAAAGGGCCGATGCGGCGGTTGCCGCGGTGTGGTCAGTAGGAATGTCGCTGGGCCTCGTTTTCGTGTCCCTTGCGCCCGGATACAAGGGCGATCTGATGGGCTACCTGTTCGGAAGCGTCCTCGCGATAACCCGGGAGGATCTCGCACTGACCGCCCTCGTGAGCCTGGCATCGGCCGTCTTCCTGGCATTCCAGTACAGGAGGATACTCGCGGTGTCGTTCGATCCGGAGTTCAGCCGCGCCCGCGGAATCTCATCGGGCCTTCTCTTCGGGGCGTTCCTCTGCCTCACGGGGCTGACCGTGGTCGTACTGATGCGTTCGGTGGGGCTGGTGATGGTCATCGCCCTGCTCTCGATACCTCCGGCCACCGCGAGAATGCTCACCCACAGGCTGCCCGGGATGGTGGTTCTGTCTTCGGTCATCAGCGCGCTGTCGGGACTCGCGGGCATAGCCGTGTCCTGGTGGCTCGATCTGCCCGCAGGCGCTTCGATAGTCCTGTGCGCAGGCGCCTTGTTCGCGCTGGTGACCGCATCCGTGCGTCTGCTGCGGTCCACGGCGCCGGTCGGATGAGGGGAGAAACCGAAACAGTTGGTTACAATCCGTTCATTGTATGTCCACCTCGAGAGGGAATGATTCGTGCGGGAAAGGAGGTGCCTCATGAAGAGATCGATCGCTCTGACTGCTTCGGCTGCTCTTGCAGTCGCTCTTGCCGGATGCGGACAGGATCCTGAGCCGACGGACGAGGATTACATCACTGATCTCGTTGCCGCAAGCCCATATACACAGGACGGCTCGCTCGACGGACAGGGTGGCGGCGGGCAGGACGACGTCGGTCTGCCCGAAGCATGGTGGCGGGAGCTGACAGGGCTGGGCCAGCCGACGGTGGTGTTCGAGAACGACCCGGCGACGGGTGTCTGCACGCTGACTGTCAACAGGCCTCTGATCGCCGAATTGAACATCGACGTCGTCTGGGACGGCCAGCTCACGCCCGGCACGAAGGATATAGACGTGTTGCGGACCAGGCGTGTGGTGGTGGTGAAGACCGGCGACTCGTCCGATCCCTACGGGGGCTGGGCAGTCAGCGCCGTAACCCCGGCGGAGTTCGTTCTCAACTCGGATATCGAGCAGGAGGTCTTCATCCAGTCGATGGCGTTCTACATGAGTGACAGCCTGATTTGGGAGTGCGGCTCGCCGGAGGATTTCTATGCCGTTCCGGGCGATCTTCCGGTCGTGCAGTTCGGAAGCCTCTGCCGGCTGGAAGCGACCGTACTGCACACGAACCCCGTGGAGACCCCTCCGTACTTCGTGTACGTCCACGGCCCGCTTCCCGCATGGCAGCGCCATCTGATGTACGACAACGGGACGATGGGCGATCTGGTGGCCGACGACGGCATCTACACCTACGAGTGGTACGCCGAGGACACCATCGATCCGAGGGTGATCGCGGCCGACGTGATCGACGCCGACACCTTCGCCGACCAGACTGAGCAGGACTACGACTCGGGGGCCTGGAGCATCCCCTACGTCGGCATCTGATCCGCTTCAACCATGTTCCGAGGGGCTCCCCCGCGGGAGCCCCTCGCTCTTGTCACGAACCTCTCCCTGTGCGAATCTTCCCGGAGGATGCCGCGGCTGGGGAAACGGTACGGACAGGGGCGCTCAGATGAAGAAGAAGACACTTCCAATCTATGAGACAGCCTCCGAGGCGGGCGCTAGTGCTTCGCTGATGGCGGCCTCCAGGGGAGAGGCGTTCTGCATCATCTCCAGGTTCTCGCGGAAGCGCGGGCATGCGGTCTATAGCGTGCTTCCCCTCAGGGGATTCGGCCTGCCGGCGGGCTGGTCGCTGGAGGATTCCGTGATGCCCGGAAGGGAGAAGATGGAACCGGAGCCCCCGGAGAAGACCAGCACGAACGGTTTCTGACCCTTGCGAACCGACACCTTCTGTTACAATGCCGCAATACGGTTGTTTCAGGCGCTTCGGATGTTATTGCCGCAGGGCCGGGTCGAGGTGGCGCCCGCCCTCTGGAAAGGAGTATCCGAAATGAAGACAGGAACGGCAGCCGGGTTCGCATCTCTTGTGGTGATGATTCTTTCCGCCGGACTCGCATGGGCTCAGCCGGGATTCCACGGAGGCGGACCCGGCGCGGGACCGGGGATGGGGGGAGGCCCCGGAATGGGAGGCGGACCCGGCGCGGGACCGGGGATGCCCGGAATGGAAGAGGGTCCCGGTGACGGGCCTGGGGTCATCCTCCGTTTCCTTGAAAGGCTGGACCTGACCGATGACCAGCGCGATGCCGTAGAGGAGATCATGGAGGAGACCAGAGAGCGGATCGAGGCCATCAGTGAGGAGAGCGGCCTCACCGAGCCGGGCAGGGACTTCCTCGTGCTGTTCTCCTCGCCCGATCTGACGGCCGGGGATCTCGCCGACCTCGCCGACAGAGCGGACGCCCTGAGGGAGAGGATCCGCGAGGCGGGCATCGAGGCGGTGGTGAGGATCCACGACGTTCTCACAGACGAGCAACTGGAGCGCATCCGCGAGTTCGCCGAGAGTGATTTCCACGGGATGCGCGAGAGGTTCGAGGGCCGCTGGCGGTAGATTTCAGCCGGAATCCCACGCGCGCGGGCGGGGTCTCCCCGCCCGTACCGTTCCGGGGGCTTGTTCTGCGCTGTTCCGGGATTATAGTATGCCCCCGCCGGGAAGGTGGCCCGGCATGCAGACGAAAGGAACCGCCATGACTGATCTCGAAAAGGCAAGGCACGAGGCAGGTCGCCTGGCAGATCTCAAGGGCGTAGCCTACTGCGTGATTTCCCGGGAGCAGTCCGGCGTGAAGGAGTTCAAGGTCGTCTGCATGGAGGGCTTCGGGCTGCCGAAGGGCTGGATTCTCGAAGACGTGGTAAACCCCCGCATAGAGCGCGTCGAGATCGAGCCTCCCGAGGACATAGAGGACGACTCCTTCTAGCCTGATCCCGGGCCTGAGAGGACTGCCCGTGGCCCGATCCTCGCCAGCTCCTTCGACAAGACCAATATCAGAGGTCGCTGCTTCGCTGGGGCTGTCGAAGGAA
>JAAYTY010000038.1 GCA_012523605.1 Candidatus Fermentibacterota bacterium
GAGAGGTTCGGCCTCCACACGATGATCGTGTCGAACGAGCTGAATCCGGATGCCTTCACCGCGGTCGCGGAGATGATGTTCAGGCTCGCGGTGAGGGTGCGGGACGAAACGGGCGTCTCGGTGGAGTTCGTGAACCTCGGAGGGGGTCTGGGCATCCCGTACCGTCCGGAACAGAGGGGCATCGACATCGGCCTGCTGTCTCAGAGCATCAGGAAGGCGCACGAGAGCATCCTCGGCCCGGCGGGCATGAGCGGCGTGAAGGTCTTCACGGAGTGCGGCAGGTTCGTTACCGGTCCGTTCGGCTGTCTCCTCGCCAGGGTGCTCCACGTCAAGAGGACGTGGAAGAACTTCGTGGGGCTGGACGCCAGCATGGCCGACCTGATGAGACCGGGGATGTACGGCGCCTATCACCACATCAGCGCAGTCGGAAAGGAGGAAGAACCTAAGGACTTCCTGTGCGACGTCACCGGCTCGCTGTGTGAGAACAACGACAAGTTCGCCGTTGACAGGCTCCTCCCGCGGGTTGAGCCAGGCGACCTCGTGGTGATCCACGACACTGGCGCGCACGGACATGCAATGGGATTCAACTACAACGGCAAGCTCAGGTCCGCGGAGATCCTGCTGAGGCCCGACGGGACTCAGGAGCTCATCAGAAGGGCCGAAACGCTCGATGACTACTTCGCCACGGCGCTCTTCCGCTGAGGAGGCGGTGTCGTCACGCGGGCACGGTGGAACGGGCGGCATATACCGGGCCATGAGGAATCCTGCGGGCGTGTCGGCGCCGCCGGCGTTTCGAAGGGAGGAACGGTCATGGCGCTCTCGGTGATGGATCTGCTGCTTCCGCTGTTCGTAGTCGCTCCTCCTGCTTCTCTGCCTGTTCTTGCGGCGGTGACCGCTCTGGTGCTGGTGTGATATCCGCACCTGGCTTGCGGGGAGAGTTCGAAAACACGGATATGAAGCGAGGGGCAGTGAGAAAAAGGCCGGCAATGCATCCGTCAACCGTTCCCGCGAGACACTTGACCAGACTTGACAAGGAGCGGATATATTCCTCCGTGTAGTCGGTTCATCAATCTGAAGGGGGGTCGTATGAGGAAGTTGTTTCTCCTGCTCGCCCTGATCCCTGTGACAGCCGGTGCGGCACCGCAGATCGTTAGATCCTTCGATGCCCCTGATACGGGCATCACGGGGCTCGCCTGCAGCGGCGGTTCGGACCTCTACGCTGTTTCCGGCCCGTCGCACAAGCTCTTCAAGATCAATCCGGTCACGGGTGCGGTAATCGACTCCTGGACACTGGCTCCGACGAACCTCAACGGTCTCGGCATGGCGGGCGGCAGTCTCTTCGTGACCAACGGCACCAGCACGGTGTACAACTACAACACATCCGGGACACTCATCGATACCTCGATCATCATGTGCAGCGGTTGAGGCGGCCCGACGCCCGAACCGGTGGTTGGGGCAGCGGGCAATGCGACAACGGTTTTCTTTGTGGATGACGACTACACGGTTCTCGGCGATACGATACCCCTTCCCGACAGCGCATACGCTCCCATCTACATGTACATGACTTACTACAACACCACCTATGACATCGCTTACGAGGGTTACGGCAACGGAACGGGAGACATCTGGTTCGCGACGAATGACGCCACCTCCCCGATAAGGGCCTACAACACCTCCGGAGAGCTTACCTACGCCACGAACATCCTCCCGAGCGTGCGTGGTCTGGCCTTCTACGCCGACGGCGGGCAGCGGTATATCTGGGCGAGCTGCCCGGGCGACAGCAGGCTCTACCTGATTCTCCTCGACCCGACCGGCATCGGCGGGGAGGAGGAGGGCGCGGTCGCGCTGAGTCTGGCGGCCAGCGAGAACCCGTTCTGCGAAACAACGATCATATCCGGAACCGGTTTCGCGCCCGGCGCGCTATTGGAGATCTTCGACGTGTCCGGGAGGAAGGTGCTGGAGGCGCCGTTCTCCGAGACATTCGTGCTGAGCAGCGGAAGCGTGCCTGCAGGGATCTACGTGGCAAGGGTCACGGACCCGTCGGGGGCGACGGCGAGGCTCTCGATCACGAGACTCTAGGTCGGCGCGGGGGTTCATCGAGAAGGGGCCCGTGGTTCAGCGGGCCCCTTCCTCATCCGGTTCAGGGATTTCAACGCCGTACTGCCTGGCCGCCACCCGCCCCTTCTCCGTTCCGACTGCTTTCCGGTTCCAGCGGCCTGCCGCAGTGGGGGCAGATCCTGCTCCCTTCAGACATCGCCGTCTGAAGGCGCCTCCTTCGGAGGACGTCGTCGAATCCGGAGGCTAGAATACCGGCGGGAAGCGCGAACAAGCCTATTCCGAGAAGCGCGACGATCGCGCCTAGCGCTCTGCCCGCGATCGTCACGGGATAGACTCCTGCAGGATCGGCGGAGGTTATAGTGGCAATGCTCCAGAGAATAGCCTCGGGTATGCTTCCGTACTTGTCGGGCTGGGCAGAGTTCTCGACGTAGTACATCAACCCGGACGACATCAGAATCATGATGAGTACGATGAAGAAGGTGACGCCTATCTCCCCCCTCTTCTCCTTGAAGACCTCTCCGAGGAGCTTGAGCGAGCTGGAGTATCTGTTGACCTTGAAGAGCATCAGGAGCCTCACCAGCCTGACGGCCCTGAGGAACCTCAGGTCCAGACCTACGACCCAGGGCAGATAGAAGGGCAGGATTGCCGCGAGGTCTATGAGAGCCATGGGCGTGACCATGTACCTGAGCCGGCCCATGACGGGATCGTGGCGATCGGTTTTAAGGTCGGAGGTCCAGAGCCGAAGGGCGTATTCCACCGTTAAAACCGAGACCGAGAACACCTCGAACCAGCGCAGATACCGGCCGACAGCGAGGTTGATCGAATTCACGGAACCCAGGATGACGGCGATGATGTTGAGGGTGATGAGGGTGATGATGGTCAGGTCGAAGGCCCTGCTGGCGCGATCGCCTCTGTGGGCCGCCTCGATGATCTCGAAGAGCCTTCTCTTTAATCTCCTTCCAGAGCCTGGCATGCGCTCCTCCATCCTGAAGGGCAATGCTGGTTCCGTGCCGATGAGGGGTCAAGCCCCCCGCCGAAAAGAGTGTTCCTCCGCTTCCGGCAGGCTGCCGCGGGACCTATCTTCCCCCGAGGATCGCGTTTGTCAAGGAAGGGATCAGGCCGAGATCCCCGTTCGGGCGCGGTCGAGAACACGGGACGAGGGTCGCCCGGCATCTCATCTGCATGGAGGTCGTCGCTCGTGGGAAGACTGAACACTCTGCTGGCCGCTGTCTGCACGGCCGTTGCCGCTTCCTGCGGCGGTTCGGGCGGAGGCGGAGGCCCGGCGGAGATCGAGGGGCTTCCGCACCGTACTCTGGAAGTGACCGGCCGCATCGGTATCGAGCTCGGCGACAGCAACTGCGTGTTCTCGGCGGTTCGAGGAGCCGTTTTCACGACGGATGGCAGGATCGTGGTATCCGATGTCGGCACTTTCAGCCTGAGATCCTACACTCCCACCGGCGAGTTCCTTCACAGGGGCGGCAGGCGCGGCGAAGGCCCGGGCGAGTACACCATGCCGGCCTGTCTGACTGCCTGCCCCGGCGGCGGCGTGGTCGTTTCCGACTTCGGATCGTCGAAGCTGATCTTCTACGACTCCACTCTGACCTTGCACCACGAGGTGACGGGGATCGTGGAGGGCGTGCCGGGAGACCTGGTGGTGCTGCCCGATTCGGCGATCGTAGGATCGGTGAGGGAGTTCGACAGATCCACCGGTTCCGCAGGGTACTCGGTGCGCAGATGGGAGCCCGGCAAGAGCGAGAGCAGTACGATCTACATGATGAGCATGCAGCAGGTGGACAGGTCGAATCCGCGAGCGATGTTCCGAGCCACCCAGGTTGTTTTCGCCGCAGCCCCTGACGGCAGAGTATTCGTGAGTGTTCCGAGTACGGAGAAGTACCTGATAGAATGTTACTCGCCCGACGGTACGCCGCTCCGCTCCATCGAAAGGGCGTTCGAGCCCGTGGAGAGGTCCGAGGAGGATCTCCTCATGGAGCGCGAGATGATGGCCTCGATCTTCGAGAGCAGGGGGATGCCCGGCATGATAGACGAGTGGGAACCCGAGCGGTATTGCACGGCAATCGCCGACCTCGATGTATCCGGGGGATTGATATGGGCCCGCAGGGGCACGGAAGCCATCCCCTTCTACGACGTGTACGACCTGGACGGCAATCCCCTCTTCACCTGCTCTGCGCCGGAGCTCCCATATTACCAGCTCGTTGCGGTCGTGCCCGGCGACTCGCTGTTCCTGGCCTACGAGGCGGATCCCGAGGACTACCCGGTGGTCCATATACTGGAGTACGCCGAATGAGAGCCGTCTCCACCGGACCTGATGACGCCGGCTCAGTCCGGCAGGGAGGCTGACATGGATCAACGGAGTCTGACTCCCGAGGAGGAGAGGGTCATTCTCCACCGGGGCACTGAACCCCCCTTTTCCGGAAAGTACTGGAATCACAATGAACACGGCACCTACGTCTGCAGGAGGTGCGGGGCGCCCCTGTACAGATCCGGGGACAAGTTCGACGCGCACTGCGGCTGGCCCAGCTTCGACGATTCGATAGCCGGCGCGGTTTCTCGAAAGCCCGATCCGGACGGGGTGAGAACCGAGATCACATGCTCGAAATGCGGGGCGCACCTCGGCCATGTATTCGAGGGTGAGCGCTTCACCGGGAAGAACACGAGGCACTGCGTGAACTCGATCTCCCTCGACTTCGAACCGGAAGGACGTTCCGTCGAAAGGGCGATTCTCGCGGGAGGCTGCTTCTGGGGTGTCGAGTTCCTGCTCAGACAGCTTCCGGGAGTGCTGGACACGAAGGTCGGCTACATCGGAGGTGTCGAGGAAAACCCGACATACGAGATGGTCTGCTCGAAGACAACGGACTACGCCGAGGCGGTCGAAATCGCCTTCGATCCGGCCAGGCTGAGCTATGAGGACCTGTTGAAGAGGTTCTTCGAGATCCACGACCCGACTCAGCGTGACAGACAGGGCCCGGACACGGGCAGACAGTACCGCTCGGCGGTTTTCTACCTCACCGGGGACCAGAAGAGGTCCGCCGGGGAGATCATCGGCATTCTCGCCGGAAAGGGGCTCGAAGTGGCGACCGAGGTCGTCCCGGCGACGAAGTTCTGGCCGGCCGAGGACTACCACCAGCGCTACTACGAGCGCACCGGGCGCATGCCCTACTGTCATACGCGCGTCAAGAGGTTCTGACGAGGGCTGCCCCCGCCGGCTGCTGATACGGTCTCTCATGGTGGAAGTGCAGATGACCATACACACGATTCTGGCTGTATCCGGGCTGCTGGCCGCCGGAACGGGAACCTTCGCCACGACCCTGAGCGGAGCGATACTCGACGTTCAGGGAACTGGCTGTACGGCATCCGGGGACGGTTACGCCGCGGTTGTCCTCTCCAAGGACTGGTTCTCGTTCGGGGATCCCTGGCTGTTGAAAGTCGACAACGAAGGCAGGCTCCTCGGCACGGAGATTCTCGGCGCGGACCTCGGCGCATCCCGGGAGATGGAGTCGGGCGGGCTGATAGAGGAGTTCCCGGACGGTTCGGCCATTGTCGCATTCTACTCCGAACCCAGGGCCACGGGCCGGAATGCGGACGCCTGTGTCATGAAGCTCGATCCGGATGGAGTACTGACCTGGGAGACGGTTCTGGGGCTGGAGGACGACGAAGTGTACCGGATCACCGGCCTCGCGGCCTGCGGAGACGGCTCGTTCGTGGTGTCAGGCAGCAAAGGCTGCGGGGAGGAGACACCGTTTGCGGCCATCTTCGATCCGGAGGGCGGGCCTGCCGTGGAGCTTGAAGTCGAAAAGGGCCTGTCCATCGAAGATGTCTGCATAGCATCCGATGGCCGGATTCTCCTCTTTGCGACAGGAGATCCGGATTCCCGTCTGATCTTTCTAGGATTCGCGCGGTCGGGGATTCCGTTCGGCAGGACGACCAGCAGGCTCGACGATCTCCTGCCGGCCGATTTCTCGATCGAGGAGGCGGTCGCCTGTTCTGACGGGAGTATCTGCATCTGCGGAAGCGGCTACCCGGGCCCCTGGATCTGCAGATTGTCCGGGGACGGCGACCCCGTCTGGTTCCAGTCCTGGAAAGGCGAGGGAATCATATCCAGCGTGGCGGAGCTCTCCGGGAACCGGACGGCCTGCTGCGGATGCACCGCCGGTTCGGGCGGCTCGAGGATGAGCGCGGTTCTCGCCGTGTACGACTCCTCCGGAGTCATGCTGTGGCAGAGGCTCTACGAGGACGGGGAGTTCACTTCCTTCAGCCACGTCAGGGTGATGGAGGACGGCGGATTCCTCCTCGCTGGATCCATGGACATGTCGGGCGTCGACGACATCCGGTCTGAAGCCCTCCTGGTGAGGACCGACCGCAGAGGCGTCGTGGACAGCATCTCGACTCCGGAGGGAACTTCCGAGATCCATCCCCTCTTCCAGTCGCTGGACTCGCCTCCGCATGGCTGGATCATCGCCTGCGGAGTGTACACGACCCCGGAGGAGGCGAGAATCTCGGCATCGCACGCTGCAGATGCGACGCACCTGGAGCCGGGGGTTCTGTGGATTCCAGACTGGCCCTCTCTCTCGGGATTCGAGGGATGGCTGGCCTACCTGGTTCCGGAGGCTGTAGACGGAAGCGGCTGGACCGATCTATGTACATCGCTGAAGGTCGGCTGGCCCGACGCGTATCTTGTCTGGATCGGGCTCGAAGAGGAAAGCCGCAGCAGGGCGTTGATCCCGGGGAACTGACGCAAAGCATGATGGAAACGAATGAAGATCGACATCGACACGTTGCAGAGGCAGGGAGATCTGGCAGGCAGGTATGGAAGCGCCGTGATGTCTCTGCTCGGGCTGGGCGGCTCCCTGGAGGATCTCCCCGTGTTCCTTCTCGACAGAGGCTTGCTCGGGGGAAGTGGAGAGGTCTTCGGCCCGGAAAGGTATGTCATATTCAAGAGCGACAGGAATTTCACGAAGACAAAGGAGTCCCGCACCGTCGAGTACGGGACCATTACGGACCTGGAGCACTCCGGCGCTGCAAGCTGGCAGAGATGGCTGTTCCACAGCCCGTCCGGACCAGTGGAGCTGACCCTCGCATGCTATGGCTCACACAACGGAATAGGCCCGGGCGAGCACGTCTGGTACGACATGGACACATTCCCGGCACGGTCGGAAGCCTTCATGAGGACCATCGGCGCCATCCTGCCGAGGACGTCCCTGTACTCCGCCTTCGACATCCCGTCGAGAACAGCTTCGCGGATCGAGGAGGCGGTATCCGGATTCGAATCCGCAGCCGTGCTGTCCACCGACACTCTATCACAGCCGGATCCTTACGCTCCATGGACAGCCCTGCATGGATCCTTCTGCTCGTTTCTAGGAGGCGCAGCCTCGGCCGGCAGGAATGAAACGAAACCGTGGCTGGATCTGTTCCTGAAGCTCGACGGGTTCTATGCGAGGATCATCCGCAGGTTCAGGGTCGAGATCGAGCGTGTCGGCGGAGCGGGATTGTTCGGCAGGGAATCAGCGATACTCAGCCTGAGCGACCCGTTCGACAGGCTCTCCTCGATCTGGTACTTGAGGCAGATGATCAGGCTTCACTTCGCCGAGGGGCACCTTCCGGAGGACAGGATCCGCCACTGGACACTGAAGCTCCTCAAGCCCAGGGCCAGGAGATACGCGAACGAGCTGAAGATTCAGCTCCCCGATCCGGCCGAGTTCGAGGAGCAGCTTGCCGAGCTGGAGGGCTGATCCGCCCGAAGTCAGCACCCGGGCAGCGAAGCGGCAGCTTCCGAAGCGGTTTCTGCGGTAACGCTGTCTCCGGCTTCCTCAGCTGATCGCGCGAGGTGCTCGAGGATGCCGATGAGCGCTTCGTCGTTCAGCCACCGGTAGACTGGGTTGCCGTGTTCGGCGAGCGAGTCCGGTTCGAGAAACCAGAGGGAATCCAGCCCGCACTGCTGATAGGCGTCACCGGCGCACAGATAGACTTACAGCGCACCATGCCAGTCCCCATCACAGGCCAGCCTCCGCGCTTCACTCGAAGAGGCGCGGAGGAAAGCCGCAGCCATCTCCCCGCCATTCGGAGAAAAAGGTGAACATCCGGAAGGACACCTGGGTGGCGAATACGAGATGCCGCTTCTCCCCGTCCCACCAGGCCCAGGACTTGGCCGTATTCAGGCTCCCCGGACAGGTCAGGGTGTCCAGGATCATCCAGCCTTCGCGGTTCGCGGCGGCCGCCAGAAGTCCGATCGAATCTGCGGAACGGATGGGAATCAGATCGAGCGATTCCGAACAGGGTGGCAGCAGTTCGGAAGGGAAATCCTCCACCGGTATCCGATGCACCCCGTATTCACCGCAGAAAGGGTACTCATCGACGAGCAAGGCCTCGTCGATGACCGGCCCGCCTCCGCCTGCATGAAGCTCCGCAGGCGGGAGCGGCAGAGCAGCCCACAGGAGAAGCGCGGACCTCGACGATGCCTTCATCGATTGCATCCATTACATGGAAAGCGAGGCGCCCGCAGTCGTCACCTGACCAGGACCAGCCTTTCCACAGATCTCTCATCCGCCCCGGCCTCGACCAGGACGAAATAGACCCCGGGTGAGAGCGGACGGCTGGACGCATCACAGCCGTTCCATGTCACCTCGTGCCACCCGCCTGGCAGCAGACCATCCTGCAGAACTCTTAC
>JAAYTY010000039.1 GCA_012523605.1 Candidatus Fermentibacterota bacterium
CTGGAGCGATTCCAGGCTGGTCTTCGAGGCTTCGGCGATCCACGAGGGGGAGGCGATCCTCGTCGTCAGATCCTGTAACGAGTACAGCCCGGAGTACGGACGGGTCACGGTGGGCTTCTCGGAGGGCTCGGCTCCTGCGCAGCCTCTCCGCTGAGGCGGGTATCGGGCCAGGGTCTCGATGAAGACCTGCCCAAAGACAACCATGGAGGCGACATGGCTGTTCCATTCCTCGACCTGAAGCAGCAGTACCGGCAGATCGCCGGCGAAGTGAGGCGCGAACTGGATGAAGTGATGGAGAACACCACCTTCGTGCTGGGCCCCAAGGTCGGTGCATTCGAAGAACGCTTCGCCGCGCTATGCGGAACGAAGCACTGCATAGGCCTCTCGAGCGGGACAGCGGCGGTGCATGCGATGATCTGGGCTTCCGACCTGCCGGCGGGCAGCGGAGTCATTCTTCCCCCCAATACTTTCACAGCGACGGCCGAGGGCGTGGTGCTGGCGGGCCATGTTCCGGTGTTCGTGGACGTGAACAGGAATTCCTGGAACCTTTGTCCCTGTCGCACCGAAACCTTTCTGAAGGAGAACGACAGGCCGGGAGGCCCGGCGGATCCGAAGACGGGAGCGGTGATCCGCGCCCTGCTTCCGGTCGACCTCTACGGACAGCCGGCCGATCTGTCCGCATTCGAGGCGATCGCCGAGAGGTGGGGTCTCCTGCTCTTCGAGGATGCCTGCCAGGCGCACGCCGCATCGCTGGAGGGGCGCCCGGCCGGCTCGTTCGGCACCGCTGCGGCATTCAGCTTCTATCCAGGCAAGAACCTTGGCGCCTACGGCGAGGGCGGCGCGGTGACGACCAGCTCCGACGACCTCGCCGCGAAGATCCGCGCCCTGCGTGATCACGGATCCGCCCAGAAGTACTTCTACTCCATGATAGGCCACAACTACCGCATGGAGGCGTTCCAGGGCGCGGTGCTGGGCGTGAAGCTGTCGCACCTCGAACGCTGGACCGGGCAGCGCAGGGAGGCGGCGCGGAGGTATGCCGACCTGCTGTCCGGATTGCCCGTGGAACTGCCTGTGGAGTCGCCCGGCGCGAAGCACGTCTATCACCTCTATGCAGTGCACACCGAGAAGCGGGACGATCTGGCCGCCTTCCTGAAGGGGAGGGGCATAGGCACCGGCTTCCACTACCCGTACCCCCTTCACCTGCAGAAGGCTTATGCGCATCTTGGCTACAGGATGGGCGACTTCCCGGTGAGCGAGTACAACAGCTCACACAACATCACGCTGCCGATGTTCCCTGAGATCACGCTTGAACAGCAGGCGGAGGTGGCATCAGGCATCAGGGAGTTCTTCGGAGAACATGCGGGCGTGTCGAGCGTCTGACCGGCACGACAGCTTCCTCGGCGGATTGCCGTCGGGTCCGGGCTCGAGGCATGTTGTTCGAGCAGTGCCGTGAAATCGCGGCCTGGGAGCCGTGGATGATCCAGGGCCCGGAGGCGAACGACTTCCTGGTCAGGATCCAGCCGGCGATGACGCCGTCGGCCACCACCTGGGACGGGATAAAAGCGCTGTACTAGTCCCGGCGTCCTCTGCCTGATCCGCCATCCTTCGTCGTGTCAGTCATGATACTGTTGTTCTGCTTCTGCTCCCGTTGCTCTGCAGACGCCCGGCAACCGGAGACAGGTGACTGGTTCCCGCCGTCCGCTTCCCCTACGCCTCGTAGAGCCCGGGATCCCGGGCCGGCGGTGTCCCCGGAGAGGGCCCGTCCTCGTCTCCCAGCCCCATACCCTCCAGCTCGCGCTCGACCTTTTCCGGATCCTCCCCGGCCTCCAGTCTGGTGATCGCCTCGTCGAGCTCCGGGCCCAGGTCCTCCCCCATGTCGTCGGCCATGTGACGGATGGCGCGCGCCATGGACCTCGGATCGCTCTCGTCGATGTCGGACAGGTCGGGCATGTCGTCACCGGAGGTCGAAGAGCCGATCTCGCCCTTCCGGGAAGTAGAGAAGGTGCTCATCACCCTCTCGAGGTCCCCGGCCCCGCACTTCGGGCACGAGGGGGACGGATTCGAGCCGCTCTTCACGAAAAACTGATAGATGACGTTGCACTTACTGCACAGGTACTCGTAGATAGGCATCAGAACCTCCATGCGGGGAGCCTGGAGCTGTGCGCGAACACTCCGCTCCCCTCTACAAGCCCGGTGATCTCCGAGACGACCGGGCATTTCACCACGAAAGAATAATAGAGTCTTTCGTCGGCCGTTCCCAGCATGCCCTCGAGGTTGCCCTGCCCCTTGGAGAGCAGGAGGTCCGCGTCGTCGATCTCGCGCTCCAGCCTCGCGTCGAGAAGGCCCCTCCTCACGGTGGGCGCGTCGAGCCCGGTGGGGATCACCCTCGCATGATCGGCGATGCCCGCCAGGGAGGCGTCCCGCACGGTCGCATCGTTCATAACGGGCAGAGGTCTGACGGTGTAAACGGCCTCCACGCTTTCGGGCAGCAGCTCCAGAAAAAGAAGATCGAGCACGGATTCACCCGCGTTGTCGCCGAACACGACCAGCTTGCGCGCCGAGGGGATCCTCCCCGCGAAATCCTCCGAATCGTCCAGCGCGGGGGGCGTGAACAGGATGCCGCACAGCTCTTCGATGGACGGCACGGCGCGGCCCTGCGCCACGTCGAGAAGGTTTCCCATGGTGGATGCCGCCAGCGCGGCCCTCAGAGGATCCGGTGAGGCGGCAACCAGGTTCCTGATGGAGTCGAGGATCGCAAGCAGGCCCATCGTGAACTCGTCCTTCACGCTCTCGTACACGTCGGGGCCGGCGAAGCGACCTCTGAGGTCCCTGTACACGCCGGCACCGGCGAGAGGCGGAGGAAGGCCGGACAGCCCTCTCTCGATCTCGGCCAGGTAGCTCCGCAGGAGCCCGGGGCGTTCGGACTCCGGAAGACCGCCGGTTTCCATGAACGCCGCCAGCCCCCTGCCGAAGCATTCCAGGCAGCGGCCGTCCCGCAGGTCAGCTCTCCCGGGCGAAGCCGAGAAACAGCTCGTGGACCCTCGGATCATCTGTCAGCTCGGGATGGAAGGAGGACAGCCACATGCGGTCCTCGCGGAGAAACACGGCGCCCTCGCCGATTCTCGCCAGCACCTGCACGCACGGATCGAGGGGCTCCAGCAGGGGTGCCCTTATGAACACTCCGGGATAGGGAGCGGCGATGCCCTCGACCTGGAGATCCTGAACGAAGGAATGGACCTGGCGCCCGAATGCGTTCCTCACCGCCTTCACCCTCGCGAGGCCCAGGCTTCTCTGGCTGATCTCGTGCTCGCTCTCGGAGATCTCGGAGCAGAGGAGTATGGCTCCGGCGCATGTGCCCCAGACCGGCAGTCCTCTCCGCACGAGGTTTCCGATCGGGTCGGCCAGAGCCCACCTCTCCATCAGCCGGATGAGAGTCGTGGATTCCCCGCCCGGGATGATCAGGGCGTCCAGGCCTTCCAGATCCTCGGGCAGACGCACTTCCACAGTTTCGGCCCCGATACGGCGAAGCATGGAAACATGTTCGGCCACGCCGCCCTGAAGGGCGACGACACCCGTCTTCATACTGGAAAGGTCACCAGCCTCTCGATGCCATGCGGTCCTTCTGCTCGAGGCTCTTGACGCTGATGCCCGTCATGGGCTCGCCGAGACCGGCCGAGACCGCGGCGATGACCGCCGGCTTGTCGAACTGGCTGACGGCCTCCACGATCGCCCTGGCGCGCTTCTCGGGATTGCCGCTCTTGAAGATGCCGCTGCCGACGAAGACGCCGTCCATGCCGAGCTGCATCATCAGCGCGGCGTCGGCCGGAGTCGCTATGCCTCCGGCGGCGAAGTTGACCACGGGCAGCCTGCCCTCGTCGTGGACGCTGGAGACGAGTTCGAAAGGAGCTCCGAGATCCTTCGCGACGGTCATGAGTTCCTCGCGCGGCAGGCTCGACAGCCTCCTGATCTCGTCCAGGACGCATCTGGCATGCCTCACGCCTTCGACGATGTCCCCGGTGCCGGCTTCGCCCTTCGTCCGTATCATGGCGGCGCCCTCGCCTATGCGTCGGAGAGCCTCTCCCAGATTCGTCGCTCCGCACACGAACGGGATCTTGAAGCTCCACTTGTCTATGTGATGCTTCTCGTCTGCCGGGGTCAGCACCTCCGACTCGTCGATGAAATCTATCTCCAGCGCTTCCAGCACCTGGGCCTCGACGAAATGTCCGATGCGGCACTTGGCCATCACGGGGATGGTCACCGCCTCCTGGATGCGTTTGATGATCTCCGGATCGGACATCCTGGCGACGCCCCCGGCGGCCCTGATGTCGGCGGGCACTCTTTCGAGAGCCATGACCGCCACGGCGCCGGCCTCCTGCGCTATCCGGGCGTGTTCGGGCGTCACGACGTCCATGATCACGCCGCCCTTGAGCATCCGGGCGTGGCCCAGCTTCACCTGATAGACCGATTCCTCCCTCTGTCCCATCTCATTCCTCTTCATTCAGCGCTCCGAACAGGCGGGCTCCCGATTCCAGCCAGGCGCTGTCAGCGCTGATCAGCTCGTCCTCCAGCGCGACCGACATGGCGGAATCGGGATGGCCGGCGCCATGGTAGAACACCCTGACCCTTCCGTACACCGCAAGGTACCTCTTGCACGCTGCAAGGTATTCCTCGAGGGCTTCGGCGACCGCGGGGCCGGCATCGCCCGGCCGGACTCCCTCTAACGCCAACAGAGCCGACGAGGCCCTTATCCATCCGAAATCGAGCTGCCAGAGCCGTATCGGCGTATCGCTCCCGGCGGGGCATTCCGGCACCGCCTCGAGATAGCAGTCGAGGAGCCCCGATATCTCCCTGTCGAGAGCAAGGAGCCCGTGCCCGAAGTCCTCCGGCATCGGCGCCGGGGCCTGCACCACAGCCGCAAGAAGCGCTATCAGCCCGAACATGCACGGATATATACTGCAGTTCCGGCTCGCGTGCATGGGCTGTTGTACTATGCTTCCGTCCGTGATGTTATGTTATTCTTCGTATGTCCATCACGCAGGGAGGCGTCCCGGGGCGATGCAACGGGTTGCTCGAGAGTCCTTCCGACTGCGGCCGTGGTTTCATCCATGGGCCGTTTCGGCATCTCTGCTCCTCCTCGCCGGCGCGCTGTCGGCGCACCCGGTCGAGGACCTGGTTGCGAGGGGGATTCCGGCGGCCTCGGCGGCTCTGGAGGACACGGCCTTCGTGGTTGCCATGGAGGGCTCCCTGACGGAGGGCGACACCCTTCTCAAGAGGTACGGAGGAGTCTTCTTCACCCTTCTCGACAGCATATCCGGAGGCTGGCCCATAGTGGGCCTCTGTGTGGACATCCCGGGCAGCAGGCTGAGGTTCTCGAGGGTGGACATGTACGAGGCTCTCGACCAGATGCGATCCGGCGTCAGCGACGACAGGGTGGCTCTCTGGGTTCTCCAGCACACGAGGGTGTTCAACCTTCAGCCCTGAGAGGCCGGCGCGCCGCTCCTTGCCAGGCCCCGGCCTTTCTCCAGCGTTTCCAGGAGTTCCGTGAAGGCACCCGATTCTATCAGCCCTTCCACGGCGTCTATGTCCGCTCCGAACTCGCGGTCTCCGTCCAGGGGCTTCGCGACGGACGAGATCATTTCCAGAGCCCTGCCGGTACCCCTGCCCGGCTTTCCCCTTCCGACGAACCGGTGCGCCTGGAAACCGCAGAAGAGTTCCGTGGCCACGACCCTCCTCACATTGGCCACGACCTCCGCAGCCTGTCTCGCCGCAGTAGTCCCCATCGAGACGTGATCCTCCTGGGCTCCGCTCACGCTGATGCTGTCGCAGCTTGCGGGATGAACCAGCACCTTGTTCTCGCTCACCAGGGAGGCGGCGGTGTACTGTGCTATCATCAGACCGGAGTTGAGACCGGGTTCGGGCGAAAGGAACGCCGGGAGGCCGCTGAGGTCCGGATTCAGCAGTCTCTCCATGCGTCTCTCGGATATGCTTCCCAATTCGGCGGCAGCCAGAGCCAGATGGTCAGAGGCGAGAGCCACAGGCTGGCCGTGGAAGTTGCCCCCGCTCAGGAAAGAGCCGTCCTCGAGCATCAGGGGGTTGTCGGTGGCCGAGGAGAGCTCTATTGCAAGGGTCTCCCCTATGTAGCGCATCGCGTCACGCGTGGCGCCGTGGACCTGTGGGGTGCATCTGAGCGAATAGGAGTCCTGGACTCTCGGGCAGTCCCTGTGGGAGAGGACTATCTCGCTGCCCTCGATCATGCGATTGAGGTTGGCGCCCGTCTCGAGGGCTCCTGGATGGGGTCTCAGCGACAGCAGTTCCTCGTCGAACGCGGTTCCCGTTCCGAGGAGCGCCTCGAGAGTGACCGCAGCGGCGGTGTCGGCCGCCGAGAGGATGTTCCGGGCGTCCAGGAGGGCGCAGGAGGCGATGGCGGTCATGACCGGCGTTCCGTTGATCAGCGCGAGCCCTTCCTTGGAGGTGGGGCGAAGAGGCTCGAGGCCCAGTCTTGCAAGAGCCTCCCCTCCACCGATCGTCTCCTCTCCGGCCATGCACCTGCCCTCCCCCATCAGCGGCAGGCACATGTGGGCCAGCGGCGCCAGGTCTCCCGAGGCTCCCAGCGAGCCCTTCGAGGGGATTACCGGAAGGATGTCGCCGTTGAGGAACGAAAGGAGCATCTCCACGGTCTCCGGCCGGATTCCGGACCGGCCCCTTCCCAGAGATGAAGCTCTTAGGAAGAGCGTGACTCTGACGACGTCGCGGGGCAGCGGATCGCCGGTTCCACACGCATGGCTTCTCAGGAGGTTCACCTGCAGGCTCGAGAGATCTCCCGCCGATATCACGGTGGCCGCGAGACGGCCGAAGCCGGTGTTGATACCGTAGACGGGGCGGGCATCCCGCAGGAGATCCTCGACCCGCCTCCTTCCGGCTTCCATTGCGGCACGGGCACCGGCCCCCAGCCTTACAGCCGCTCCGTGCCTGACCGCCGACACCTCGTCGAGGCAGGTTCCGTCGGTTCCGATGGTGATAGTCTGGTTCAAGGTCATCTCCGTTCATGACATGCACCGGTTCGAATGCGGGAATATTGCCGCACAGGGGCTCCGGGCACACCCCGGAAGAGCTGTGCCAAACTGACCGGAGGACGGTTCCTCCCCTGGCGCCTCCGCTCGTCTGCCGTGATCGCATCTATAGATCCGGCTTCAACTTACGATATCAGAAATCGTCGGGCGCCCTTCTGGCATATCGTATGCTTCAATAGCTTGCGATGATGTGTCCGGCTGATATCCATCAGCACATCCCGAAAGGAGACATGGGTTATGTCGACAAAGGTGCGCCCGCTCTTCGACAGGATCCTCGTGAAGCGCGAGGAGCCGCAGGAGACAGTCAGGGGAGGGATAGTCCTGCCCGACACCGCCAAGGAGAAGCCCCTCGAGGGAACCGTGATAGCCGTCGGTGAAGGAAAGCGCAAGGAGAACGGAGAAGGGTTCGTCGCCCCTGTCGTCAAGGCGGGGGACAAGGTGCTCATCGGCAAGTATTCCGGTACAGAGGTGAAGATCGACGGGGACGAATACGTCATCGTCCGCGAGGATGACATCCTGGCGGTCGTCGACACCAAGAAGAAGTAATCAGGAAATCGAGCGGAGGACGGTACAGATGGCAGCAAAGCAGCTGAAGTACGATCAGGACGCAAGGCAGCAGATTCTAGCCGGCGTCGAGAAGCTCTCCAGGGCGGTCAAGGTAACACTCGGCCCCAAGGGCAGGAACGTGGTCCTCGAGAAGAAGTGGGGCTCTCCCGGCATCACCAAGGACGGCGTAACCGTCGCCAAGGAGATCGAGCTCCCCGATAAGTTCGAGAATATCGGAGCCCAGCTCATCCGTGAGGTGGCGAGCAAGACCAGCGACAAGGCCGGTGACGGCACGACCACCGCGACACTCCTGGCCGAGAGCATCTATCGCGAGGGTCTGAAGAACGTCACAGCCGGCGCCAACCCCATGTCCCTCAAGCGGGGCATAGACAAGGCCGTCGAAGCGGTCATCACCGAGCTCAAGACCCTCTCCAAGGAAGTCAGAGGCCGCGACGAGATCAAGCAGGTCGCCAGCATCTCCGCCAACAACGACGAGACCATCGGAGACATCATAGCCGATGCCATGGAGAAGGTCGGCAAGGACGGCACGATTTCCGTAGAGGAAGCCAAGTCCATGGACACCACTCTCGACGTCGTCGAGGGCATGCAGTTCGACCGCGGCTACCTCAGCCCCTACTTCGTGACCGATGCCGAGGCTATGGAGTGCGTTCTCGAGGACGTCCACATCCTTATCCACGAGAAGAAGATCTCCAACGTCAAGGACATTCTTCCGATACTCGAGAAGATCGCGCAGAAGGGCTCCCCCCTGCTCATCATCGCCGAGGACGTCGAGGGCGAGGCCCTCGCCACCCTGGTCGTGAACAAGGTCAGGGGGATGCTCCAGGTGGCCGCTGTGAAGGCTCCGGGGTACGGCGACCGCCGCAAGGCCATGCTCGAGGACATCGCCGTTCTCACCGGCGGCCGTGCCATCACGGAGGATCTGGGCATCAAGCTCGAGAACATCCAGATGAGCGACCTCGGCAGAGCCAAGCGAGTAAAGATCGAAAAGGACACCACCACCATCATCGAGGGCGCCGGCAGCGTCGAAGCGATCAAGGGCCGCGTAGCCCAGATCAAGAAGCAGATCGAGGACACCACGTCCGACTACGATCGCGAGAAGCTCCAGGAGCGCCTGGCCAAGCTCGCCGGCGGAGTCGCACGGATCAATGTCGGCGCCGCCACCGAGACCGAGATGAAGGAGAAGAAGGCCCGCGTCGAGGACGCACTCCACGCCACCCGTGCCGCGGTCGAGGAGGGAATAGTACCCGGTGGAGGCGTCGCATTGCTCCGCTGCGAGAAGGCCGTGGACGGAGTGACCCTCGAGGGAGACGAGAAGACAGGCGCCGAGATCGTGAAGCGCTGCCTCTCCGAGCCCCTGCGCCAGCTCGCTTTCAACGCCGGGCTCGAAGGCGCCATCGTAGTCGAGAAGGTGCGCTCCCTGGGCGGCAGCAAGGGTCTGGACGTGCAGAACAACAAGTACGGCGACATGTTCGAGCTGGGCATAGTGGATCCTACGATGGTCACCAGGACTGCCCTGCAGAACGCCGCGAGCATCGCTGGGCTTCTCATCACCACCGAATGCGTGATCACCGAGATTCCAGAGCCCGAGAAGCACAAGGCCGCGCCCGGCGGCGGCGGCATGGAGGACATGTACTAGCAGAGGATGAAATCAGCAGGGCTGCGGCCCGGTGAGTGAAGGAAGGGCCCGGGGGCGCGAGTCCCCGGGCCCTTTGCAAGCAGCTCCTCCGCTTCGTTCGAGGGCCGATGGATCGGATTCTCAGTGGAATACAGATGACTCGAGCGGAAAAGGGAGACACATGACGGAAAGAGGCCCGGTGGCGACCCACCGGGCCTCGCTGTCGGTCGCGAGCCCGCTATTCGGGCGGGACCAGTACGAAGGGCACGGAAACCGGAAG
>JAAYTY010000040.1 GCA_012523605.1 Candidatus Fermentibacterota bacterium
GCGTGTATCTGGCCGGACGAAGGAATGGTGACGGTGAAGCTCACCTGGCCGCTGGCGTTCGTGGTGCCTGTCTGGTAGAAGGTCTGTGCGTCGGTGACTCCCTCGACTCCGTCCGTGATGGCGACGGTGGCGCCGGACACCGGGGAGCCTCCCGAAGTTACCGTCAGAGTGATGGTCTGGGGGCCGGGATTGAGCACTGAGGGGCCGGCGAGATCGAGGATTCCGAACTCGCCTGCCTGGTCGAAGCTCCAGATCTCCATGGCCGGATCACCGAACCAGAAGTACATCTTGGCGTTGGCCTCGCCGTAGGTTCCGTGCTGGGACATCGTGACCACAGTGGCGTCGTTGATCGCCTCTGTGATGTTCCATGTGCCCTGGTCGTACAGGGCCTTGTAGATCTCCTTGATGTAGGTGTGGTTCGCCTCGGTGTAGGACGGGTCGGCCGCGGCCAGGTTGCCGCTCGAGCCGTGCGTCGCGAACTGCCAGCTCTCCGCCAGGCAGTCGCCCGATTCATTATAGCGGCCGCACAGGCAGGCTATGTTCGCCACGGGCGGCATGAAGGTGTTCGTGAGGGCGTTGATGTTCGTGGCGTTCCATCCCGGCGACCACGCCCAGTAGGTGACGTCTCCGTGCCCGCGGTAGGTCACGAATCCGTTCCCGTTGTTGATGGCGGTGGAGACCATGGAGGCCGTGCCGCCCTCCGGCGGATAGACCTTGATGAAGGTGAAGTTGATGAGGCTGTAGGGATACGCCGCTATCTCGTTGCAGCACTGGGTGTACTTGCCTGGATACTGTTCCTCGTGAGCGGCGAGCACGCTCATGCTGGGAATGATGCCCGTGGTGTTGCCGTCGTCCGTGAACGGGTAGCAGAGATAGCCGTCGATGATCTTGTCCACCTGATGGTCTATCTGCGCCGAGGAGCCGGTGAGCCTGCCCACGCCGATCTCGGGCTGCAGGTCGCCGCCCGTGAGGCATGCGTAATAGTAGTCACCGACATGGGTTCCGTAGTTGTAGGACGGCATCTCCGTATAGGTGCCGGCGATGAGTGCGAAGCGGGTGACGCCCGTTTCGTAGTTGTCGGCGATGGCGGCGTAGATCTGAGGCACGGTGGCGGGATTGGCCAGAGTCACCACCTTGGCCTTCATGCCGAGCCAGTTGTAGAGCTCGTAGAGGGGAGCGATAGCGCCGATATTGCTGCTGTTGCAGATGAAGATGTACTTCGTGCCGGCTCTGGAGCCGTCGTTCCCGGCATAGGGCCTGAAGTCGGCGTAGTTGATCACGCTGCCGGCCATCGCGGCTTCCATGCCGGGATTGACCGGGGCGCAGTATCCCTGGTGCGTGCCCTGGAACTCGACTCTGACCCGCATGGTGCTCGCGGCGCGCAGCTCGCCCGTCGCGGCGTCGAACTGGAACGGGTTCAGGACGAGGCGCTGATTGTGCAGGCCCGCCCACATTCCCTCCATGTCCGCGACTGCCCAGTCACCGGGGGTCACCGCATCGCCGTAGGCCCTCTCGTTCATCTCGAAGGGCCATGCGGGATGCGGCATGTCTATCTCCGCCGGCTGGCGGGGGATCAGCTCGATGTCATCGAAGGTCGAGTACTGGACGTCCTCGACGGTGACGACCGCATGGGTTCCCAGGGGAAGGGCGAAGAGCACGGGCACAGAGGGCACCTCGGGGAAACCCACCTCGCTCTGGGAATAGTACTCGGGGATGAAGATCCTGTCCCAGTTCCGTCCCCCGCCGGGCCAGGTGGTCAGCCAGAAGCCGGGAACCGACAGGTCGACCACTATGTGCCCGAGATCGGATTCCACAAGGGTCACGGAGGGCGAAGAACCGGCATTTCCGCCGAGGGACTGCCAGGAGTAGCTCTCCAGGCCCGCGGCCAGGGCGGAAGCCGACAGGATGACAAGAGATGCAAAAAGAAATCTCACGTCTTACCTCCTTCTCCCATTATCGGACTCGAAGCTGGCTCCACTACAAGCTAAAACTGCATCAGTCACGGGCAGCAGTCAAGGATGGTCAAGAAACGGGCACCCGGTGCCGAGGCTGCTGCTTCGTTGACGCCCCCCCCGCTCTGCTCCATGCTTGGGCCACACGGAAAGGAGGTCTCTCTTGAGGTATCTTATCCTCATCGCCGCTTTCGCGGCGGCGGCGGCGGCAGGGCCGCACTTCGGCGGCCGCGTGGGATACTACACGGGCAACGAGCCCAGGACCGGCGGGGACGCGTCCAATGCCATCTTCGGAGGGCAGTTCGTGTTCCCCATCATGAGCATCGTCTCCCTGGAGTTCAGCGCCGGATACATTGGCACCGAGACGGACATCACCCTGCAGGACTATCTGATCAACTACATCGAGGAGGAGCAGGGGATAGACATAGACGAGGATTCCCTCCTGCAGTACCTGGAGGACGAGTGGGGCTGGGAAGCTCCGGAAGAGCAGGAGTTCCTCCAGAGCTACACCGCCACCTACCACGACCTCGACCTGGGAGCCACCCTGAAGGTCGATCTTCCGGTCGGCAGCCTTCCGGTGACCCCCTATGTCGGCGGCGGCGCGGGAGCCCACTTCATCGTGAGCGATGCCGACCTCCTCATCCAGTATGTTCAGGAGCAGACCGGCCAGGGCGCGCCTCTCGACGTCTACGACAAAGTGCATCCGGAGATTCACGGGGTCGCGGGAGCGGAGTTCCAGCCGCCGATGCTTCCTCTCAGCTTCTTCGCCGAGTACAAGTATGCGAGGACGCTCGGGGACGATCCCGGCACCGGAAGCATCGGGACGGTGTACGGCGGAGTGAATCTGGGCTTCTGAGCCCGGCTCGGAAGCGACAGGGCCGGCGGTTCATAGCCGCCGGCCCGTCCTTTTCGAGTAAGTTGACGCGGATTCAACGATTCCCGATAATGAAAACGGAGGATCGGGAATATCTTCATCCGAAGGGGGGTGATATATGGTGAAGAAGATCGTTCCGTGCCTGTTCCTCTTCGCCGCCGTTTCTCTGGGACAATCCGTGATCCTCACCCTCGACGCGCCCGATACGAACATCAGCGGCCTCGCGCTCGGCGGCGGCGCGCTCTGGGCATGCGACAACGTAACCAATCGGGTCTACAAGCTCGATGCCTCTACCGGTTCCGTCCTTCTCGACTGGTATGTTGATGCTTCGGGAGCCCATCCGACGGGAATGACCTTCGCAGACAACAAGGTGTATGTCGCGCTCACATCCGGGTATGTCAATTACTACGATGCATCCGGCTCATACCTGGGCCAGTTCAGCGCCCTCTGTTGAGGCAGCTATCTCCAGTCGGCGACTGGAGTGGCGGCAGGAAGCGGCAACATCCTGATACTGGGTACCAGCAGCGGCGGCGGTCACGCTGTCGAATCCTACTCCTACACCGGCACGCACGGCTCGGCCTGGGCGCTCGGCATAGCGAGCCTGGGAACGAGCTATGACTGCGGCTACATGAACAACCTGGTGTGGCTCGCCTGCAGTGCAGCCGACAGTCCCGTCAGAAGCTACAACACCTCCGGAGCAATCGTTTCGACTATTCCCGGCTCACTCACCGGAGGCGCGGCGCACGGTCTAGACACCGATCCTGCAAACGGCTTCCTCTGGGTCAGCAACATGAACAACGACAAGATCTACAAGATCGGATTCACAGGCACCGAAGAGAGACCGGCGATCCGGATTCCGGCCCTCCTGTCTTCCAGCTGCAACCCGTTCTTCGATTCCGTCGTCATCAGC
>JAAYTY010000041.1 GCA_012523605.1 Candidatus Fermentibacterota bacterium
CTGATTTCCGAGCCTTCGAAGAGGGAGCAGTGCGGATAGGAGCCCGAACGATGCCATGAGATGCCCGTGATGACGGTGCCTTCCCCCATCTCCTGCGCCTGCACCACCGCCTGGTAGCGCACGGACTGGATTCAACCGCACCAGGGCTCGTCGCCCGGAAGGCCGTCCCATCCTATATCCAGCGCGGACGAAGCCGCGGCTGCCGAGAGCGCGATGATCGATGCCGCTCCGTGTCGCATGGATGCGCCTCCCGTTGGAACAAATATAGCCCGCGGACAGCGTTTGGGGCACCGATCGCTGTTCCATTCAAGCCAAGCGGTTGTGAACCGGAAGCCGCCGGGTGCGCGGACCCCGGTATGGCTGGGGCGCTCCATGTCGGCGGGGCATTCCAACCTGCCTTCCGCTTCTTGTTGCGCTTTAACAAAAACGCTATAATGGTCGCGTTTGCATCAGTGGAACTTGTGCTGGGCCAGGTCAGATCCTCCGACTGTGTCGAGTGAAGACTTCCCATCCAAAGGAAACTGATTCAAGCTGTTCGGCCTGAAAGGCCGGCCGTGCCGGCGCAAGCCGGCGGAGTGCCCGGGAAACCGGGCGGCGGGCTGAAAAGCCCGATGGATCCGGGGTAGGACCCCGGGAGAAGGAGTGTCTGTGAGCAACAAGCTGTTTGTCGGCGGTCTGGCGTGGGCAACGAACGACGAGTCGCTGCGCAAGGCGTTCTCGGCCCATGGTGAGGTCTCGGAGGCCCGCGTGGTCACCGACCGCGACACCGGCAGGTCCCGCGGTTTCGGTTTCGTCACCTTCGCTGACGCGGAGGCGGCCAAGGTCGCGAAGAACGCGATGGACAACGCCGTCCTCGACGGGCGCAACATCCGCGTCGACTTCGCCACCGAGAAGCCCCGCCGCTAGGCTCGACAGGTAGATGCGCGGGGGCGGCCGCGAGGCCGCCCCTTCCGTTTCATCGGCTGACCGGACCGGTATTTCCACCCATCCCTTTCGTTATGTTCTCCCAGACGAGCCTGGCCCACTGCTCCAAGGCGAGGCTGCGGCACAGTGTTCGACCGGCGAGGAGGAACCGTTGAGCCAGGTTCCGGATTACAACGAATCCGTCCAGTGCGCGCGGCACGTGCTCTCGGAACGAAGAGGCTGGGATGACCGCTGGTCTGCCTTCCTCCGCGACTCCGCAGGTATGATCCTTGCTCTTTTCGATGCCGAAGCGAGGTCTGCTCCGGACTACTTCGAATCGGCTCCGATCGAAGCGATTGCATCCGACAACGTCGCTCTCTTCGCCCGCCTCGAGCCCGGAAGATACCCGGAGAGCTTCCTGCATCCGTCGGTGGCCGTCGCCTGTGCCGGGAAGCCGCTGGGCCAGCTCATGGCGGCATGGATGTACAACCTCCAGAGGTCCGTCCATCTGGCGTACCAGCATGAACTCGGCTTGCTGGCCATGCTCTTCCAGCCGCTTTCCGTCCTCGAATCCACCAGGCCGTGCGACGGCGCGGCCGAAGCGCTCACAACCTGCATGAAGAGCTTCGCCCTGGCATCCATCGCCCGCCATACGCGAAAAAGCCTCGACAGCGGCTTCGGCTTCTTCAGGGATATTGTCGAGAAGGCGGTACCCGGAGATTCCAGGCGTCTCTACCGGTACGGTTGCAGAATCGGCGACGCGGAACTCGAGCAGGCAGGCTTCATAGACGACCTGCCCTCCGACCGAATCGGGCTGATAGCCCGAACCATGATCGACGCGTATCTCCTCGGGTTCGAGACCGAGGGAAAGGACATCTCCGGAAAGAGCACCGTCAGCGTCGGTATTCCGATCGGCTACGAAGCCGTGGGCAGGGCTCTTTTCGACGGCCTTGAGAGGTGTGGGCTCCACCCGCTGATGCCGTCCGCGGAAACCGCTCCCGTGAACCGCCAGGCCGCCTACGATCACAGGTTCGACTGGGCTCTGACGCTCGACGAGGAGTCCTGCACGGCACGAACCGGCATTTACAGAACTGTCTGCGAAGAGACCCGCGGAGAGGCTGTGAAGCGATCAGGCTGGCTGGGCATCCAGACCTTCGGAGAAGAGCCGTTCACTCCCGTACCCTGCCCGGACGCTGTGAGTCCGTCGCCGGAGTCAATGAGACTGTTCCGGGAGTTGAACATGAAGATGTCCCGGATCAGCAACGGGATCGTTCCCAGAAGCGAGTTGAGCTTCACCGGGATGGCCTTCCCTTCGCCGGCGACAAGGGGCGACTTCGCCGAGATCTTCATGGACACTCTGCACATGAACACTCTGTCCAACGACGTCTATGCCCCCGTGCAGAAGGCGATCATAGACGCGCTGGACCAGTCGGAATGCGTCAGGGTCAGGGGCGCCGCAGGCAATGACACAGATATGACGATCCGCCTGCATCATCTGGACGATCCATCACGCCAGACGAACTTCCTGAACTGCCTTGCCACGGTGAACATACCTCTGGGGGAGGTCTTCACCTCTCCGCTTCTGGAAGGAACCGGGGGCACTCTGCATGTCGAGGAGGCTTTTCTCTCGGGGCTCCTGTTCAGGGATCTGCGGCTGGTCTTCGAGGACGGCTACATAAAGAGCCATTCCTGCGCCAACTTCGACGACCCCGAGCTATGCCGGAAGTACATCCGCGAAAACCTCCTGATGCCGCACGACACGCTCCCGCTGGGCGAGTTCGCCATCGGCACCAACACCTGGGCGTACAGGATGGCTCGAAGGCACGGGATCTTGGACCTCCTGCCGGTCCTGATCATCGAGAAGATGGGCCCCCATTTCGCGATCGGGGACACCTGCTTCTCCTGGGAGGAAGATCACCCCGTGAAGAACGTGCTCGACGGCAAGGAGGTCGTGGCGCGCGAGAACGAGAGAACCCGCCTGCGTACCATGAACCCTGCCGAAGCTTACACCTCCAGGCATACCGACATCACGATACCCTACAGCTCTCTGGGCTCGATCTCCGCCGTCAGGGCCGAAGGAACCGAGATCTTCGTGATCAGGGACGGCAGATTCGTGCTCTGCGGAACCGAGATGCTGAACGAAGCTCTCGACGAGGTCTGACAGGAACCTGTGACACTCGGGGCCGGCCGCTTCCGCGGCCGGCCCTTCCGCTCCCATAAACTCCTCAGCCGATCTTCGTGTACGAGGATCCCCTGGCGCCGCACACCGGGCAGGTGTCGGGAGCCTCCCTCTCCGCAGTGTGGCCGCATACCGGACAGACGAAGTACGGGAACTCCTCCTGTGGCTTTCCGAGGCTGTCCAGCAGGCCTTGGTATAGATTCGCGTGGATCTTCTCTACAGCGTTCGCGAACTCGAACGACCTCAGAGCCTCCTTCTCGTTCTCGGCCTTCGCATCCTCGATCATGGCCGGATACATGATCCTGAACTCATATGTCTCTCCGGAAACGGCCTCTTCGAGGTTCTCGCGCGTGCTCCTCACTCCGCCCATGGCTCGCAGATGGGCATGGGCATGGACGGTTTCCGCCTCGGCGGCGGCGCGGAACAGCCTCGCGACCTGGGGGAAGCCCTCCTGCTCGGCCTTCTTCGCGAATGCGAGATAGCGTCGGTTTGCCTGTGACTCGCCGGCGAACGCCTGCCTGAGATTCTCGCCTGTCTTTCCCATCGAACCGCCTCCCTGTTCGTGTTGTGTTGCCTCATCGGTATCCCAAGTCTAACAAAAACCCGGCCGGGTGGTTTCCAGACGGGCATATCCCCTCCGGTCACCGTAGTGCGAATATTCGGGCTGTACGCCCGACGCGCAGCGATGGAGTACGTGCCCTCGACGAGTGTATTGTGACGTCACGGTGCGGAATGTGCGGGAACTTCGACCGGAAGGCCGGGAGGCTCTCCGGCAGAGGATTCAGCGCCTGGTCCGATATGAGCCGACGCAGGGCGGGAATACCGATGGGGATGATGCTTCCCTGAAACGCCCGGAGCATGCCGGAGCGCGGATCGGTTTCTGTTCCGGACATGTGCGGACGGATTTCGGCGACGATCACGGCCTTGTGCCGTGAACTGCCGGAGCAGTGGTTCCGGATGCTTTCCGGTTGTTCGACAACCACCAGGAGGTCGTGAAATGGCGAAGGGGATCGGGGGCGGCATCGGCAAGGGCGTGGGCGGAGGGATGAAGAGCCACGGGTTCTCCAAGCCCGCGGGCTCGGGAGGCGGTTTCAAGCATTCGACGCCGAAGCCTCCGCGCCCAAGCGGCCTCAAGATGCCGGAGATGACAAAGGCTCCCCGGCCCGGAGGTTCGAAGGGTGGCGACGGGGAGGGCAAGCAGGCCGGTATGCAGGGCGGCCCGAAGGATGTCCAGGGAACCCGGTACGAACAGACCCAGGGCACCACCCGCAGGGCATCCTGCATCGGCTGCGCCCTTCCCGCCCTCATCCTTGCATCTCTTTCTCTTATCGCCTTTCTATCATCAATTTAGCGCATGGGGGTCAACGTTAACTTCGTTAACTTCGCCGGTGAAAGACAGCGGAGGGGCGGGGTTTCACTGCAATCTGCGCGGTTCAGCCTTCATTCCACACCGACTGGGTCGTGATCCTGCATGACGCATTGCGGCATATGAGGTTGCCGGCGAAGTTAACGAAGTTAACGTTGACCCTCCTTGCGGCCGCACTTGCTTCCTATTCGTTCGCGGATGACGGGGATGAGAGGTCGGTGAGACTGGGCATAGCCTCGTCGGTTCTGTTTCCGTTGTTCGAGGGATACGACGGATGCAGCTTCGACGCGGCTCCGGGCGTCTGCGCCGAGGCCGCCGTGGAGATCTGGAACGGGCTCGGATTCTTCGCCGACGCGATACCGTTCGAGCATGTCCTTGCTCCGGAGTTCGAGGGGGAGTACAGGCTCGACTTGCTGGAGGCTTCCGTCAGACTCACCCGCTTTTCGGGGGGCCTTCAGTACCGCCTCCACGGGATGGAGATCGCGCCGACGGCCAGGCTGTCTGTCGCGCGCATCGACGGGCGATTCATCTACAGGAACCTCAACCCGGAGGGACATGGCGACGTGGAGTACCGCTATGATTTCCTCGACGCCTGGGCTCCTTCCATCGCGATCGGCGCCGACCTCGAGAACGAGGGGAGGTATTTCAGCCTACTCGTCCAGTACACCGCACTGGAACAGGAAGCCCTGGCACGCGACAGCGGCGGCATCGAGGGTCCTTTCGACAACAGCTTCTTCGAGATCAGGTTCTGCACGGGGATGAAGCTCTTCTGATCCCCATGCTGTTCAGCGTTCGTAATGGGGCATCTCGGCCGGCACGGGAAGGCTCAGTTCGACATATCCTGCGAAGATGCCCCCGCTGAACCACGGACACTGGTAGATCAGCTTCCTGACACCGTTCTTCTCTATGGTATAGGCGTTCAATCCGTGTGTCTCGAAGAGCTCCTCCACGATCTTCCCGGATCGGCCGACGTGGCAGTCTCTGACGTCGTGGCCCACGAGCGCTGCGCCGCCCTCCTCCGCAAAGGTTCTGCAGGCTCCTTTGTTCATGGAGATCACGATTCCGTTACGGTCGGTGACGACTATCGATGCCGGGAACTCCTCGATCCAGTCCGGGCTCATGACCTTCCCTCCGTTCAGGCTCGTCCCAGCGCGGCGAGAGCCGACACGAAAGATTCCGGAGGAGGTGAATCCACCGTCATACTCCCGCCCGAAGGCATCGCAAGCTCAATCCTGTAGGCATGCAGCATCATCCGGGGGAAAGCCCTCTGGATGCTCCTGTCACCGTATCTCGGATCGCCGGCGACCGGATGCCCTATCGAATACATGTGGGCTCTTATCTGATGCTGCCGCCCGGTGACCGGCCTGGCCGTGACCAGAGAGAAGCCGCCGATGCGCCTGATCACCCTGTATTCCGTCACGCTGGGCTTTCCTCGCTCCTCGTCCACCGCGGACCTGCCGGACCCGAACACTCTAAGAGGCCTGTCCACGAAACCACGTTCGGAGACGAAGACTCCGTGGACCACCGCAAGGTAGTCCTTTTTCACCTTCCTCGCCTCGAACTGACCCGACAGCCACCTGTGCATCTCCGCGGTCCTGGCGAAGACGACTATGCCGCTTGTCTCCCTGTCCAACCTGTGCACCACGTAGATACGCGACTCGTACCTGGCCGAGAGCGACGTGGACAGGTCTCCGGGAGTGCTCCGCCTGTCGGGGATGGTCGGAACGCCCTCCGGCTTCGACACGATCACCAGCCTATCGTCCTCGTACAGGATCTCCATTCATTTCTCCA
>JAAYTY010000042.1 GCA_012523605.1 Candidatus Fermentibacterota bacterium
CCACGTTAGCGTCCGCGGTGGGGTCGTCGTCCCAGGGCACCCAGCCGCCCTGTCCTGCGAGACCGCCCAGGGAGTACGAGTCGAAGTTGTCGCTCCATTGAGCCGATGACGCGGGAGCCAGTGAGATCAGCGCGACCAGCGACAGCAGGCAACCGGCGATTCTCATTTCAGCCTTCCCCCCCCCGTACGTTGCGTTCCGATACGCGCCCCCGACAGGGCATGGCGGGTCCATCGAACAGGTGCAAGATACGCCCTGCCTGCTCCGCGGTCTACCCGCGGTTTGCAGTCGGGGCTTTGCGCCCGGACGCCGGGTTCGTTATGTATATGGCATGTGGATTGATTTGAGGCGTATTGCAACCACGCGGAAAAAAAGCTAAAAAGCCGCTGCGCACGCCTCAGACCGCCGTCCGCGGCGGTTTTTCCCTACCCGCCCGAGGAGAGAGACGAAAATGCACAAGCTGTTCACCAGCGAGTCGGTCTCGGAAGGACATCCCGACAAGATCTGCGACCAGATATCCGACTCGGTGCTCGATGCCCACCTTGCCGACGATCCCGATGCCCATGTCGCATGCGAATCCCTCGTCACCACGGACTTCTGCCTGCTCGCAGGCGAGGTCAAGAGCCGCACCGAGATCGATTACGAGGAACTCGCTCGACGCGTGATAAGGGAGATCGGGTACGATCTGCCCGACATGGGCTTCCACTACGACACCAACCTGTACGAAATACGGATCCACTCGCAGTCCAGCGACATCGACCACGGCGTCTCCAGGAACAGGGGCGCGGGAGACCAGGGGCTCATGTTCGGTTTCGCATGCACCGAGACCGAGGCGCTGATGCCCCTCCCCATCCAGCTCGCACACAGGCTCCTGGAGAAACTCTCGAACGAGCGCAGATCGGGAGTCCTTCCCTGGGCCAGGCCCGATGCCAAGAGCCAGGTCACCGTCGAGTACGACGAGAACAGGCCGGTGAAGGTTGTCGAGGTGCTCATGTCGGTACATCATTCGTCCGAAGCGCGGAACGAGGATATGCGCGCCGACGTGATACGCCGCGTTGTCGAGCCGGTCCTGTCCGAGATGAATCCCTCGATCCCCTGGAACGGCGAGTTCCTCTACAACCCTTCCGGCCGCTTCGCCATCGGCGGCCCCCACGGTGACACGGGGCTCACGGGCCGCAAGATAATCGTCGACACATACGGCGGCGCCGGCAGACACGGGGGAGGTTGTTTCTCCGGGAAGGACGCGACTAAGGTGGACAGATCCGCGGCATACATGGCGAGGCACATCGCGAAGAACCTGGTCTCCGCCGGCGTGGCCGAGCGTTGCGAGATACAGCTGGCCTACGCCATCGGCCAGCCCGACCCCGTCTCCGTACGGATCGACACCTTCGGCACAGAGCGCGTGGACGACCTTCGGGCGGTCGAGCGCCTTGTCAGGGAGATCTTCCCGCTCAGACCCTACGACATCATCGACTACCTTGGCCTGAGAAAGCCCATATTCAGGAGAACGGCCGCCTTCGGCCACTTCGGGAGGATTCCTGGAGATGACGGTTCGTTCTCCTGTGAGAAGACCGACAGGACCGGAGAGATCGCCAGGGCGCTCGGCGTCGGCTGACGCATCCTGCCATCCGACGGGCTCGGTCGACCGATGACCCTTCCCGCCCTCCTGGTCCTCGCCGCCCTGCTGTCGCAGGGATCGGCCGACAGCCTGGATCAGCGCCTGGAGGAGACCCGGAGGAGGCTCTCCGAGCTGGAGACCAGGCATGCCGGGGCGTCCGAGATGCTCGTAGCCATCCACGACCACCTCACTGCGGCCAGGGCGTACTACAACCGGCTCGAATTCGAGGAGGGCGCCCTGATGGCAGCCATCGCCCGCATCGACGCCAGGGCCGCCGCCCAGGAATCGGTCCGCGCCGGCCTGTCCGGCAGCCTGGAGACCTACCTCCTCTATGTCTATTCCCACAGGAGATTCCTGGGCCCGGAGGCGCTCTTCGCCCCCGGAGGGCTCGGCAGGATGCTCCGAAGGGAGACCTATCTCGACCACCTGGCCCGGCAGGCTGCATCGGAGATCGAGATCCTCAGCGCCAGCGCCGAGAGCCTGGACAGGTATCGCGACTCCCTGCAGGTGCTTCACGATGACGCATCGAGGCTCAGATCCGAGATGGACGAGATCGCCCGGCGCATTGTCCAGGAGGAGGAGAGGCAGGCCCTCCTGAGGCTCGAGCTCGGCTCCGCGCTCGCGCAGGCCAGGGATTCGGCGGACGCGCTCGAGGCCGAGAGGCAGAGGGTCGCGGCCCTCGTGGCCGGCCTCCGGAGCACCAGCACCGCCTCCGCCGCCGGAATCCCGCTTCCGGAGCCGTCGGACGACAGCTTCCTTGAACTGCAGAGGGGGGCCGTGACCTGGCCCGCCCGGGGGGAAATCCGCAGGGGATTCGGGATCGAAACGCATCCTGTCTATGGAACGCAGACCACGAGCGACGGCATCTCGGTGGCGACCGCCCCCTCGACCGGGATCGCCGCCGTGGGCCCCGGGATGGTCCTCTACGCGCGCGACTTCCTGAGCATGGGCAAGATGGTGATCGTCGATCACCAGGACGGCTATTACACGATCTACGGGCGGCTGGGAAGCATTTCCGTGAACGTGGGGGATACGGTCGCGGAGGGCACGAGCATCGGCACCTCGGGCGCGTTGGAGGACGGCTCCTCCGGCTACTACTTCGAGATAAGGCGCGGCGGCCAGCCCGTGAACCCAGTGGAGTACCTGCAGTGATTTCGTCGAAGCCTCCCGTCGAAAGCGCCGGAACCGGCTGGATCTACCGCGCCCTGATCGGCCAGGTTCGTGCGCGTGCCCTTCTGGAGGCTTCGTTCGAGAGCGGGAGACTCCCCCATGCATTCCTCTTCGCAGGCCCCAGGGGAACCGGGAAGCTGACCGCGGCTCTGGCAACCGCCTCGGCATGGATGTGCGAGACCGGCGACAACTGCGGTCACTGCAGGCACTGCCGGAGAGTGGCATGCTTCGAGCATCCCGATGCCAGGATCACCATGCCCGTCACGGGCTCAACGACGCCCGACGAGGTGTTCCTCCTGCTTTCGCGAAGGGTCGCGGACGGTGTCACTCCGGTTGCGCTGCCCGGCAACTGCTGGATTCCGATCGAATCCGTAAGGGAGATCCAGTCGAGGCTGGCGCTGAAGCCGTACGAGGGGAGGGGCCGGGTCGAGATCGTCCTCGACGCCGACAGGATGAAGGCCGAAGCGGCCAACGCGCTGCTGAAGACGCTGGAGGAGCCGCCTCCGGGCACGCTTCTGATCCTCACCGCCGTCAGGGCTTCCGCCATACTGCCCACGGTCCGCTCACGGATGCAGACGGTTCGCTTCGGAAGGCTTTCCACGAGGGACATCGCCTCCGCCTTGGTATCGAGGATCTCCATGGAGTCGGACGAGGCTGAGCGGCTGGCAATGGCGAGCGACGGGAGCCTGGGAGCCGCGCTGGAGGCCGCCACGGAGAGGGACGGTCTCGGGGATATCGTGCTCGAAACCGTCGAAGTCCTTGAGAAGGCCGGCGAGCATGCGGTCCTGGAGTTCTCACTGGAGCTGGCGAAGAAGCTGGGCACGGCATCCTCGGGCCGGTTCTGCTCGGCCGTCACCGCCCTGCTGCACGATCTGGCCAGGAGGGCGTCCGGCCTCGCTCCGTTGTATCATCCACCTTCCGACATCGAGAACAGGGGAGCCGGCTGGGGGCTTCGCGGCCTGGAGGAGGCGGTGGAGATCTTCGGGAGATGCGAGCGCAGACTGCGCTCGAACGTGATGCCGCAGGCCGCGATCTCAGCGGCCATGCTGGCCGCGCGGGAGGCGCTGGGCGGACATGCCTGACGAGGAGAGGCCCGGGGACCAGGGCCAGCAGAGGTGGCCCAGGGTGTCCGAATACATCGTCGCGGCCTTCAAGGCCGGAAGGACGGGTGTGTTCGCCAACCAGACCGGTCTGCCCGCGCCTTCCGGAGCACTCGTAGTCGTGTCCGTGGACAGAGGGGAGGACATGGGGCGCGTCCTTTCCAAACTCCCGCCGGGAGAGCAGCTCCCGTCGGAGCCGGAGGGCGTCCTGCTGAGAACCGCCACCGACCAGGATGTGGAGAGGGCCCGGGAGAACAGGGAGTTCGAGGGGAGGGTGCTCTCCTACTGCGCGGAGAGGGTCAGGATGCGCTCTCTCGAAATGAAGCTCACCGCCTGCGAGTCCCAGCTCGACAGGAGGAAGGTCCGCATCTATTTCACCGCCGAGCAGCGCACGGACTTCAGGGCACTCGTCAGAGACCTCGCGGCGGAGTTCAGGACCAGGATCGAGATGCGTCAGATCGGCGTCCGTGACGACGCGAGACACCGTGACGGAGCCGGCCTCTGCGGCCGGAGGCTCTGCTGTTCGGCGTTTCTCAGGGAGTTCTCGTCGGTGACATTGAAATCCGTCAGGGAGCAGAGGCTCGCGCCCAATCCCGCGAAGGTGTCGGGCTCCTGCAGCAGGCTGATGTGCTGCCTCTCCTACGAGGCCGAGTTCTACAGGCGGGCGGACAGGATCTTTCCCGAAGACGGCTCCAGGCACAGGCTGGGCAGCCGGAGCGCCACCGTTCTCGGTACCGACATCTTCAGGGAGACCGTTCGCGTAGCCTGGGAGGACGGCACCGAGGAGATTCTGGACATAGAGGAGTTCCACAGGCGGAGGAGGAAGCAGAGAGCCCGCCGCGAGCCTGGTCAGGACTGTGTTCAGGACGACGGCGAAGCCGCCGAGGAGACCCGGCCGAAGGAAAACGACCTGCAAGGACTGGAGTGATCCCGCATGGCACGATATCTTGTCACCAGCGCTCTTCCCTACGCGAACGGCCCTCTGCATCTGGGGCACCTCGCGGGAGCCTATCTCCCGGCCGACATATATGTCCGGTTCCTGCGCCTGAGAGGCGAGGACGTCGTGTTCGTATGCGGAACCGACGAGCACGGCGTTCCCATCACGCTCACGGCCGAAAGACAGGGCAGAACCCCGCGCGAGGTGGTCGACGAGTACCACGAGGTGATACGGCGCGACTTCGAGGCATTCGGAATCGGCTTCGACAACTTCAGCCGGACGTCGCGGCCCGAGCACTTCCGCTTCGCCCAGGAGGTGTTCCTCGACCTCCTGGGAAAGGGCTACATCATGGAGAAGCCCATGAGACAGCTCTACTGCTCGAGCTGCAGCCGCTTCCTCCCCGACAGGTACGTGCTGGGCACGTGCCCAAGGTGCGGCAGCGGCGGCGCGAGAGGCGACCAGTGCGAATCCTGCGGGAGCTGGCTCGATGCGCTCGATCTGGTGGAGCCCAGATGCAGCATCTGCTCGTCCCGTCCGGTCCCGCGGGAGACGAGGCACTGGTTCCTCAGGCTGGACCTGTTCCAGGGCTGGCTGCGCGAATGGCTCGACGGCAGGGAGGGCTGGCGCGACAACGTGCTCAACTACTGCCGGGGCTGGCTCGACGAGGGCCTGCAGGAGAGGGCCATAACGAGGGACATCGACTGGGGGGTCCCCGTGCCTCTCGAGGGTGCCGGTGGGAAGGTCCTCTATGTCTGGTTCGAGGCTCTGCTCGGCTATGTCAGCAGCACCAGAGAGCTCTTCGAGCGCAGGGGAAGGCCCGATGCGTGGAGGGAATACTGGAACGGAACCGACACGCGCCTGGTGCACTTCATAGGAAAGGACAACATCGTCTTCCATGCGGTGATAGAGCCGGCGATACTCCATGGGCTGGGCGGTTTCGTCCTCCCCTGGAACGTCCCGGCGAACGAATTTCTGAACATAAGCGGACAGAAGCAGTCCACCAGCAGGGGCACCGCCGTCTGGATGGGGGACTACCTCCGGGCTCTTCCTCCTGACCCCATGAGATACGCCCTTGCGATCAACGCCCCGGAGGGCAGGGACACGGAATTCTCCTGGGCCGAGTTCCGCGCCAGGAACAACGAGCTGGCCGACGTTCTCGGAAACTTCGTCAACAGGACCGTCAGCTTCGCCCACAGGGAGTTCGGCGGAGAGATCCCCCGCGGGGGGGCTCCGGGTGAGGCCGAGGCGGCGCTCTTCGCATCCGCGGCCTCCATGCGCGACGAGCTGGCGGAGCACATCTCGGCCTTCAGGCTCAAGGCGGCCTGTGCCGGAGCCATGGCCCTCGCGAGGGAGGGCAACCGGTACTTCGATGCCGCCGAGCCATGGAGGAGGATAAAATCCGACAGGGAGGGCTGCGCCCTCTCGATCAGAACCTGCCTCCAGTTCATCGACTGGCTCAGGGTGGCCTTCTCGCCGTTCCTCCCGTTCACGGCCGAGGCCATTGGCGCCATGGTCCCTCCTGCAGCCTCCGGCTGGGACTCCGTAGGCGTCCCCGGACTCTCCGAAGGCATTGCGCTGGGAAGGCCCGCGATCCTGTTCGGCAAGCTGGACGAGGCCTTCGACGGGCCCGGATCCCTCTCTGCGGGTGCCTCGGCTCCTGCCGCTCCACGCGGCGGTGAGAAGGAACGGAAGGACGGGGCGTCGGCCGAGGGCCTGCTCGGCATGGCCGATTTCGGCAGGGTGGACCTGAGGGTGGGGATCGTCCTGTCCGCGACCCCGGTCGAAGGAGCGGACAAGCTGCTGAAACTCATGGTCGACATCGGAGAGGATTCGCCTCGCCAGGTGGTCGCCGGCATCAGGAAGTGGTATTCGCCGGAGACGCTGCCGGGCAGGAGGGTGGTCGTCGTGTGCAATCTGGAACCGGCGGTGCTCAGGGGGGTTGAAAGCAGGGGAATGATACTGGCCTCGGTCGGGGAAGAAGGAGTCTTCATCGTGGAGCCCGGAGCCGGGGCCAGGCCGGGTGATCGCGTGAGATGACGGCCCTGTTCCGCAGGGTCCGGAGGTGAAATGTACTTCTACATGGGTGATCCTGGTTTCATACTGGTGATTGCCGCAATGGTGCTCGGGCTCATAGCCTCGGCGGGCGTGCAGAGGACCTTCGCCAGGTACAGCAGGATCGGCACGAGGCTGGGGCTCACCGGAGCCCAGATGGCGAGAAGGATCCTCGACAACTACGGCCTGACCAACGTCTCGGTGGAAAGAATCGCGGGCCGGCTCACCGACCACTTCGACCCGCGGAGCATGGTCCTCCGCCTCTCCGAGAGCGTCTATGACAGCCAGTCCGTATCCGCGCTGGGCGTTGCGGCTCACGAAGCCGGTCATGCGGTTCAGCACGCCTTCCGCTACAGACCCATAGTGGTGCGCAACGCACTTGTCCCGGTGGCCAACCTGGGCTCCCAGCTTCTCCTGCCGCTTCTCTTCGCAGGCATGGTCTTCGGAGCGATGGGAAGTACGCTGATCCTCGCAGGCGCGCTCCTGTACGCAGGCGCCGTAGCCTTCCACATAGTCACTCTGCCGGTGGAGTTCGACGCCAGCAACCGCGCCGTTTCCTATCTGCAGGCGACGGGCAGCCTCACGAGCGAGGAGCTCGGGGGAGTGAAGAAGGTCCTCCGAGCGGCAGGCATGACCTACGTGGCGGCCGCCCTGGCCTCGCTGGCGAACCTCCTGCGGCTGATCCTCCTCGGAAGAAGAAGGTAGATGGACCTTTCCGCTCCCCTCATCCTCGTCCTGGTGTTCTTCAGCGTGGTCTGCCACGAGCTGGCCCACGGGCTCGCCGCCTGGAAGCTGGGAGATCCCACCGCCTGGCGCGCGGGACGGCTGACATTCAATCCACTCCCCCACATAGACATCTTCGGGACGATCATCCTTCCGGTAATGCTGAAGCTCATAGGCAGCCAGATCCTCTTCGCATGGGCGAAGCCCGTTCCGGTGGATTCACGCTACTTCCACAATCCGCGACGCGGCATGATGATCGTGGCCGCATCCGGCCCGGGGACCAACATCCTCCTGGCTCTGCTCTTCGCGGGTGCCGCGCACCTGTCGGCCTCCCTTGCTCCCGTTCCGTCGTGGATCTACAACGCGCTGGCCCTCTCCTCGCTCATCAACGTGATACTCGCGATGTTCAACCTGGTGCCGATACCGCCGTTGGATGGAAGCCGCATAGTGGCGGGATTCCTGCGCGGCAGAGCCCTGCATGGCTATCTGAGGCTCGAGCCGTACGGGCTCTTCATAACCTTCGGGCTCCTGTACCTGCTCATGCCGTCGGGCATATTCGAGTCGGTTCAAATGTTCGTCGTGAGACTGCTGGACCTCTAGCCCCGTTCCGGCAGCCGTTCGCCAATACCTCCCGGAAGGAGTCACCGGATGCTCCCGGCTTTGCTTTTCTCAGCCCTTTCGGCGGTTATCCCCTCCGACGGTCCGGTTCTGACCAGGGATCTCACGGGTGCGGACCCGGGAACGTACGAGGAGTGGATGGCCGCCGAACCCCCCGCCGGCCCCCTGGTTGTGCGCGAACTGGCGAGGATTCCGGGCATTCGCACCGGCACGGACTTCGTGATCGTACTCGAACAGGGCCTTGCCGACAGCCTGCCGGCGGGGCTTCTCGAGCAGTGGGCAGCTGACATGGCGCCGTGGGTGGGCGAGGTGCTTCTGGCCGAGGCCTCCTATTCCACTCCCGGCGAGTTGAGGGAGTGGCTGGCCTCCCTTCTCCCGGAAGGGCTCGACGGGGCGGTGCTGGTGGGCGACCTGCCCGCGGCATGGGTCATGATGGACAACGCCTTTCTCCGCGAAGGAGAGACCTTCCCGGCCGACTATTTCTTCATGGATCTCGACGGGGAATGGAGCGACGAGTGGGTGGGCTATCCCTCGCAGGGCAATCCGGGCTCGGACGGGAAGTACGACACATGGGGGCCGTGGCAGGGACTCATGCCGGAGATCTACTGCGCCCGGATGAAGACCTCCAATCTCACTGTGGGGACGGAGGCCGGGCTGATCGCATCCTACCTCGAGCGCAACCACCAGTGGCGCACCTGGGGCGATCCCGGCGCCCACCAGGCGCTCTGCTACGTGGATGACGACTGGGCGGTGTGGGGTGCAGAGTTCCAGCAGGCCATGCAGGAGCTCTATCCGGACGTCGAACTGGTCCGCGACGAAAGGGAGACCAACGGCACGGACTACGAGGAGAACCGCCTCACGGGCGCCTACCGCTGGATCAGTCCCTTCGTCCATTCCGGCCCGACACTGCACCAGTGGAGCCCCGGCCCGGAGACGACATGGGACGAAGTGGTGGCGATCGACCCGCAGGCCAGGTTCTACAACCTCTTCGCCTGCTCCAACTGCCGGTTCACTACACCCAGGAACATGGGGAGCATATACGTCTTCGCGACGGACTACGGCCTTGCCTCGGTGGGCAGCACGAAGTCGGGCTCCATGCTGCAGTTCGAGCACTTCTACGGCCCCCTCGGTGACGACCAGACGCTCGGCGGGGCCTACAGGCAGTGGTGGGAGTACATCGTGAACGGGGGGTTCAGCCCCGGCGAGATGTCGTGGCACCTCGGGATGGTGCTCATCGGCGACCCCACCCTGAGGCCCAGGGCGGAGATTCTCGGCGGTCCCGGGACCGAACCGCCGCCGTCCGTGACGGGCGGTCTGGAAGTTCTGGGAAACCCCTGCGGGAACGTTGTCCTGTTCCATCTACCGGCGCCGGGCGTGCTGGCGATTTACGACACGGCCGGGAGACTGGTGCTGGAGCGGCCCGCCCTTCCGGCGGGCGAGACGAGCCTCGACGTCGGGTTCCTCCCCGGAGGCTTCTACCGCGCTGTTCTCAGGCGCGGCGACGGCTCGGTCACCACTGCGGGCATCGTCCGCCTGCGCTGACCGCACGGGTTCTGAGAAGGGCCCGACGAAACGAGAGGGGGAGGCGCGAGCCTCCCCCTCGAACTTCCCGGAAAGACTTCTAGAACAGGGTCTTTATGCTGCCCCAGGTGTCGCGGCTGAGCCCGGTGGCGCGGACGTCCCAGCAGTACACCGTGTCGTTGGGGTCGGTCTGGGCGAGCTGCCAGAGCTGGCTCTGGCCGGAGAACGGTGCCATCTCGCAGCCGCCGCCGTTGGAGACCTCGGGGGTAAGCGCATAGGTGGTGATGAGCGTGCCGTCCATCCCGAGCTGGCCCAGGACGCCCGTGCCGCTGGCGGTCGAGAGCCAGATGCAAGGCCAGGCCGCGTCGTAGGCGGCGCCTATCTGGCCGTTGTTCGGGCAGGCGGTGGACCAGGTGGACCAGGTGAGCGTGCTTCCGGAGACGCCGTTCCAGGTGCCCTTGTACATGTTGGTGCCGGCGAAGCCGCCTGCCACGTAGAAGTCCATGCCGTTGCAGGCGATGGCATAGTTGCCGCCGGAGTGCCCGACGAAGGAGCCCTGCTTGACGTAGGTGGAGGCGCTGTAGTAGTCGATGTTCGTGGAATCGTAGCGGCCGGTGAACACGCGCGAACTGGCGGCGTCGTATGCCATGTCGATGACGCCCCAGCTGCTGGTGCCGCACTGATCGACGGAGGTGACCAGAGTGTGGGGCGAGGTGAGCGTGATGATCATGAACTGGTTGGTGCCGAGGCCGCCCACGGACCTGTTGTTCGAGACCCACAGGTTGGTTCCGTCGTAGCCGACACCGACGCAGTAAACGCTTGCACCGAGCGCTCCGAGGTCGAAGGAATCGAGGATTGTGAGAGCGGCGCGGCTACCCTGTACGGGAATGCCCGTGGCGGGGGCGGTGAGATTCGCAGAGGCCAGGACCATCCCGGCTGCCAGCAGAACGAGAACCATGAACTTCATTATTCACTCCTTTCGAAAGAGAACATGAACACCATCGGATAATATACATGCCTCCCCGGCTTACCGCTAGAGCTCGATCCAGAGAGAGGGATCGGCCGGGAGGTCGTCCAGTATCTGCTCGTTGATCCTGAGCCCGTAGCTCTCCTCCAGCGCCTCCAGCCAGGCCTCGGTGCGTTCGGTCCTGAGCTTTTCCAGAACCTGGGGGAATACTATCAGCCTGGCCTCCTCCCCCCCCGCCGTGTGTGCGGGAACGACCGACTCGAGCCGGAAGGCAGTCCAACCCGGAGTCCCGGGATTCGGCATGGGGCCGAACCAGGTGCTCCTGTCGGACGGATCGAGGGCGAACAGCGAATCCCCGAGCCCCAGCGGGATCTCCTCCCTCATAAGCGGCCGCGTTACATGGGGATCGGGTCCATCTCCCGACAGGAAGCCCAGAAAGCCCATCGAGGAAACCGCGGAGTCGGCGGAGCCGCCGAGCAGGCTCTCCCTGAAAGCCTCGGCCTCCTCCTGGGTCTGCATCAGGGCCAGCAGGAGCGACCGCTTTTCCGGCACCTCCGGAGGGGAAGCTGTCCATGCCGAGTCCAGCATCTCCTCAGTTATCAGGATGCTGTCTTGTACGAAGTCGTCATAGAGGCTGTCCGCAGCGATCCTCAGAGCGACCCTGCCCGACTCTCGAACGAGCTCCGTGGCTGCTTCCGGCTCGACGATCCCGTATTCCGCCGAGAGGATCGAGCGGTTCACGAGAACCCTGGCGAAGGCGTAGAGCCATGTGGTGTCCGCCGGGTTGGAGGGCCTCTGGCTGGCTTCGAAGGCGACCTCCTGCCTCATCTGTCCGGCTGTCCAGACCTGCGGGCCGAAAACCATCACGGTGTCCTCCGGGACTAGTTCGGCCTCCCCCCTTGCATAGGAGGCGAAGGCGCGAAAGGCCGGAAGATGGAAGACCGGAGGAGAGGCCTCCCACGCCGATCTCAGGAGGCTGTCTATCGTCCTGCCCGCCCTCCATTCCGCGAATCTGGCAGTGGCGAACTCCTCGACGTACTGGGTGTCGGCCAGGGTTTCCGCCACCAGCGCGGAGTCCGTGTATGCCATGGAGTCGAGGCGCAGGATCCCTTCACCGAGGGGATCGGGTGCAGTCTCGCCGGGTGCGAGCCCCGCGAGCGCTCCTCCGCGCCCGGGTCCCAGTACCGCAAGATGGGCGGGCTCCATGGCGGTCTCGCCTTCTTCGCCGATGATCGTGTACCATACTGTCGTTCCCAGGTGCCTGCGGAAGAATTCGATATCCTCTTCGGTCACCGCCCTGGCTTCGGCGGCTCTCAGGGAGTCCTGCATTGCCATGAACATGGCCGTCCTGGCCCAGGCGAGCGCGGGGATGGCGACGCCCTCGCTCTCCAGATAGCCCAGGCGGACCAGCTCCCTTTCCACGAGCACTCTGCGGGCCATTCCCAGAACGAAATCGCCGACGGGGTTCTCGCCCGATGTGAAAACCCTCCTCTGGGCGTCTTCGAGTTCGGTCCAGGCATGGCCGGCGTCCGCGACGGTCAGCGTGTCCTCCCCCACGATCGCCAGCCACGTATCGCCCCGCACGCCGCGGCCGCACGAAGCCAGCAGGGACGCCAGTATCACCGCAGTGACGACAATCGAAAGCAGAGCATCTCTTTTCATCTGTTCCCCTGGTCTTCTTCCGGAGTGTTTCTTCACCCGCGCGGTTTTCACAATCCATAAGGAATATACCGGATCGAGCCGGTGCCCGGAAGCCGGCGCACCTTCCCGAAGCCTCAGTCCCCCGGCAATATCAGGGTGGAGATGAGCATCTCCCATCGCCGCCTGCATTCCGCTCCGGGAGGGACGGGCGGGAGTCGCGATGCGACCGTTCCGACAGCCGACCTGTCTGCACCCTTCTCCAGAGCCTCCTCCAGGACGGAAGCCGCGAGGAAGGACAGGTATCCGGCGACTTCGGGATCGAATGCCTCGAGAGACGATGCAACGGCGCCTGCCCTGGAAGCGTAATCCAGCAGGAAAGCCGGAGAACCCCCGGGGGGAGGATAGGCGAGGAAGGCTCCGGCGGTTATCTCCAGGAGGGCGGAATCCCGCGGGGCTGCTCTCGAAGCGTTGAATGCCATGAGGTTTCGATCGGGAACGAACTCAGGTGCACATGCGAGCGCTTCGAGCCAGGCCGAATCCGCGAGGTTCGTCCTGCCGATTTCCGAAGCGATCTCGGCTTCGAGCACCCAGCCCTGCCAGTAGAGCGGGTAGAGCCCGTTGAACCGCTCGGCCTCCTCCATCGCCGCGAGACCCGCTCCGGAAGACCTGAGCGCAGACGCCCTCATGAGATGGATCCTCTCCTCGAAGGGCAGCAGCCTCGATGCGCGGCCGAGGATCCTCCCGGCTTCCGCGTGGTTCCCCGCGAGCCCCGCGGCCCTCCCGGTCTCGAAGAGCGAATACCCTGCGATCAGCATGCCCATCCAGACCGCCGATGCCGCGAGCGACGAAACGACGAGCGCGGGATGCAGACTCGCTCTCCTGCCTGTCCGCCCTAGAGCGACGCCCAGCGCACATGCGAGAGGAAGCGCCCCCATGGGTGTTGCCAGGGGCAGGTCGAAGGCTGCGAAGACGCACGCGCAGGCAAGAAGGGCAAGGCCGCCCCCGTCAGGGCGCGCCCTCGACAGCAGAAAAGCGATCGCCGCCAGCATGACCAAACCCGGCAGACCCTGCTCGACGACCGGAGTGAGCAGATCGGAATGCAGCTCGTCCACCCGCCGGTCCGGCCCGGCGAGCTCCGCCACCCTTGCATCCTCGCGGAGATTCGAGAGCAGTCTCGCCTGCCCCGCCCCCGTGCCGAGCGGTCCTGCCTCGACCAGGTCCAGCACCGCCGCCCTCCAGATTTCCGCGCGCAGTTCCAGCGACGGGTGGATGCGCGCCGCGATGCCCGGAAAAACCGTGAAGAGAGAGAGCGCGACGAGCGCAAGAACCGGGGCGAGCCGCCCCGGGAGGAGCGTCCTCCGCGCGGCTACGGTCACGAACAGACCGGCTCCGACGGCGATCCAGGCCGTGACGAAGCCGCTCCTGACGAGAGCCGCCGAAATGACCAAGGCGGTAGCCGCCGCCGGAACAACCGTCAGCCCGGTCATGCCGGTGGCCAGTGTGACAATGCCCATCGCGAGAATCGGGCCAGGCCTGTTCGGATTGCCCGAAGGCAGGTCTCCGGGGAGCGCGAGCTCGATCGCCGCGCAGGCCAGAGCGCCGGCCACCGCTCCCAGAGCCGCGCTCCGCCTGCCTTCCGCGGCGGTGATGCCCGAAACGCCGGCCGTCATGATCCCGAAGGACGCCCATCTCACGATCTGTGGAAACGACTGTGCCGGGATGGCCGACCAGAGGACGGATACGGCCGGCACTGTCGCGAGAGCGGCGCCCGCGGCAAGACCTCCCGCCGGAATCCCGCGCGAACCCGCCGCCAGCAGGATGCACGCCAGCGCGGGAAGGATCGCGAGTCTGGACGTGAGCGTGAAATCGAAGAGACCCGGAAAGACCGAGGCCGAGGCAAGCGCGAAAGCCAGCGCAACCGCTGCCGCGCCCCGGGGCGGAGACGACCACGGGGCCGGGCGTTCGATCATGGCCGCTTCAGAGGATCACCCTGGGTCGGTACTCCCCGAACACCCGCCTGAGAACGCCGCATATCTCCCCCAGCGTGGCATAACGCCTCACACACTCGATTATCGGGGGCATCAGGTTCCCGCTGGTGCCGGCTGTCTTCTCGAGAACAGCCAGGGCGTTCCGGACGGCGCCGGAGTCCCTGCCGGACTTTACGGCATCCAGCTTGGCCCTCTGGGACTGCTCGAGCGATGGATCGACCCGGAGGAGTCCCGAAGGAGGCGGCTCCTCGATCCTGTAGCTGTTGACCCCGACCACGACCCGGTCACCCGACTCGATCTCCCTCTGGCAGGCGTAGGCAGCCTCCTGGATCTGCCGCTGGGGATATCCCTCCTCTATCGCCCTGACCATTCCTCCCAGGGCGTCGATCCTCTCTATGTACTCCGCCGCCCGAGCCTCTATCGTGTCGGTCAGATGCTCGACATACCAGCTCCCGGCAAGGGGATCCACCGTGTTCGTCACGCCGCTCTCGCTGGCGACGATCTGCTGGGTGCGCAGGGCGATCCTCACCGAGTCCTCGGAGGGAAGGGCCAGAGCCTCGTCTCGGCTGTTCGTGTGGAGACTCTGGGTTCCGCCGAGGACGGCCGCCAGGGTCTGTATGGTTACCCTTACGATGTTGTTGTCGGGTTGCTGGGCCGTGAGGGTAGAGCCGCCGGTCTGGGTATGGAAGCGAAGCATCCGGCTCTCGGGCTTCATCGCCCCGAACCGGTCCCGCATGATGCGGGCCCAGAGGCGCCTTGCGGCCCTGAACTTGGCGACCTCCTCGAGAAGGTCGTTGTGGGAGTTGAAGAAGAAGCTTAGCCGCGGTGCGAAGTCGTCCACCGCCAGGCCCGCGCGGAGGGCCGCTTCAACATAGGCGATGCCGTCGGCCAGGGTGAAGCCGACCTCCTGAGGCGCCGTGCTGCCGGCCTCCCTTATATGGTAGCCGGATATGCTTATCGTGTTCCACTTCGGCACATTCGCGCCGCAGAAGGAGAAGATGTCGGTTATCAGCCGCATCGACTCCGCGGGGGGGAAGATGTAGGTGCCGCGGGCTATGTACTCCTTCAGCACGTCGTTCTGGATAGTCCCCCTAAGCTTGCCGGGGGCCACCCCCTGCTTCTATCCGACGCAGATGTACATCGCGAGCAGAACCGCCGCCGGCGAGTTGATGGTCATAGACGTGGAGACTGTGTCCAGCGGAATCCCCTCGAAGAGGATCTCCATGTCCGCGAGGCTGTCTATGGCGACGCCGACCTTTCCCACCTCGCCCGCGCTCAGCGGATCGCTGGAGTCGAGGCCGATCTGGGTGGGCAGGTCGAACGCGACCGAGAGACCCGTCTGACCCTGGTCGAGCAGATAGCGGTATCTGCGGTTGGATTCCTCGGCGGTTCCAAAGCCTGCATACTGCCTCATCGTCCAGTACCGTCCCCGGTACATGGTGGGCTGGACCCCCCTCGTGAAGGGGAACTCGCCCGGGAAGCCGTGGGTGTCGGCGTAGCCGCCGCAGTCGCAGCCTGGGAGATACAGTCTGTCAACCTCGATGCCGGAGCCTGTGGTGAAAGACTTCTTCTGCTCCGGCGACTTCGATAGCACCGGGCCGAGCGTCTGCTCTTCCCAGCGCTTCCTCTCGGCATCGAGCTTCCCGGACATCTCCTCCTCCGTCAGGGAATGGCGGGGTTGTAGGTCTTCGGCTGCTCCTCGCCCCTGAGAACACGGAGCCCGCCCAGCGCCAGAGCCTCCATCTCCATCTCGCCCGGATAGACCAGAACGGGGGCGATGAATGACACCCTGTCCTCGATCCAGCGGACGAAGCGCTTGTCGTACGCTATGCCGCCCGTGAGGATGATCGCGTCCACCAAACCCCTGAACACGGGAGCGAGGAATCCGATCTCCTTGGCTACCTGGTAGGCCATGGCCTCGTAGATCTCCGCGGCCTTCGTGTCGCCCTCTTCGATCCGCTTCTCCACTTCGCGCATGTCGTTCGTGCCCAGGTAGGCGACTATCCCGCCCTTGCCCTTGTTGAGCTTCTTCAGCTCGTCGAGGGTGTACCTCCCGCTGAAGCAGAGCGCTATCAGATCGCCCACGGGCAAACCGCCGGACCGCTCGGGTGAGAAGGGTCCGTCTCCGTTCAGGGCGTTGTTCACGTCTATAACCCGCCCCCTGCAGTGGGCCCACACCGAGATGCCGCCGCCGAGATGGACGACGATCAGATTGACCTCCTCGTACTTCCATCCCCTGTCGAGACAGGCCTTACGCGCGGTGGCCTTCTGGTTCAGCGCATGGAGGATCGACCTCCTCGGAAGCTGGGGCAGACCGCTGTACCGCGCCAGAGGCTCCATCTCGTCCACCACCACCGGATCCACTATGAAGGCGGGACAGCGGGCCTCCTTCGCGAACGAATCCGCTATCAGAGCGCCCAGATTGGAAGGATGCTCCCCCTGGACCCCCTCGTGAACGTGCCTGAGCATGATGTCGTTGACTGCGAAAGTGCCGCCCTCGACGGGATACAGGACTCCGCCCCGGCCTACGACGGCATCGAAAGAGCCCACGGGGTAGCCGGCCTTCTCCACCTCCGTGACGATGACCTTCCGCCTGAACTCGTACTGATCGACGATCCGGTCGAAGGGGGCAAGCTCTTCCATCGAGTGCGACAGCTTGAGGTTCCAGACCTCTCGTTCGTTCTCGAAAACGGATATCTTCGTCGAGGTGGAACCGGGGTTGATCGCCAGGATCCGGTAGGTCTCTTTCATGCTGCCCCCGTTCTTGTGCGGCTTGAGACTGCCCGGATTCTAAAGGCCCGCCGATTCCACGGCAAGCAAAGGAAGGACTCCTTGAAGCGAGAGAACTTCGCCATCATCTCCGACCTCGAGATCCTCCGGAGAGCGCTGTCGAGGCTCGAGGAAGGCTTCCGGCTGGAGAAGGAGGAAGCCCTCGCGGATGGATCGGCGGAGGCGCTCGAGCGGTTCCGGGAGAAGAGCCGAACCCACTACCAGCTCGAGCTCTCGATCGTGAGGAGGGACATACAGAGGAACGAGGGCCTGCTGGTGCCGGGCGAGGAATGGTTCGAGGAGGGGATCGCGAGCGCAAGGGATCTGCTCCTGAGGTCCGACCAGCTTCTTGCGCGGGTGATCGGAACGCCCAACAGGCTCGTCAGGAACGCCGCGTTGATCGCGGAGCTCGCGTGCAATCGCAGGCCGCCCTCGCCGCCGCCGGGATCCATGAATGACGAGGAAGAGGACCTGGTGCAAACCGATCCCCCCGTGGAGTGCCCCGTGTGCGGAACATGGCTGATGACCGACAGGGACTTCACACTGCTCGCCTGCCCCGGCTGCGGGGCCAGGGAGACGCTGGAGCCCGAGCAACCGGGCGGAGAAGACGGCCCCGCCGGAGAGGATCCCGCCGATGGACTCATCGCTGAAGGATAGCCTCCGCAAGAGACTTGCTCAGGAACGGTGCCTGGTCCGTTTATTCTTCTGACGTTGACGGCGACGGCGACATGGATGTCCTGGGCGCGGCTTATAATGCCGACGACATCACCTGGTGGGATTTGTTGTTCGGCTTCCTCGACTACGGGCAGTTGACCGGCTCGATCCTGGATTCGGGCGGAGCCCCGGACTGGGGCCAGGTGACATGGA
>JAAYTY010000043.1 GCA_012523605.1 Candidatus Fermentibacterota bacterium
CGGAGAAATCCACCTCGAGAGGGTTCTCCAGCTCGGCCTCGGCCGTGGCCTCGATGGTGAACAGCATCTCGAGCGTCCTGCCGTCGAGCCTGTAGAGGATCGAAACCGCGACGGGCAGCTCCTCCTGCGTGCCCAGATCCACCATGCAGGGGGAGGAGAAGACCACCTCGCTGTCGGACAGCGCCAGAACCGTGCCGTCCCGGGTGACGAACGAGCCGCACTGGACGCCGCCGAACTGGTATCCGCCAGCCAGATCTATGCCAGTCGAGAGATCGACGAGCTGGAGGAGGGATCCTGCGCGGACACCGCTGAGCACTGGGCTGACCGACGCCTGGATCCAACTGTTGCCGAACTGTACGGAAAGAGCCGGGATGTTGTCGGTGGGGCGGAGCGGGTTCGTGCCGTACTGCAGCCCTGCGAGGGCCGCAGCGAGCACGACCGCAAAACAGGTCTTCAGGGCTGACCCTCCATCGGCTCGAGGTTTTCGTCAATGCCTCCAGCATAGGCGAAGAACCAACGGTCTCCAGAGAAATATCTGTCGGCGACGGCCCTTATGTCGTCCGTGCCCAGCGCTACGACCTGCTCCTGGAAGGCACGGTCGAAGTCGGCTGGAAAGCCTCGCATAATGTTCGATACGAGGATGTCGGCCTGGTCGTCGTAGCCGACCCGGGAAAGCGCCGATCCCGCGACCCAGCCCGCCTGCTCCAGCTCGAGTTCGATGGGCAGGACATCCTCGCCGGCGATTCTCATGCACTCTTCGCAAACCGATTCCGCCGCCCTCGATGCATAGTCGCTCTTGGTCGAGAGCATTGCGGTGAACAGGCCCTGCTCGCGATCGGCCGTGAGCCTGCTTCCGACGTAGTAGGCCAGTCCCTGGTCGTCTCTCACGTAGTGCCCGAGGCGCGAGCCTATGCCCGAACCCAGTATCCCGTTCATCACGAGGAAAGCGGCGTAGTCCTCCGAGGCGTATCCCGGGCCCGGAATCCCCGCGAAGACTGCGGCCTGGCTCCTGCCAGGCATCGAGACCACGGTGTCGCGGGCGGCGGCGGAGACTGCCGGGACGGAGAGGGGAGGAATCGGCTCCGATGGGTCCCTCCAGCCGCCGAACAGCTCACGAACGCGCTCTGAGACGCGTTCGGCGTTCACGTCGCCGACTATCACCAGCATCGAGCCCGAGGGCCTGCAGCACAGACGCCAGAAGTTCCGCGCGTCGTCGAGCGATATCGCGTCCAGTGTCTCCTCGGTGACGATGCGCGCCTCGGCCGGGTTCTCGTGCGCGAGCAGGGTCAGAGCTTCGCCCGCCCTCGAGAACACGCTCTCCCTGCGTTGTGAGAGGGCGGCCCTCTGGTCTTCCATCACGCGCTCGAAGTCGGATTCCCTGAACGCAGGGCCGGTGAGCAGGCCGGCGACGGATTCGAGTGCGATCTCGAGGTCCTCGGACAGGACGGTGACCCCGCCGGTGCCGTATTCCCTGCCGGCGGAGAGCCTCATCCGCGCTCCGCGTGATTCGAGCCTCTCGTGGAACTCCGCGTATTCCAGATCTTCGGTGCCCCTCATCATCATGTCGGTCGTGACCCCGGCCAGCCCCGCCTGCTCCGCCGGGACCCTCATGCCGCCGAGCGGTATCCCGAAGGCTACCGCGACCACGGGGAACGTGTGGTCCTCCTTCACGAGGAGCAGAAGCCCGTTGTCCAGAATCTCGGTTTCAATCCCGTCGGACACCGATGTCTCGGATGGCTGAAGGAGTTCGGCCGGGATGTCCAGCCCTTCGTAGTCGATCGCCGACGGCTCCTCCATGTCCACAGGTGCCTGCTGTCTGTCGCGCGGCGCGCCTCCGAATCCTCCGCCCGCCGGGTTGAGGACGGCCACCGTGGAGTTGGAGGGGACGAAGTACTCCGATGCGACCCTCGCGATGTCTTCCGGAGTGGCCGACTCCATCCTTTCCAGGGCCTTCTCCGAGGCCTGGTGGTCGCCGAAGCAGGTCTCGTCAATCGAGTACCTCATGGCGAGCCCCAGGGGATTCGATTCGCCCAGGACCATGCCGGCTCTGAACCTCCTCTTGAGCGAGGAGAGGATGCTGTCGGGGAGGGGCTGTGCAGAGAGCCTGTCGATCTCATCCCAGATCACGCGCTCGACCTCGCCGGGCTCGACGCCGGGCATCACGGTGGCATAGAAGGTGAAGAGGCCGGGATCGATGCCCCCGTCGTTCCAGGCGCCGACGTCGCTCGCCAGCCCCGTCTCGACCAGGGCGGCCTGGAGCCTGCTGGACCTGCCTCCCGTGAGGTGCGCCGAGATGAGGTCGAGGATCGGGGAGTCGGGGTGGGAGCCCTCTGGGGTGTGGAATGCTATCGCGATGCGCGCGAGGTTCGATTCGTGCTCTATCGCCACCCTTCGCTGTTCGGTCTGCGGAGGCTCGATGCATGCCGCCGGCATGGTGTGCGGCGGGCGGGGGATGCCGCCGAAGCGCTCCTCGATCTGCTCGAGGAGTTCGTCGGTGTCGAAGTCGCCCACCACTGAGAGAACGGCGTTTCCGGGGTTGTACCAGGCCCTGTAGTAGGCCAGGGCGGACTCGCGTGAGTAGGAGAGTATGTCGCTCTCGAAACCGATGACCGGGTATCTGTAGGGGTGAACGGTGAAGGCCGCGCCCGCCAGGGCCTCGAAGAGCGCGCCGTCGGCGTCGTCCACCGAGGACATCCGCCACTCCTCTGCTATCACGTTGCGCTCTGACACCACTTCGGCCGAGTCGAACAGGCAGTTGGTCATCCTGTCGCTCTCGATCTCCAGCGCATCCTCGCCCCGCGAGGCGGGAAGCATGAGGTAGTAGACGGTCACGTCGTTCGACGTGAATGCGTTGGCCCATCCCCCGTCGCGCTGGACGATCTGCCAGAAGCGGCCCTTGGGCATGGAGGGCGTGCCCTTGAACATCATGTGCTCGCAGAAGTGGCTGAGCCCCCTGATCCCATCGAACTCGTTCCTCGAGCCGACCCGGTAGGAAATCGTCGTTGCGACCACCGGTGCGTAGTGGAGCTCCTGGGTGATGACAGTGAGGCCGTTGTCGAGAACCGTCACCCGGGGCTCGGCTGGAGCCTCGAGGAGAAGCAGGAGGGTCAGGAGCAGATGCGGCATTCGTCCACCTCTCGGTTTCTGCAGCGGCTTCCGGCCCGGCGTCCGGAAGGGGTCATGATTCTGAGAATATCACTGCGCACTCCGAGGTTCCCCTTTGCGCGGCTGAGACCCGCCCTGGTATAATCACTTTTCTTTTCGCTGGCAGGCGGGAGGTGGGCCATGGCCGGGACCAGACTCGTGTTCATCACGGGCGGGGTTGTCTCGTCTCTCGGAAAGGGCATCACTGCCGCCTCCATCGCCCTTCTGCTCCGCAGGAGAGGGTACAGGGTCTCCATCCAGAAGCTGGATCCTTACCTGAACGTTGATCCAGGGACGATGTCCCCCTACCAGCACGGTGAAGTATACGTAACCGAAGACGGCGCGGAAACCGACCTGGACCTCGGCCACTATGAACGCTTCGCCGGGGTCACGTGCACGCGCAGCAGCAACTTCACCGCCGGCAGGATCTATTCGTCCGTCCTGGGCAGGGAGCGCAGGGGCGGCTACCTGGGCAGGACCGTCCAGGTGATCCCCCACGTCACCGACGAGATCAAGGCGGCCATACGGGAGGGCTTCGGAGAAGACACGCACATAGCCATCGTGGAGGTGGGGGGCACGGCGGGCGACATCGAGTCCCTCCCCTTCCTGGAGGCAATCCGGCAGCTTGGCACCGAGGCCGGCAGGGACAGGACGGCCTTCGTTCACCTCACCCTGGTGCCCTATCTCAAAGCTTCCGGCGAGACGAAAACCAAGCCGGCCCAGCAGTCGTCGGGCATCCTGCGGGAGATAGGCATCTTCCCCGACATCCTCATCTGCCGCACCGAGAGGCCCATGCAGGAGGAGCACTTCGAGAAGCTCGCCCTCTTCTGCAGCCTTCCGCGGAGAAACGTGATCGAGGAGCGCGACGTGTCCGGCTCCATCTACGAGGTTCCGGTGGAGCTGGCCGCGCAGCACCTCGACGAGCTGATCCTCGAGAAGGTGGGCCTTCCTCCAGGCGGGCTCGATCTCTCGGACTGGAAGGAGATGCTGGGCAGGGCGCTGTCCCCCTCCGGGGGGAGGGTGACCATAGCCGTAGTCGGCAAGTACATGGCTCTGAGGGATGCCTACAAGAGCATCTTCGAGGCCCTGAAGCACGGCGCCATCGCCTGCGATGCCGACCTCGAGACAATCGGAGTCGAGTCGGAGGAGATTGCCGACGGCTCCGGGCTGACCAAGCTCGAAGGAGTGAACGGCATACTGGTGCCGGGAGGCTTCGGCTACAGGGGCATCGAGGGCAAGATCGCGGCGGTGCGGTTCGCGAGGGAGCGGCGCCTGCCCTTCCTCGGCATCTGCCTCGGCATGCAGTGCGCGGTGATCGAAACCGCCCGCAGCCTCGCGGGCATGGAAGACGCGCACAGCACCGAGTTCGAGCCGGATACGAAGCACCCCGTCATCAACCTCATGGCTGACCAGGCTGGCGTGACCGACCTGGGCGGCACGATGCGCCTGGGGGCCTGGCCCTGCAGGCTCGAGCCCGGTTCGAAGGCAGCGGCCTGCTACGGCACCCTCGACATCTCCGAGAGGCACAGGCACAGATACGAGTTCAATCCCGCCTACGCCTGCGAGCTCGAGAAGGCCGGCCTCGTGCGCACCGGCCTCTCGCCGGACGGGACGCTCGCGGAGATAGTGGAGAGGCCAGACCACCCGTGGTTCGTGGCCTGCCAGTTCCACCCCGAGTTCAAGTCGCGGCCGCTCGCGCCCCATCCGCTGTTCGAGGGGTTCGTGCGGGCGGCGATGGAGGGTAGATGACGGAGGTCAGGGAGAGCTGCGGCCTCTGCGCGGTCACGGGCGACAGAGAGGCCGCGGCATTCGTGGCCGAGGGTCTGCACGCGCAGCAGCACAGGGGGCAGGAGGCGGCCGGCATCCTTGTCTCCTCCGGCGGCTCGCTGGAACTGCACAAGGGCCTGGGGCTGGTGAGCGAAGTGCTGGCCTCCTTGCCCGAGGGATGGCGCGAACGGGGGATAACGGCGGCGATGGGCCACGTTCGCTACGGCACCTACGGCAGCGGCAGCTTGGCGAACGCCCAGCCGCTTCTGGTGGAGATATCCGGCAGGCAGGTCGGCATCGCCCACAACGGCACGCTGAGCAACGCATCCGTCCTGAAGAACGAGCTGACGAAGCTCGGAGCGATATTCCAGACCAACAGCGACACAGAGATCATCCTGCACCTCATGGCCCACCGGATGGAGTCCACGGGCTACGACGTGAGGCATGCGCTGGAGCTGGCTCTGGCGCGGCTCGAGGGCGCCTTCTGCCTGCTCGTGATGGTGCCCGGGGGAATCTATGCCGTGCGCGACCCGCTGGGGTTCCGCCCCCTGAGCCTGGGAAGGATAGGGTCTCACGGCTGGGCGGTGGCCAGCGAGACCATCGCCTTTCCGCTGTGCTGCGCCGAATACGTGCGCGAGGTGGAGGCGGGCGAGATGCTGTGGCTGCCCTCCGACGGCGGCGAACCCGCGAGCTGGCGGTTCGGGCCCCAGGAAAGCCTGTTCGGAAGCGGGAGAAAGCTGGCCCAGTGCATTTTCGAGCACGTGTACTTCGCGCGGCCGGGGAGCATCGTCTTCGGCGACAGCGTGTACGAGGTGAGAATAAGGATGGGCGAGAGGCTCGCCGACGAGTCGCCGGCGCCCTGCGACGTTGTGATCCCCGTGCCCGACAGCGGAATGTTCGCAGCATTGGGATACTCCCGGCGCATGGGCGTCGCCTTCGACATGGGCTTCACCAGGAATCACTACGTGGGGCGCACCTTCATCGACCCCGCCACGGCGCGGAGGGCCGCCATGGTCACGCGCAAGCTCCAGCCCATACCCGAAGCCGTCCGGGGGAAGCGCGTCTGCGTGGTCGAGGACAGCATAGTCCGAGGCACCACCAGCAGGGCTCGCATAAAGGCCCTGAGAGAGGCCGGCGCCAGCGAGGTTCACATGCGGGTGAGCTGCCCGCCGCACCGGTTCGGCTGCTTCTTCGGAATTGACTTCCCTCAGCCCTCCGCGCTCATCGCGAACAACATGAGCCTCGAGGAGATCAGGAAGACGCTCGACCTCGACTCGCTCTCGTATCTGTCTCGCGAGGGCATGCTCTCCTGCGTGAGGGCCCACTCTCCCTGCGATTACTGCACAGCCTGCTTCAACGGCGACTATCCGGTCGCCCCGCCCGAGGGTGCCATGCCCCGTTCCTGCGGGCAGTGAGATGAGCGCGCGCGGCGGTGTTGCCATACTCGACTTCGGATCGCAGTACAGCCAGCTCATCGCGCGGGCGGTGCGCGAGATGGGAGTGTACTGCGAACTGGTGCCCGGAAATGCGCCTGCATCCGAGATAGCGAAGCTCGAGCCCGCGGCGCTGATCCTGTCGGGCGGCCCCTGCAGCGTGTACGAGGATGGCGCACCGATGCCAGATCCGGCAGTGCTGGAGACCGGCCTGCCGCTTCTCGGAATCTGCTACGGCATGCAGCTCGTGGCTCTGCTCGACGGGGGCAGAGTCGAGGGAGGCCATCAGAGGGAGTACGGGCCGGCGAGGCTGCATCCCTCGGGTTCCAGCGTGCTGTTCTCAGGCGTGGGCGACGGCATGCAGGCCTGGATGAGCCACGGCGACCGGGTGGTGGAGGTTCCTCCCGGCTATGCCGTCTCCGCCTCCACCGGATCTCTGCCCGTGGCCGCGATGGAGGATCCCGCGAGGAAGCGCTACTGCGTGCAGTTCCACCCGGAGGTGAGGCACACCGAGTTCGGAAGGCAGGCTCTCTCGAACTTCCTGTTCGGCGTGGCCGGCTTGTCGCCCGACTGGAACATGGCGCGCTTCCACGGGATCGCCGTGGAGCGCATCAGGGAGCTGATGGCCGGCGGGGGGCACGTGATCCTGGGTCTCTCCGGCGGGGTGGATTCGTCCGTGGTGGCCGCCCTTCTGCACGAGGCTGTTCCCGACAGGTTCACGCCGATCTTCGTGGACACAGGCCTCCTGAGGGCTGGAGAGCGCGAATCGGTGGAGGAGACCTTCCGGGGCCACTTCCGCATGCACCTCGTGACGGTGGACGCATCCGAAGACTTCCTGGGCGCGCTGGAAGGGGTGGAGGACCCCGAGCGGAAGAGGAAGATCATCGGCGCGAAATTCATCGAGGTGTTCGAGAGGGCCGCGAGGAGCATCGAGGGAGTCACCCACCTGGCACAGGGAACTCTGTATCCCGACGTGATCGAGAGCGTGTCTTTCCGGGGGCCCTCGGCAACCATCAAGAGCCACCACAACGTGGGTGGACTGCCCGGGCGCATGCGTCTGAAACTCGTGGAACCGCTCAGGGAGCTGTTCAAGGACGAGGTGAGGGCGCTCGGCCTGGAGCTGGGCCTGCCGAGGCACATCGTGATGCGCCACCCGTTCCCGGGCCCCGGGCTCGCCGTGCGGATCCTGGGACCCGTGAACAGGGAGGATCTGGAGATACTGAAGGCCGCCGACAGGATCTTCACCGACTACCTGGGAGAACACTCTCTCTACGACGAGATTTGGCAGGCCTTCGCCGTCCTGCTGCCCGTGCGCACGGTGGGAGTGATGGGCGACCAGCGCACCTACGACAGGGTGATCGCGCTGAGGGCTGTGACCTCCACCGACGGCATGACCGCCGACTGGTACAGGATGGATCCCGAGCACATGGCCGCGCTGTCGGCCGACATAGTGAACCGGGTCAAGGGCGTGAACCGTGTCGTGTACGACATCTCCTCCAAGCCACCGGCAACGATAGAGTGGGAGTAGGCCTTCCCCGGGCTTCCGCCATCGCTCGACACAAGTCTGAAAGGACCCTGCGTCAGAGACCTGTCGGACATCTTAAGGGTTAGTCTCCCGAAGATGATTCTCGAATGCGGCAATCCCGGTCGGGGAAGATCCGTTCTTAAAGGTTATGCGGGCTCCGCATATCCCCCGCTGAAGCGGCCTCATGCGGAATCGCCGGGCCGGATGTCGGATCGGGCGTATTGACGGCAGAACGAGGCAGTCCGATGATGAAAGTGACAAAGGGGGAATGCCGAAACGGCCCGAAGCAGACTCGGCATGTTCGGTGTCGGGTGACTGGGAGTTTCCAATGACGACGGAACTGCTCTATCAACAGCCGGTGGTACTGATCGCCATAGTGCTACTCGCATGCATGTTAATAGCGGGGGAATCCGGGTACAGGCTCGGCCGCAGAGGATGCCAGGCTCACAAGGATCTGATACGAGTCCAGATCGGAAGCATTCAAGTCGTGATTCTCGGACTGCTCGCCCTTCTTCTCGGGTTCACATTCGCAATGGCGCTGTCCCGGTTCGAGTATGACCAGCCCCCAATCACAGGTCCGCACTCTGAGTTAGTACCGGAGCCGGTTCCGCATGGTATGATGCGTTCCTCCATCTCACCGGGGCAAGATCGGTTATTGCTTCGGGCGCTGGAGGGCGATAACCAAGCGAACTGTGCGGCCTGAAGCGGTTGTACTCCTGCC
>JAAYTY010000044.1 GCA_012523605.1 Candidatus Fermentibacterota bacterium
CGTGAACAGCGCCGGGAGAGCAACGAAGCCGAGGTTCATCGGCATCCCAGCCTCCTCCTGATCAGTTCCGTCTTCTCGCGCGACATCCTCAGGAGATCGGCGCCGTCGAACATCCTCCTGCCGCGGGGGTCCACCACGGCGACTCGCTCGGTGCAGCAGTAGCATGGATCTATCGCCGCAAGGATGATGGTAGCGTCGGTTACGGTGTAGCCGACTATCGTGGCCTTGTATGTAGGCAGGTTCATGAAGGTCGGCGCCCTCACCTTGTGCCTGATGACCCTGTTCGTGCCGTCGCTTCTCACGTAGTGAAAGGTTTCGCCCCTGGGGGCCTCCACGTGGCCGATGCCTTCGCCCGGGGGGATATCCTCGATGTTCGCGTCTATCTCGGTGTCCGGCAGGTTCTGGAGGCAGTATTTCATGATCTTCACGGATTCGAACGTCTCGAGGATTCGGACGACCGCCTTGTCGAACACGTCGCCGTTCTGCGTCACGATCATGTCCCAGTCCATCTGGTCATACGCGCCGTACGGCGAGTCCTTGCGGACATCCCTGGCCACGCCGGAAGCCCGCGACGTGGGGCCGAGCGCGCTGAACTCGATGGCCTTGTCCCTGGTGAGGATGCCGATGCCCTTCAGCCTCGCGTGGAGGACAGGGTCGTCCAGCACGGCCTTCTTTATCATCTCCAGGGTGGGGACGATGGAGTCGATCTTGGCGATCACCACGGGGATGTCCTCGGACTTTATATCCCTCCGGACGCCTCCCGGCTTGAACATGGCGTAGTTGTTGCGGTTTCCGGAGAGTATCTCCATGCAGTCGAGGATCTCCTCGCGCAGCTTCCAGGCCCACATGTACACGGTGTTGTATCCCAGGAAGTGTCCCGCCAGGCCCAGCCAGAGGAGATGCGAATGTATCCGCTCTCCCTCGGCGATGATGGTGCGGATGTACTTCGCCCTCATCGGTACTTCCATGGGGAACACGTCTTCCACGGCGCGAACGTAGGCGAAGGGATGGCTGGTGGAGCAAATCCCGCAGATCCGCTCGATCACGAAGGTGCTGTTGTCGAAGCTCCTGGATTCCGAGAGCTTCTCGATGCCTCTGTGATTGTAGCCTATGCGGACATCCACCCCCACCACGGTCTCGCCCTCGACGGTGAGGGTGAAGAACTCCGGTTCCTCCTGGAGAGGATGGTAGGGGCCGATGGGGATTATCGTCTTCGCCATCACACACCCCTGTCGCGGATCGCGGAGGGATCCCACTCGCGGTAGTCCTGCCTGAGAGGATAGACACCCTCGGGCCAGCTGTCGGGAAGGAGAAGCCTGCGGGGGTCGGGATGGTCTATGAACTCGATGCCCAGCAGTTCGTGCATCTCCCGCTCGATCCAGTTGACAGCCTCGATGTGCCTCCCGAGCGACTGGATGCGGGGGGCTTCCCTGGGGAGCTTCACTCTGACGCTGATAAGCAGGTCTATGTCCTCCACGGTGAAGTGGTAGAGGATCTCGAAGCAGTCGGGCATGTCTATCCCGGAAGCGATGTTGAACCTCGCGCCGAGGTCCCTGAACAGGTAGAGGCCCACGCACACGACGGCTCCCGGCCTGATCTCCATGTAGACCCTGTTCGGCGACTTGTCGAAGAGCTCGATGATGTCGTCTGAGAACCTGGTTTTCAGATCCTCGAGAACCCGGGCGCGCGTCATGCTCCTCCTCCGACCTTGCCGATGAGCTTCACGACCCCTGCCATTATGGCCTCGGGCTTGGGCGGGCAGCCCGGGATGTACACATCGACCGGTATGATGCGGTCGAGCGGTACAGGGCAGTTGTAGCTGTCCACGAAAAGCCCCCTGGAGCCCGTGCATGTTCCGATCCCGACCACGAGGCACGGCTTGGGCACCTGTTCGTAGAGCCGCTTCAGGCGCTCGACCGACATCCTGTTGCACGAGCCTGTGACGAGGAGCACGTCGGCGTGCTTGATGCTTCCGACGAGAAGCATTCCGAAGCGCTCTATGTCGAATCTGGGCGTGAGACAGTCCAGCGTCTCGATGTCGCAGTTGTTGCAGCTTCCAGTGGAGAGATGGAACACCCAGGGTGACTTGAGAAGCGCCTTGAGTGTCATGCTCATGTGTTCCCCCCTCCCCTACAGGCCGAGGAAGGCCAGGACCACCGCGGCGGCGGCGGCGATCGTGACCGGCCCCCAGAAGAACCTGAGGGCCTGATCGATTCTCACCCTGGGATTGGTGTTCCTGATGACGGTGACCAGCGCGACCAGCCCCACGAACTTGAGTACCGTCCAGAGTATCTCGATGCCGTCGAACCTGAAACCGCCCAGGAACATCACGGACAGGAAAAACGGCAGGACGAAGAGCAGCATGTTCTTGGTGAGCTTGAAGACGGCCAGTGGAGCGCCGGAGTACTCTATGAAAACTCCGCCCGCGAGCTCGGTCTCGGCCTCAGGTGCGTCGAAGGGCACGAGCGCGAGCTTCGCCTGCATGCAGAGTATCGCCACGGCGAGGGCTATCGCGCCGGACAGCGAAGACGCCATCGCACCATAGGCGGCCTGGTCTGCCAGTATGTCGCCGAGCCTCATTGCAAATCCGCTCTGGATGACAGGAACCAATATCGCCAGCACGAAGGGGAGTTCGTACGCCATCACGAGCTTCATCTCGCGGGAGGAGCCCAGGCTTGCATAGGGGTTCTTCGAGGCGAACCCGCCCATGATGATGCCCATGGAGGGGATGGTGAGGAGATAGAGAACGACTATCCAGTCCCCCGCGAAGCCGCCGGAGGAGAGCTGGTTCACCCACAGCACGGTCGAAACGGCAGCCACGGCGCAGAAGCCCAAGAGGGGCGCCGAGAGGAACGCGGCCCTGGATACGCCGGCGGGGACGAGAGTCTCCTTGCCCATCAGCTTCACGATGTCCGTGAAGGGCTGCAGGGGGGGCGGCCCCACCCGGTACTGGACTCTCGCGGTGACTTTCCTGTCCACCCAGCTTGCAGCCATTCCGGCGACCGCGGTGATCACCACTCCGAACAGGAGCAGGTCGAGCAGGAAGAAGCCGGTCATGAGTTCTCCCTGCGCCAGTGGGTCGAATGCACGACAAGCCTCCGCCCGACCCGGAAGGTGTTCTCACCGAGGTCCGTGTCGCCGGGTATCAGCCTTATCGCGCCGTAAGGACATGTCTTCATGCAGACGGGCTCGCCGGCATTCCGCCGGTCGATGCAGAAGTCGCAGTTATTCACGAATCGGGGAAGGAGTTCGGGATAGATGGTACCGTAGGGGCAGGCATGCGAGCATGATCTGCAGTTCACGCAGCGCATGGCATGACGCACTAGCATCCTGTCGAGGCCCTCCATCTGCTCCAGGGCCTCGCGGGGGCAGGCCTTCACGCAGTGAGGCTCCTCGCATCTGCGGCAGACGAGGGAGTACGTGGCGAGCTCGATGGCGGAGATCATTCCGTTGTTCATGCCGCTGTGGAAGGGGTAGCTGCACTCGACCACGCACTTCCTGCACACCTCGCCCGTGCAGATGTCCAGGTCTATGAAGAGCCTCGCATCAGGTCCGGCGGGGTTCGAGAGGTCCAGGCCGCCGTGGAGCTGTGCGACCGAAGTGCAGTCCCTGCAGTCCCTGTCTAGTCCCATATCCCCGGGAACTCCTTGATAGCGGCGTACGTGAATACCGGGCCGTCCTTGCAGCAGTAGAAGTTCCCCAGCCGGCAGTGCCCGCACTTGCCGAAGCCGCAGGACATGTTCTTCTCCATGGACAGGTAGATGTTCTCGTCCCGGAAGCCCAGCGAGAGGAAGCTCTTCGTCACGAACTTCATCATTACGGGCGGGCCGCAGGCCACTCCGACGGCCTTCGAAACGTCCACTCCATCGAAGTCCATTATCGTGGTGACCAGCCCTACCGCACACTCGCGCGTCCCGTCGCTCCTGTCCACCGTGAGCCTCATATCCAGCTCCGGTTTCGACGCCCAGGAGTTGATCTCCTCCCAGTAGAGGAAGTCGGAGGGAGTGCGGCAACCCGCCCGGTAGACCAGCTTGCCCAGATCCTTCCGCATGTCGAACAGCGAGTACATCAGGGTGCGCAGGGGGGCGAGGCCCACTCCGCCGCCCACGACGAATACGTCCCTTCCCCGGAATGCGTCGAGAGGATAGCCCTTTCCATAGGGCCCCCTGACGCCCACCCGGTCGCCCGGTTTCAATGTGTGGATGGCCTCGGTTACCCTGCCGACGCGGACTATTGTGAACTCTATCGTTTCCTTGATCTTGCAGAAGGAAGACGGCGTGAACGGCGCTTCTCCGACGCCGGGGACCGATACCTGCATGAACTGCCCGGGCAGGAAGGAAAGCTCGCGTACGGGGCGGAGCTTGAAGGTTCTGATGGCGGGAGTCTCGACCTTGACGTCGAGGACTTCGCACTCGACGGAGGAGTACGGGGTCTTTTCAGTCACCTGCCAGCTTCCGCAGCACTCGCTTTATATCGATCTTTCCGGGACACGCGGAAGTGCATCTTCCGCAGCCCGTGCAGGCGATCATGCCCCCGGTGGCGGGGAAGAACTCGAATTTCTTCTCGAAGCGGTTGCGCAGGCGCATCCACAGGCGCTCACGAGGATTTGCTCCTCCGGCGACGCGGGCGAAGTCGTTCAGAAGGCAGGAGTCCCAGACCCTGAAACGGCTGAAGCCCCTGTCGTTCTTCTGATCGTACAGGAGGAAGCAGTGGCAGGTAGGGCAGATGGTGTTGCAGGCGCCGCACTCCACGCAGGTGGAGGCCTCCTCGGCCCACAGCGGCGAATCGTAGTGATGCACGACCCGTCCGGCCAAGTCCTTCCCGTTCGGAGTGCCCGTCGCCGCGACGTTGGACTCGACCATCGCCTTCACCTCCGACCTGGCGGCATCCCTTGCCGCGGTCAGGCCGGAGGGTGCTTCCTCGAAGAGATCGGGATGGGCATCGAGCACGGCCTGCCCCTTTGCAGAGCCGGCCTCGACGAGATACCCGCCGTCCACCGGAGAGAGATTGAGGTCGAAGAGGCCCTGCGGATGCGGCTGGAGGCCCAGAGCCGTGCAGAAGCAGGTCTCCAGCGCCGTGGTGCAGTCGGATGAGATGACGAGGCTGGTCTCCCTGAGACGCCTGTATGTCGGATCCCCGTACTCCGGGTCCATGAAGACCTGGTCGAGTATGCGGAAACCCTGCAAGTCGCAGGCCTTGGCGCCGATAATGCAGAGGGGGCGGGTCCTGGTTCCGGGAGGAGCGCTGTCGAAGCCGTCGGATACCCTCTCGCGCCCCATGAAGAAAAAGGCCTTCACGGGATCGACGGTTCTCACGCCTCCGAGCTCGGCCTTCTGTATCGGTGTCAGGGCGGAATTAGTGAAACTCGATCCCGAGTAACCCGGATAGGGGAAGTAGATCTCGTAGTTCCTGCCCAGGGCTTCGAACAGACGGTGACTTCTGCTCAAGCTCAGGAAGTTCATGGGCGGGTACATAAGGGGGGGCAGCCGGGGTGTCAATGTCCTCGCCGAGCAGTGCGCGGTTTCACGAACCGGAATCAGCAGAAGCCGGTCACCCCGACGTCCGACACGCCATTGAAGAGGCGTTTCTCCATGCACTGCGCACGGCAGTTCCGCCCTGGGTTCACTTGACGGCGGTCTTTCCCTGCGGATATCTCCGTCGGCCGGAAAACCGTTCCATGCGGAGGAACAACTTGAAGAAGCTCTTCGTGAATCCCGTTCCATGCACGGCCTGCCTCTGCTGCCAGACCGTATGCGCGCTCTGCCGCACGGGCCAGCAGGACCGGGATGGAGCCGTGATACGGGTTGCCGTGGATGTCTTCGGAGGCGATCACAGGCTTGCATGGTGCCGGCAGTGCGAAGACGCTCCCTGCGCCTCCGCGTGTCCGGCCGGTGCGATCCTGCAGGATTCCACGACGGGTGCCTGGACGGTGGACCGGAAGCTCTGCACATCATGCAAGGCCTGTGTCGCCGCCTGCCCCTGCGGGGCGATGTTCTGGAATCCGTCGGCCGGGAGGCCCGAGAAGTGCGATCTCTGCGGCGGTTCGCCGCGCTGCGCCGCCGCCTGCGCCTTCGGGGCAGTCCGGTTCCTCGATCCGGATGATCCGGAAGCCGGCTTCGAGGGCATGCCGCCGAGCGAGCAGGATCCGCTGCTCGGACGCGGTCCTTCGGAGTAAGGGCATGGCGCCGCGGGGGGGATATGCCGGCAGCCTTCTGAGAGTGGATCTGACCACCCGCCGCATCGAGAGACAGGACACCTCGGACTACCTTCCGGAATGGTACGGGGGCAGGGCTCTCGGGGCGCGCATGGCCTGGGACGGGATACGTCCCGGCACGGGCGCGTTCGACCCCGGCAACGTACTGATGATACTCGCCGGCCCCCTCGCGGGCACCGCCGCACCCTTCTCGGGCCGTACAACCGTATGCGGCATCTCCGCCCAGGGCCACCCCAGGGAATGGTTCACCAGATCGTCGTTCGGCGGACACTGGGGTCCCGAGCTCAAGCACGCCGGGTTCGACGGCGTCGTTATCACGGGCCGTTCCGAGGATCCGGCCGTACTCCGCATCGATGACGGCCGTTGTACCATCGAGGACGCCCGGCATCTCCGGGGACATGGCATATACGCAACTCAGAAGGCGCTGGGCGGAGCTTCCGGCGCCTGGAAGGTGCTGGCGATCGGGCCTGCGGGTGAGCGGCTTTCGAGGATAGCCATAGCAGCGACCGAGACCGAGAGCGCCTCCGGCCAGGGGGGCTTCGGCGCAGTCATGGGATCGAAGAATCTCAAGGCGGTCGCCGTGCGCGGGAGCAGGCCGATCCCCGTGGCGAGACCGCAGCGGTTCGCGGAGGTGTGCGAGCTCGTGAGGCGCGAAGCGCACGGCTCGCACGGATGGCCGCACGAGCCGAGGCTCGACCCCGGGAAGGTCTGCAGGTACGGTCAGAAGTTCCAGGCCTGCACCGAGGGCTGTGCGGTGAGGTGCTTCGACGCACGGTTCTACACGACCGTCCCCGCGGTGCTCCAGCGGGGCAGGATTCTCTCCGGACAGATGGACTGCGTGGCGGGGCTGTTCCCGGGGATGCCGGGCGGCTTCTACGACTGGAAGCTGGGCTTCGAGGCAGGATTCGAGATAGGCCAGATAGCCAACGACGAGGGCCTGAACCACTGGGAGATCCTCATAGGCATGGCGCCGTGGCTCAGATACATGCGCGACGACGGCATCCTGCGGGAGGTGGACGGAGTGGAGATCGATCTCGACTCGCCTGCCTTCTGGGCCCACCTCCTGACCGGGATTTCGCGGAGGCAGGGCGAGGTGAGGTCCGCGCTCGCCGAGGGCATCGTGCGCGCCTGCGACATACTCGGGCTGGGGCACTCGAGGATGAGGCAGCTCTTCCCGGCCTGGGGCTACGCAGGCCACTGGGACGGTCACGGCGACAGGATCAACTACGTCTTCTTCCCCTACTGGGTGGTCAGCGCGGTGCAGTGGGCGGTGGATACGCGCGATCCGATCTCCAGCGCCCATGGATACGCTCAGAACATAATGGGGTGGAGCAGGATATGCTCCCCATACCACGGTCTGGAGTGGTCCAGGATCATGGAGGTGTCAGCAAGAGTGTATGGCACCACCGCATCCGCCGACCCCCTGGGCGGCTACTCGGGGAAGGCCTTTCCGGCGTGGTGGGAGGGCAACCGTTCCGTGATGAAGGACTCTCTTCCGGTGGGAGATCAGGTATTCCCCCGGATCTACTCCGTGAAGACGCCCGACAACTTCGCGAGAGCCGGCGACATGGAGGGGCCTTCCTTCGAGAGGAACATGTTCGCCGCGCTCACGGGCATGGACTGGGACGACCGCGAGATGGAAGCCGCGTCCGACAGGGTGATACAGCTCGAGCGTGCGTTCCATGTCAGGAACCATTCGAGGTGCAGGGCCGACGACGAGTCCCTCGTCCCATACTTCGAGGAGGAGGAATACCTGGTGAATCCCCTGATCGGCGAGAGGCGGAGGCTCGACGCCGGTTCGTTCGGTTCCGTCATGGACGAGTACTACGCACTCAGGGGCTGGGACAGAGCCACCGGGCGCCCCACCAGGGAGACACTCGAGAAGTCCGGCCTTGGAACCGAGGCGGATGAGCTGGGAGTTCTGGGCCTCCTCCCCGCACACGGGGACGAGGGATGAGTGCCGCAGTGGAGTTATTCGCGCCGGGGCGCCTCTGTCTCTTCGGCGAGCATTCGGACTGGGCGGGCGGGCACAGGCGCTCGGACCCTTCCCTGACACCGGGTGAGTGCCTCGTGGTGGGGACCGACCAGGGGCTTTACGCGAGGGCTTCGGATGCACACGGGATCTTCGCCCTGTCGCAGATCGGTCCCGACGGTCGGAGGCGGCCTCCAGTCGAGTATCCGGCGGATCCAGGGGCTCTGCGCAGGATCGCCCGGTCGGCCGGCTTCGACTCCTACGCGGCCGGTGTGGCCGCCCTGGTTCTGGAGCGGTTCCCCGGCCTGGGTCTCGGGCTCGAGATACACCGCCGGACCCTCCCTCTCGCGAAGGGGCTGTCCTCTTCGGCCGCGGTCTGCGTCCTGACCGCGAGAGCTTTCGACAGGATGCATTCGCTCGGCCTGTCCATACGCGAGGAGATGGAGCTGGCCTACCTCGGCGAGCTGCTCACGGGCTCCTCCTGCGGCAGAATGGACCAGGCGTGCGCATACGGCAGCGTGCCCGTCATCCTGAACTTCGACGGAGACAGCATGAGCATCAGGGAGATCAGGCCGTCCGGGCGCATCCATCTGCTCATCGTGGATCTCCATGCGGGAAAGGACACCAGGAGGATCCTGGCGGATCTCAACGCGGCCTTCCTTGCGGGGCGCGAAGGTATCCGGAGAGCGCTCGGCCCCCTGAACCTCTCGATGCTCCACAGAGCCGAGTCCGCTCTCGAGCAGGGCGATGCGGAAGGCCTGGGAGCGCTGATGACCGAAGCCCAGTCTGTCTTCGACTCCCTCGTCGCACCGGAATGCCCGTCGGAGCTCGCGGCGCCGAAGCTCCACGCAGTGCTCTCGCACCGCGCGTCGCGCACACTGGCCTTCGGGGGAAAGGGCGTTGGATCCCAGGGCGACGGATCGGCCCAGCTCGTCTGCCGATCCGCGGAGGCCAGGCTCGAGCTGGCCGCCGTCCTGGAACGGGAAATGGGCGTCTCCTGCCTGGAACTCACCGTGGACCCGTAACGCCGCGAACTCGATGCGTCGCCGGCGCCGCTTGCGCGGAATGCGTGCGCGAAACGGGACCGGTCAACGCTTCGCAGGCGGACCCGCCGGAACAGGGGTCAGCGGCCGGGTATGGGGCTCCCGTGCGATGCGCCGGGCGCCTCGAGCTGGAAGAACCGGGCCCATTCCACCATCTGATAGCCGGCGTTCTCCAGGAGTCTCAGCGAGGGCCCCTCGCCGGACGGTATCGTCTGACGGGTCCGCACCACACCCCTTTCCCTCAGGAGGTGGAGACCCTTGAGGAGAAGCGCCCTGCCGATCCCCCTCCCCCTCACGTGGGGCATGATGCCGAGGAAGTAGAAGGCTCCCTCGCGCGGATCCAGCTTGTCCACGCGGGCGAGCAGCACGCCTGCCGGCTGGCCGCCCATTCGCGCCAGCCTGAAGAGCTCAGGATCGAACTTCGCGCTCCTGCGCCAGGCGGGGATGTACCCCGCGAAGTCCACTTCGCCCCATCCGGTGCCCCTGGCGCAGGCCGAGGCTACGGATACGAACAGGTCGTCCCCCGCCTCGTCTATGCTCTCGGAAAACAGCTCTGGGGGATCCGGCAGGTCCTCGAGGGTGCGCGTGAGGATGGTGCTGTCCCGGCAGTACCTGAAGCCGAGGTTCCGATAGATCTCCTGGAGAGCTATCCTCTCCTCCTTCGTCTGGTCCGAATAGACGGCGGCCACTACGAGGCTGCTCTTCGAGGAGGCATTGCGGGTTGCCTCGGCCACCAGGAACGCGTCGAGCTCCGGACTGGACGTCCGGCCATGGGCGGGATGCGGCACCCCTATCAGGATCTCTCCATCGGACCTGGGGTGCCCGGCGTATATGAAGCCTGCCGGGCTGCCGTCGGAATCGAAGGCGCCGAGATAGGCCCCATCGAAGAACTCGTCCAGGGCGAATCCCAGAAGCTGGCCGGACAGGAACGAGACGAGGTCGCGCCTCTCGAGGAACCTGGATGTGAATGTGGTCATCTCGAACCTCCCGAGGATTCGGTCACCTAATGTATCCGAGCCCCCTCAGAGCCCTGTCAACAGTCTCCCTGAAGGTGACCTGGGCGGGTCTGCCGAGTGCGGGCGTGGCCCAGTAGGCAGTGACCGCGGACAGATCCTCCTCGTCCGCGGGGAAGGGCGAAATCTCGCCCGGATCCGCCTCCAGATCGTAAACGACGGCCGTGCTGTCGCCGGGAATCCAGATCACCTTCCGCCCCTCCCCCGTGACCGAGGCCATGTCATCGGCCCTCCAGAGCATGCCGCTCGCCGGAATCCAGCCTCCGCCCGCCGCGCTGCGCAGATCTCCGCCGGGGAGCCCGCCGGAGGTCTCGAGTCCGCAGACCGACGCGAGCGTGGGGAATATGTCCATCTGGGAGCAGGGAGCGTCGCACTCCACTCCCTTGTCGAATCCGGGCCCGGAAATGACGAGAGGGACGTGGACGCTGGTCTGGAAGAGATTGTTGCCGTGCTCTATGAAGCCGTGCTCCATGAACTCCTCGCCGTGGTCGGCGACTACGACCACAACCGTGTTCGACGACAGCCCCCTGCTCCTGAGCCCTTCGAGAAGCACTCCCACGGCCGCATCCGTGAAGGCGATCTCGCCGTCGTAGAGGCCGATCAGGTTCTCCAGACCCTCGGGCGGGATCACCTCTTCTCCGGCGTTGACGGCCACCAGCCGCTGAACGCCGCCCCATCCGGAGTCGTACTCGCCTTCGTAGGAGGAATCGGTGAACATGGAGTCCCAGGGGGGCGGCGGCTCGTACTTCATGTGCGCATCGTAGAAGTGTACCAGAGCGAAGAACGGAACTCCTGGCGATGTGTCGAGCCACGCGAGAAACGCCTCCGTCGTCTCGGCGGCCCTTCGATCGCTCCCTGCTCCGGCGAATCCCCGGCAGTCGAAATGATCGAACCCCCGGTGGAAGCCGAAGTCCTCAGAGAGAAAGACCACGTTCACGAAGGCCGCCGTCGCGTACCCGGCGGAATGGAAGGCCGCCGGCATATACTCTATTGCCGGATCCACCCCGTAGAAGGCCCCTCCCCTGAAGCCGGCTCCGTGCTCGCGGGGCGATAGCCCGGTGAGAATCGAGGCTGCCGCCGGAAGGGTCCACGAACTCTGGGACTGGCATCGGAGAAAAAGGGTTCCCGCACCGGCCAGGCTGTCTATGAACGGCGTGGTGGCGCGCCGGTATCCGTAGCACGAGAGATGGTCGGCACGCACGGTGTCCAGGATTATCAGCACCACGTTCGGTCCATCGGGGCCGCGCCGGCAGGAGACCGCGGACAGAACCGCCGCCAGGCAGGCTGCACATGCGAGGATCCGATTCATGTCAGTGACCCGCCTCCAGCCAGTTGGATCCACTGCCGCACTCCACTGCAAGAGGCACCTCGAGGCAGGCGGCAGACTCCATCTCGTTCCTCAGCATCTCCGTGAGCTCCCCTGCGGCTTCCCGGGGACAGGCCGCGACCAGCTCGTCGTGGACCTGCAGGACGAGACCTGCTTCCGGCATTTCCCGGGCGATCCGCGCATGCGCCTTGATCATGGCGAGCTTCATCATGTCCGCGGCGGATCCCTGGATGGTGGTGTTCATGACCATCCGCTCCAGGCCCTTCCTGACGCTCCCCTTCGACGAGGCGAGATCGGGGAAGAACCTCCTGCGGCCCAGGAGAGTCCTGGTCTCGCCGGCCGCCTCGGCTTCGGAAAAGCATCTCCTGTAGAACTCCTCGACCTCCGGATAGGTTTCGAAGTACCGGTTGATGATCCCGGCGGCCTCGTCCCTCGAGATGCCCAGCCTCTGGGCCAGCCCGTGCGGCGTGATCCCGTACACGATCGAGAAGTTCACCTCCTTGGCCTTCCGCCTGTGCTCGAAGGATGCGTCGCCGAAGACGGCCATGGAGGTCTCGGAGTGTATGTCCCTGCCGGAGCGGTAGGCGCTCCTGAGCCTCCCCTCGCCGGCCATGTGGGCCAGTATGCGGAGCTCTATCTGAGAGTAGTCGAGGCTGACGAGCACTTCGTCCGCCCCGCCTGCCCTGAAGCACTTCCTGACCCGCCTGCCGCGCTCGGTCCTTATCGGGATGTTCTGGAGGTTGGGGTTGCTGGAGCTGAGCCTTCCTGTCGCGGTGACGGCCTGGTTGAACCTCGTGTGGATCAGGCCCGTAACCGCCGAGACGAATCCGGGAAGCCTCTCCACGTAGGTCGAGAGGAGCTTCGCGAGCTCCCTGTGCTCGATCACCGCCTCGACGAAGGGGTGGCGTCCCCTCAGGCTCTGGAGCACTGTGATGCTCGACGAATCGGCTCCCCCTCCGGTCTTTCTGAGCCTGGGCAGCTTCAGCGTTTCGAAGAGCACAGCGGAGACCTTCGACGGGCTGTTGAGGTTGACTCTGGTCCCCACGAGGTCGCCCGCCCGCTGTTCGATCTCCGAGAGCGCTTCGGAGAACTCCCGCCTCAGAGCACCGAGGGCTTCCATGTCGAGGGCCACTCCCCTCCTCTCCATGGCGACGAGTATCCGTGCCAGGGGGAGCTCTACGTCCCTGTAGAGAGCAAGGAGCCGGGCGTCACGTTCCAGGGCCTTCGTCGAATCTAGGCAGCCCGCGAGGGCGGCCAGGGCCCTCTCCCCCGGATCCTGCGGAACTGCGCGGACAGCGGGCGTCCCGCGCGATGCGGCATGGGCCCCGTCAGCTTCCTCTGGCGCCGGCTCCGCCGGACCCGGGGACAGGACGTAATCGAGAAGGGACAGGTCGTGCTCCTGCCTCACCCAGTCTATCCCGCAGCTCGCCAGGCCGTGGAGGACGGGCTTCAGATCTGTGGAGGCCAGCCCCGCCCTGCCCGCGAGTCCTCGGAGCAAAGCCGAGTCGCTCTGCACCGAGATGTCGAGGATCCTGGAGCGGCCGGGCGCCCAGGCCGCCGCGAATCCGCCGGGGGCCATGTTGATGTCGGAAGGCGGTCTCACGAGCTCTACGGCCACCATGCCTGACACTTCCTCGAGATCGTCCGGCAGCCCCGCTCCGGCGGAGGCTCCGTCCGGAGAAGGCGGCGGGGGCGCGGCGGATCTGACGGACGTCAGCCGCTCCACGGCCTTCTTCAGCCCGAGCTTCTCGAGCATGGGGATCGCCGCAGGATCCGGCCTCGAGGGTCTGAGGGACTCGATGTCCAGCCCGGGCAGGGCATCCCTCCTGAGCTCCACGAGCCTCCGGCTGAGCATCACCGCATCCCGGCCCTCGACGAGACGTCTCCTCAGCGAAGGCGGGGAGATTGATTCGATCGAGGCATACACCGCCTCCAGACTGCCGTACTCCGCAAGGAGCTTCGCGGCGGTCTTGGGGCCTATGCCCCTGGCTCCGGGTACGTTGTCGCTGGAATCGCCCGCGAGGGCGAGCAGGTCGGCGACCTGGCCTGCCTCGACCTCGATGACGGCGGGAACCTCCGCGGGCCCTACCCTGTTCGCCGCCCTTCCGGGCTTCCCGGGCTGGAAGACTGTGACTCCGTCTTCAACGAGCTGGAGCAGATCCTTGTCGGAGGAGAGTATGAGCACTTCGATCCCCCTGATGCGGGCGGCGGCCGCCGCCGATGCGATGAGGTCGTCGGCCTCGAATCCCTCTCTCCTCAGTACGGGGATGCCCATCGCCTCGAGCAGGACCGGGGCGGCTCTCGCCTGAGGCGCCAGATCGTCGGGCATGGGCGGCCTGTTGGCCTTGTACTCTTCGTAGATCGCGTTCCTGAAGCCTGGCCCCGGGTGGTCGAATGCGGCGGCGGCGAACTCCGGGGAATGCCTGGCCACCAGGCTCTGGATCTCGTTCAGCATGTGGGCGAGCCCGCTGGTGACTGTGCCGTCGGGAGCCCTGAGGGGATTCGATATCATCGCGAAGTGTCCCCTGTACAGGACGCCCATCGAGTCCACCAGAAGGAGCTTCACGAAACCTCCGAAGCCCTTCCGAGAAGAGCTCTGCATGCCTCCAGGACCGTCTCCGGCTTCACGGAAGCGAGGCAGGGGGCCGGAACGGATGAGCATGCACGTCTGAAGCAGGGAGAGCACTCCATCTCCGGGGCGACCGAAGCCGTGAGACGGCCTCGCGGGGCAGTCCACTCCGGGGAGGTCGAGCCGAAGACCGCGACCGAAGGCACTCCCAGCGCCGCGGCGAGATGGATACCCCCGGAATCGTTCCCGAGGGCCTCGACCGCCGAGAGAAGCTCGGAACAGAGCGCGGGGAGGTCGAGATCGGTTTTCACGACGGAACCGGGGACATCCGCGGCCAGGCTGGAAAGCAGGCCGGCCTCGGAGGGCCGGCCGTAGAACACCGCAGGGATCCCCAGCTCGTTCGACAGCACGCTCGAAACCTCGGCGAAGCCGCCCCAGCGCTTCGCCGGACCGAAGGCGGCCCCTGCGAAGACCGCGATGTGCGGAGAGCCCGACGGCTCTGCCGAAGGTGCGGGAACGGACGATGGTTCTTCATCCGCGAGCCTGCAGAGCCTGGCGTAGTCGAGCGAGTGATGGTGCCCCCTTCCCTTCAGCGGGCGGAGCGTCCTTGTGAGAAGAGGCCTTCGCATCTGCGTTGAATGACCCATGCGCACAGGTATCCCGGCGGTGAAGCCCTCCAGGGCCGATCTGAAGGAGTCCGTCAGAAGCAGCAGGGAGTCGTACTCGCCCCGCCCAGGCCTGTCCGGGGCTGCGATCAGCGGAACCCCGGGAAAGAACACCGGCAGGAGGCCCGCGACGCGCCGGTGCGCCCAGAATGTGGTCCTCGGATGCCTCGACGCGAGCCCTGACAGGCTCTCCAGGCTCATGACGAGGTCGCCCAGCCAGTTCGGGACCCGTACCAGCAGGCGGTTCATCACCATCCCTGCCTCAGCAGGGTGGTCCATTGAGCAGAGAGGTCCGAGGCGCTTCGGGCGGGCTCCCTGCCCCAGTCGGGAAACGATCCCCTCCTGTCGAGACCTACCACCGGCACGCCGAAGGCGCCGGCCTCGGCCCAGAGCCCCCTGGTATCGGCGAGGACCGCCGATGCCCCAGCCGTTACCGCGGCCCTCACGGCACGCCCCTCGGAGGCTACCGCGCTCTCCCGGCCGGAGACCTGGACCACGCGGAGCGGGATCTCGGCGCCGAATCGCCTCATGACCCGCAGCATTCCGCCGTCTGCGGCTATATAGGGAAGGGACCGGCCGGAGACAGGCGCGAGGATCTCCGAAGCCCTGGCCGAGTCGTCCGGCAGGGAGACCGGCTTCCAGGATCTGTCCGGGGATATCCCCAAGGCTTCGCACATTCCGTGGACGGTTTCGGGAACCGGCCTCGGGGACAGCCTGACTTCGAGATTGGCGGATGCCGTTCGGACTGCGGAAACCCTCACCCGGGCGCCGGTTCTCTGAAGCAGGCCGGAGGCGGCCCTGCCCGAGGATACGCAGAATGCGACGGATCCGTCTCCGGCGCACCCTTTCCAGCGCTCCCCGACGGCGATCCTGTCGCGCCCGTAGGGAGAAGCGAGCGGAAGCCTCGGGAGGAGGTTGAGGAGATCCAGCTCCTCCTCCGGAACCACCGCGGTGATCTCGGCGCAGGCGTAATGCCTGATCAGGTTGTTCATGAGGAGCAGACCGGCCCAGATGTCGCCCGGCTCGGTACCGACCACGACGGCGATCGCGGAAGGGGCTTCGAGCGCCGACGGGAAGGCGAACGCCGGGGAATCCGCCTTGTGCAGCTTCGGCATCCAGCGGGAAAGAAGCGGCAGTCTCATCGGGATATGACCTCCAGGAGGCCCCGGGCGAGATCGGCCATCGCTGGATCCACTGCCTCCTGTCCGGCAAGCGACTGCAGGATGGGGACGGCCTGTCCGTCTGACCCGGCGGCATGGAGGGTCATCGCCCGGGAATACGCGGCGAGCCCTTCGCCGGGAAAGGAGTCGGCCATCAGAGAGGAGAGTTCCAGCGCATCCTCGATCCTTCCGGCCTGGAGGAGGGCGAAGCAGAGGTCGACCGCGCTCAGGAAGCGCCGGCGGCGGGTGTTCCCTTCGCGCAGGGATGCAGTCAGCTCGGCGCACGCATCCTCGCCCATCCCGCGATACACGAAAGCCGTCCCGGCGGCGCGGTGTTCGAGCCAGGGCTCCCCCTCGACGCGCCCGAGCCATTCGACCGCAAGCCTCTCGAGGCCGCAGGTCCATGCAAGGCGCGCCCTCCAGTAGAGGACGAGGGAGCTGTCGCAGCCGATGGCCTCCAGATCCTCGATCAGCCACTCGGCCCTGTTCGCATGCCCGGCATAGAGCGCCTCCTCCAAGAGCCTGCCCAGGATTCTCGCCTGGCCCTGCAGGTCGCCCTTCTCCTGCCAGGCCGCCCCGGCCCGCGCCAGCTCTCCGCCCTCCTCGAGCTCGAGTGCTCCTGCGGCCAGTACGGCCGCCAAGATCAGCGCCGTCACTTCGGGAACCTCACGAGAAGGCGCCTGACCAGCCTCAGGTAGCCAGCGGCGCCGAAGACGACGGCGGCCAGAGTGAGGTAGCCCGAAACTTCCGCGATCTTGAGATAGACGCCCTTCCCCGTGAATGCGGATGCGCCCGCGGCGGAGGAGGCCAGGACATAGCTGAAGATGTGGACCAGCTTCTCTCCGGTCGGAACTGCGATCAGCGGCCTGCCCGTTCCCCAGGAGACGATGGTCGTGGCCAGAAGGACCACCAGGTGGTAGCCGGCGACCACCGGAGCCACGATGGCCGTGTGAGGAGCGCCCGCGATGGACAGCACCAGCAGGGATACGGCCAGGAACACCTTGTCCGCCAGGAAGTCGAGGATCTTGCCCTCATAGCTGCATCTCCTGATGCGTCTGGCCAGCCAGCCGTCGAGATAGTCCGAGAGGGCGGCTCCGAGAACCAGCCAGAAAAGCGCGACGGGAGTCAGACCCAGATGGATGGAGAGGATCATGACAAGCGCCGCGGCCAGCCGGGCACCGCTCAGGGCCGCGGGGAGGGGATGGATCCCCCTCCTTGCAGCCGCAGGCGTCGAAGACGTGGATTCACCTGGCATCCTGCACACCCGCCGTCGAGAACATCGAGTCCAGTTCGCTGACCGCCACCCAGTCCCGTCCCTCGGGCATGGACAGCCCGGGAAATCTCGCGGAGAGCCTCTCCAGATCCTCGGAGGAAACGAGCTCGCTGCCGAGGAATCCTCCTCCCGGGGCGAGGGACATCCATCCCGCGGCGATAACCGTGGCGATGGTCGGGCCGTAATCGTCGCCCTCCAGGTCCGGCGGGGGCTCCGGGAGCATGACAGCGTAGCTGTACAGGTCATGCCTTCCGAACCAGGCCGCAGCCAGTGCCAGATCCCGCCTGTTGGCCGGCAGGAGGATGCCCATCCCCTCCATGCAGGCTTCGGCGCGTTCTATGCAGCCCGATCCGACGAGGAAAAGAACAAGCGGGACGAGCGCCGTCCTGTCACCCGCCAGCAGCCTCTCACGCAGGGCGCGTTCCATGTCCACGCCTTCCGACACCAGGATCTCCGGAACCGAGGAGGGAGTGGCATAGGGGGGTCTGTAGCCGGCGGTATCGAAATCGGGACCGAACCTGTCGATCAGGTTCAGCATCTGCCTGGCCTGATGCCCTGGTGCGAGCTGACGGTCCGTTATGCCGCCCGTTCTGAGAACCCATTCGAGGGAGTCGCCGGCCTGGACGCTCCCGCTCGAGACGCCTGCGATGACCAGAACCGAGGCCAGCAGCGCGAGAAGCGGCATGGAGCGGGCAACGGGATTCGAACCCGCGACTTTCAGCTTGGGAAGCTGACACTCTACCAGCTGAGTTATGCCCGCTCCGACAGGGGGTATTTGATAGGTCACCGGTCAGTCACCGTCAACCCGCGGCGCGACGGTCTCGCCCCTGTAGACTATCCTGGCCTCGCCTTCGAGCCACCAGCCTTTCTCGTCTCTTCCGACTGCGAGTTCGAGCCCGCCCCTCGTCAGTATCTCGACGGGAAGGCTCGCTCGACCGGCCTGCGACAGCAGGAGTGCGACGGCTACCGCGCCCGTTCCGCATGCAAGCGTCTCGCCCTCGACTCCCCGCTCCCAGGTCCGCATTTCGAGCCTACCCCTGCCGGAGCTCACGAAATCCACATTGGCTCCGGCCGGCCCGGCCGCAGCATGCCTCCTGAGGATGGGCGCCACTCTCTCGAAGACCCCGTCCCGGAGATCTTCGTGTTCCACGACCAGATGGGGAACTCCCGTGTCGGCCAGGCCCGCGACGATGCCGACGTCATCCAGGCGCAGCTTCCCGGCGCCCGCCAAAATGCGCGGCTCGGTCATCCAGAGCCTGACTCTCCAGGAGGAGTCGACCAGCGCCCTGTGGATTCCGCTGTCGCTCGTGAAGGTCACGAGTCCCGGACCCGCGACTCCACGGTCCAGTGCGAACCTGGCGATGCACCTGCCGCCGTTTCCGCACATCGAGGCGGGGTGTCCGTCGCTGTTGTAGTATCTCATCGCGAAGTCCGCCACCGGAGATCTCAGGAGCTCCAGCAGGCCGTCGGCTCCGATGGCCAGCCCCCTCCTGCACAGCCCGCTGATCATGCCGGGGTCGAGAATGCCGTCGAGGCTTCCATCGGTGTTGTCCACGACGATGAAGTCGTTGCCGGAGCCGCTCATCTTGCAGAACTTCACGGCCCCGCCTCGCGCCCTTCCGCGGCCTCGATCCTCCGCAGGCCTTCCGCCGCGGCTTCCAGCCAGGGGGCCTCGGCGAGCGCACTCGCGTACGCCTCCGCGGCATCCTCCATCCTTCCGGCGGATTCGTAGAGGGTTCCCAGGTCGGCCGTCAGCTCCGGATCGGGCCCCCATGCCGACTGGTACACCCTGAAGTCGGCGGCCAGGTTGTCGATCGAATAGAGGCCCTGGAGGTGGAGTCGCGTGAGCTCCTGCAGGAGCGCCACCCCGGCGTCTACCCCCCCGCCGGAAGAGGCGAAGACGGATAGGGAGGCCGAGAGGAGATCGGGGGCCATGTTCGAGCGGCCTGCCCCGGCGAGCTCCAGGGCGGTGAGCACGGGATCGGATACCAGGGCGAGGGCCTTGTCGTAATCGTCGAAAATCCTTGCGTGGCGCCGGTCGAAGAGCGGCTGCGGTGTCAGGGAATCTTCCGGGGGCATGTTCAGAGAGAAGACTCTGAGCGACGGGCCCTGATAGACCAGTGCGAGTCTCCGGAGTCTCTCCGGATGATAGTGCATGCACAGGGCTGCGCATTCCGGCGGAGGGTCGAGCAGGCCCGCCAGGTACATGACTCCTCCGCTCGACCTGTCCAGCAGGAAGTCGGCCTGGTACACCACCAGACTGCACCTTCTAGACTCCATGAACGATACGAGGCTGTCCTCCGGCTGAAAGAGCTTCCCTGCGAACTCCTGTATCGTCCGCCTGTTCGCTTCGCTCTCGAAGAACGTATGGGTGACGACGGGCCTGTCGGCGTAGGCGGAGATCAGTCCGGACAGGTGCCAGTACGAGAGGACGGGCTCGTCCCGGCCGGTTTCCCGCTGAAGCCACCCGAGGAACGGCCCAAGCTCGGCTTCTGTGAGGAGAGACGGTCTGCCGGAAGGCGGGAGGCCGGCTCCCGAGAGGACGTCGGCCGCGTACGGAGCCGCAGCTGCCTCGAGCCCCAGCGCGGCTGATAGAGCCAGGAGCTTCCAGGATCTCCGCGTGGCCGTCACCATCGCCGGAACGATGGCGACGGCGAGCAGGACGTGCAGCCTGTCGAACACGACATATCCCGCAAGCGATGCCGGCAGGAGCCATCCGATCAGGCCGGGGCCGCTCTCCCACAGGCGCCTCGCACCGAATACCGCAGCCACGAGCGGGATCCCGAACAGGAGGATGACCTGTCCCGGCGAAGGCGTCTCATATCCAGCCACCCAGAAGAGGCGGGCGTCCGGAGAGAGTCTGCCGGGATCCGCCGGGTGCATGAGCATGAACCTCAGCTTCGCTTCGAGCACGCCGGTCACGTGGCCCGTGGCGCCTGACGAACCCAATGCCGCCGCGACGGCGGCCAGCGCCAGGGCGGCAAACGGCATGAACCGCCATCTGACGGCGGACGACAGTATCAGGAGAACCGCCACGGCCATCGCGGGCGACGTGGCGGCCCCGTCGCTCCGCATGTGGCTCAGGAGGAGCGATGCCAGCACGAATGACGCTCCCGCGAGCGCAGGTAGCTGACGGGGCACGCTTCCCGCCGAGTTCCTGGCGAGGATGTAGAAAAGGAGCAGAAGCGCCAGGAAGGTCGAAACCTTCCACGCCGCGAGCGAGGCGAAGAGAGCCGCGGGGGCGGCAAGGGAGAGAATCCAGGCCCTCCATCCCCCCCGGCTCCTCATCGCCGCCTCGGAGAGCAGACCTGTGAGCACGAGGAGGGGCATTGCGACAGTCTCCCTGTAGAAAGACTCGCCGCGGGCCCTCAGCACGGCCGGCAGGAAGAACCCGTAGATCTGTGCCGAGAGCAGCGATCTGCGGAAGCCCATGCCGGATACGCGGAGCCACAGGAATATCCCGGGAAGGGAAAGAAGCGGGAACGCCAGGCAGAAGAACCGGAGGAAACGCTGGAAATCCCCGCCCACGAGCCTGTGCAGCCATCCGGCCAGGTATTCCTCGAAGATCGAGTTCTCCCCGGTCCTCATTCCGCCGGGATACATGACGAGCGAGTCCACGGCCGGGATGTCCTCCCCGTTCGATACCATCTGCGTGTATCTGAAGGCCTGGGTGGTCTCCCCCTGCATCCTGGGAGGAGGAGGAAGGACGCCCGTGGAAAACCAGCTTCGCAGGACGAAGGCCGCCGCGGTCAGAGCCAGAAGCAGCGAAGCCGCCGGTATGACGCCGGGGGAGATCCTGTCAGGTGCCGAGCCGGGCATGTCGGCGAGCCATCATCGCGGCGATGATCTTGAGCGTTTCCGCTGGTCCTCCGCCGCCGAGTGCGACCGCTTCGACTACCGGCCAGCCGTGCCTGTTGAGCTGAGAATCCATCTGCTCCACCGGGGTGATGCCTGGCAGGTCACGCTTGTTGTACTGAAGCACGACGGGGATCATCGAGAGCCCGAGTCCGAATGTCTGCAGATTGTTCTCGAGGTCCTCCATCGTGTCCAGGTTTGCGTCCATTCTCTCCATCTGGCTGTCCGCGACGAAGACCAGCCCGTCGAGGCCGTCGAGAATGACCCTTCTGGAAAGGGCGTAGTAGGCCTGCCCCGGAACGGAGTAGAGGTGGAGGCGCACGTTGGTTCCGCCGATGGAGGCGAAGTTCACAGGGAGAAAGTCGAAGAAGACCGTCCTCTCGCCGCGCGTGCAGAGGGTCACGAGGCGCCCGCGGTTCTCCGGTGCGACGAAGTCCCTGACGCGCCTCAGGTTCGTGGTCTTGCCGGAGAGGCCGGGACCGTAGTAGACGATCTTGTAAGCTACTTCGTCGCCCGTTCTGTGCATCGCACCCCCCCGTCAGAAATCTCGAAAACTACAATATATAATGTTCCGCGGCTTCGTCGCCGGCAAGCTCGGCCAGGCTCCTCGACGCGGAATCGGCAGATATCCTCACCCTCCCTTTCACCCTGTCCGGAGCTCCGAAGAGACAGTCGTCGAGCAGGTGCATCATCACCGGTCTGAGGCGCCTCGCTCCTATGTCCTCGCCGGAGGCGTTGAGCTGCATTGCGGTTCGGGCGGCCGCCCTGCAGGCCTCGTCGTCGATCTCCAGACTGACGCCGTCGGCCTCAAGCAGTGCCTTGAACTGGGAAAGAAGGCAGTGCTCGGGCTGGGTGAGAATCCTGTAGAGGTCGTCCTCGGTGAGCGGATCGAGTTCCGCGCGGAGGGGAAACCTGCCCTGGAGTTCGGGGATGAGGTCGGAGGGGCTCGTTCCGTGGAACGCGCCCGACGCGATGAACAGGATGTGGCTGGTGCTCACGGGACCGTATCTGGTCTGTACCACGGTTCCCTCGACTATCGGCAGCAGGTCCCGCTGGACTCCCGACCGCGACACGTCGGGCCCGGTCCCGCCCTCCGCACCGATGATCTTGTCGATCTCGTCAATGAAGATGATGCCCTCCTCCTGAGCCAGTTCGAGAGCCCTCGCGACATGGTCCCCCTGTTCCACGAGCCGCTCGAGCTCCTCCTCCATGGCGCGTTCCCTGGCTTCCCGGACCTTCATGCGGGAGCGCCTCCTGCGCGTCCCGGTCAGCTTGGATATCATCTCCCTGAAAGCGTCCGCGCCCTCCTGATCGATCCCCGAGCCGGGGATGAGTATGTCGAGCCTGCTCCTGTCGTCCCTCACCGGGATCTCAACCTCGACGTCGTCCATGAGCCCCGATCTGATGGACTCGAGAAGGGCGCTCTCGCCGGGCAGTGACGGATCCGATGCTCTCAGCGCCCCGGCGACCATCCTGTCGGCCTTTTCTCGGGCCGCCTCCGCCTTTCCGGATCTCTCTGTTCTGGCGCACTGGTTGACGGCCTGCCTGACGAGATCCCTCACCATGCTCTCGACATCCCGGCCGACATACCCGGTCTCAGAGTACTTGGTGGCCTCCACCTTAACCATGGGCGCCCCGACCAGGGTGGCCATCCGCCGGGCTATCTCCGTCTTTCCCGTCCCGGTCGGACCGATGAGGATGATGTTGGAAGGCACGATCTCGGAGCGCATCGGCTCCGGGATGGACCTGCGTCTGTGCCTGTTGCGGAGGGCGATCGCCACCACGCGCTTGGCCCTGTCCTGGCCTATCACATGCCTGTCCAGCCAGAGCACGACTTCCGAGGGGGTCAAGTTCCGATCCACCGTCACAGCTCCTCGAGCTGTATCGAGCCGCCCGTGTAGATGCAGATCTCGCTCGCGATGGCGATGCTCTCCCGGGCGATGCTCGCGGGTGTCATCCTCGTATGAGCCGAGAGCGCCCTTGCCGCGGCCAGGGCGTAGGCATGGCCCGATCCTGCGGCAACTATGCCGTCGGACGGCTCCAGGATCTCCCCTCCCCCCGTGATCAGCAGGGATCGCTCCCTGTCCACGGCGGCGATGATAGCGTTGAGCTCCCTCATCGACTTGTCCTGCCGCCACTCCCGCGCGAGTTCGACCGCCGCCCTCATGAGGCTTCCCCTGGATGCCTCGAGGTGCTCCTCGAGCTTCTCGAGGAGGGCGAATGCGTCGGCGCCATTGCCGGACAGCCCGGCCAGAACGGTGCCTTCCGCGAGCCTCCTGATCTTCCTCGCCGTGCTCTTGATGATCGTGTCGTTGAAGCTTACCTGCCCGTCGGCGGCCATGGCGGCCCGCCCCGCGCGGACGATCCCGATTATCGTCGTGGCTCTCCAGGTCATGCCGTCACCCGCCAAGCCGCGCGACCCATGCGGCGGCACCGGAGCCCGAGCCTGGCTTCGGGAGCGATCCGACATAGCCCCCGGGGTCCGCCAGCAGAGCCTCGGCGGCGTACTCCAGATCCGGATCAGAAGAAAGCGCGACGAAGCACATGGCAGGCTCGTCCAGCCTTGCGCACTGCCAGGCCAGCACGGGCGCCTGAACCCTGTTCCTCTCGAGTACGAACCAGGCGGCCCTACGCACGGCCCTGTCGGGATCTTCCAGCACTCTCTCGACAAAGTACTCGACGAGGCGGGCTTGTGCCGGATCCGTGATCATTCCAGCCGCTGCGGAGCACGGGGATATTGCGGCCATCACCCTGCCGTCGGCGAGTTTTTCGATCGCTGTCCCCAGGAGGTTTTCCGCATTGCGCTCTTCCGGGTTGTCCGCCAGAGAGAGGAGCGTCGCGACGGCGGCCGTGGAGAGGTCCAGCCGGCCGTCCATCGAGGCCGAATCCATGTATGCGCTCATCTCCTCCTCCGCCCTGGCGAGGGCGGGGTCGCCCGGCGAGTCGGCCCTCCACTGCTCGATGCTGTTCCATGCTTCGATGTTGTTCCCGAAGCCCAGCGCCACCTCGATGTGCATCCAGCGGGAACCCGGCGTTCCGGAGCCCGTCGAATCCACGAACTCGTAGAACTGCGCCTCCCTGTCGAAGTCGCCGGCGAGCTGGGTCAGCAGGTTGCCGGTCTGCGCCAGGCGCGGATAGCGGAGGCGTGACGAAGCGTCCGTAAGAATGCCGGCCGCCTCGTAGAGGACCTCGGATGCGGCGGCCTGCCCGTACAGGCCGTCGGCCAGCCTCGCTTCGATGAGGCTCTGGGACGGGAGGATCTGCACCCATTCGTCCGGAACCGCGTCGAAGAGTTCCCGGCTGCGTTCCAGTGCCTCCCGCGCCATGTCGGCCTCGCCGTGGAGCAGATGGTAGTAGGCCAGCCTGTGGTAGCCCGAAACGTAGTTCCGCATGAGCTGAACGGCCTGGTCGTCCTTGTAGATTGAAGGATCGTCCAGGCCGGTGAACCTGTAGGAGTCGAACAGCTCCCATCCGCGCCCGGGATTCACCGCCCATTCGGAGGGCCTGTCGGTCACGCGGAAGGCGATTCCCTCCATCTCGAGGTACGGATCGAGATAGACCCTGCTGTCCTGGGCGACGGTTCCGGCCAGATAGATGTCCCTTCCGTGGATCTGTCGTCTCGAGAGCATTCCGAAGAGCACCAGATCCTGCATCCCCAGGGATCCTTGCATTCCCCTGCCCTCCCAGGGTACGGCGATGTCGGGTCCCTCTCCCGTCAGCGCCCAGGGCCAGGCCTGGTCGAAGACGGACCTCAGCAGGAGTTCGTCCCCCCGGGACAGGAGCGGATAGCCGGACTCGGTGACGTGGAAGAAGTGGGGCCCCCAGATGAAGACCGGCCTGAGAGAGTCCACCAGGCCGGCCTCTCCGAAGGGGAGCAGGCCGGGATCCCTCTCCAGGAGCTGCTCGACGTACCAGTCCGTGTTCATGAGGCTGAGATTGCTGACTATGACGTCGCGCCTGACTCCGAGGACGCTCTGCGCGAACCACAGGGGGAACGTGTCGTTGTCACCGTTCGTGATGAGAACCGCCCCCTCGCTGCAGGACTCGAGCAGGTTGATTCCGTAGTCGTGGGCGACCATGTCGCGCGACCTGTCGCACTCGTGATAGTTCGCCCCGAGGCTCAGAACGGGCAGGGCGAGGAGCCCCCACATTACGAAGCGCTTCCTGGTGAGCCACGAGAGGGCTGAAGCCGCCCCGACGGCGGTGAAGACGGCGAAGAAAGAGAAGGAGTCCGCGTAGAAGTAGTCCCTGTCGCGGACCTCGCCCGAGGGGCTGGCTATCGGGCCGGTCTTGAAGTTCAGGTAGATGACGAAAAAGAGGCTGGCCATCAGGAAGATGGTGGCCGTCAGCAGGAAGACCCGCCTGTTCCTCGACCACATGACGAAGGCCCCCCATACGGCGGCTGCGGTGACGAGCACCCGCAGGGCGAAGTGGAGACCTCCGCCGGCGTCCCCGAAGTGATTCTCCCAGGCTGCCGGCCTGCCGGTCTGCCAGGAGAGGTATCTCGCGTACATGGCGAGCTGTTCGAGGAACGGGCCCTTCCTCTCGAGGATGGACATCTGGCCGTACTGCGCCCTGGAAAGCGCGTCCCTGAAGGCCGTCCACTCGGATGGATCAGTCTCGTTTATCTCGGGCCTTTGAACGGCGCGCAGGGGCATGTAGAGGTGGACGCTGAAAGCGAGGATGATCAGGCCCAGCGCGGTCGCGAGGAACCTTCCGCTCGCCCACAGCCGGGTCTTCCCGCGGATCGCCCTGAGCAGATAGTAGACCGATATGCCGGGAACCACGATGAGAGCCGCGAGATGCACGGCAACCGCCAGCATGAGGAGATACAGGACCAGCAGTATCAGGCGGTCGCCCGGCTTCCCCGCCAGGTTCCTCTCGATCCAGAGATCGAACACCCAGAGCGTCAGCACGGCGAAGAACTGCGAGACGGCGTAGGTCTCCGCCGCATTGTTGTTCTGCCATACCGTGAAACTGAAGGCCGACAGGAGAGCGGCAGTGACCGAAATCGGCCTGTAGAGCCACGGGTCGTATCCCATGCGTCGGCACCAGCGCTGTACCAGCCGGGCGAGGATGAAGACCGACGCGGATCCGGAGAAAACGCACATCAGGTTCACCCTCTGCGCCACCGAGGGGATGAACGGGAGCAGGATGGCGGAGAAGCGACCCAGGAGAACGAAGAGCGGCACGCACGGAGGGTGCGGAATGCCGGCGATCCAGGCGCTCGCGATGTACTCCCCGCTGTCCCAGAAGCTGACCGTGCAGGCCATCGTGGCGAGATACACGGCGAACGCCGCAAGTGCGGCGGCTCCGGCCGTCAGCCTGTCCAGCCGGAGCGTCCTGGAGATCGTGTTGTCCTGGTTCAATCCTGCCCCCTGGGATGTGCCTTGCGGTAGGCCGCCCTAAGCCTCTCGCCTGTAAGATGCGTGTAAACCTGCGTGGTAGAAAGGCTGCTGTGGCCCAGCATCTCCTGAACCGCTCTGAGATCCGCCCCCCTGTCGAGCAGATGAGTGGCGAAGCTGTGCCTGAACGTGTGTGGAGTCGCCCCCGTAGCCCGAGCCGCCTTCCTGACGCCCGCGTCCACGATCCTCCTGATGTCCCGCGGATCGAGCCGTCGGCCCCTTACGCTCAGAAAGAGCCATGGGCCCGGCTCGAACCCGGACGCCAGCTCATGGCGTCTCTCCACCCAGTTCCTCAGCGGAGCGAGCGCCTGTCCCGCCACCGGTACCACCCTGTCCCTGCCGCCCTTCCCTGCCACCACCCTGAGAAGGCCCCTGTCGAGATCGATGTCGCAGAGCCTTGCCGAAGCGGCCTCGGACGCTCTTATCCCCGACCCGTACAGCAGTTCCACCACGGCCCTGTTGCGCATGCCGAGAATCGTGGATGTATCGTAGCTCTCCAGTACCATCAGCACTTCCTGTACCCCCAGGAATCCCGGGAGTTTCCTCGAAACCCTGGGCATCGTCAGGAGCCTGGCCCTGTTCCCCTCCGCCCTCCCGGTCTCCACCAGCCAGCCGCAGAAGGCCCGAAGAGACGACACTTCGCGGGCCACCGAGCGGGCGCACAGCCCTCTGCCCACCTCGCTTCGGAGGAACGAGCGCATCGTGTCCAGAGATGGCCCCAGGGCGAGAGAGCCGGGACTGTGAAGAGCGAATCTCTCGAGGTCGGAGCGGTAGGCCGCCACGGACCTGGCGGCGAGGCCGCGCCTTCCTCCCATCTCCTCGCAGAACAGCGTCAGGATTTCGAAATCGTCTTCCTGCACCTCGGGCATCGGACTCCGCCCCTGTATTCCTCCGTTACGGGGAAACCGCATCGTTCGCAGGCCATGGCCAACGGTCTGTTCCACATGGCGAAGTCACAGGCGGGGTATCTGTTGCACGAGTAGAAAACCCTGCCCTTTCTGCTCCGCTTCTGCACCAGCTCGCCCCCGCATCCCTCCACAGGGCATGGCACTCCGGTGGGAACCGGCTCGGTGTGCCCGCATTCCGGGGCCTTCTCGCACGCCAGATAGCTGCCGAATCTGCCGTCGCGGAGCATCAGCCTTCCTCCGCACTCGGGGCATCGGCGGTCACCATCGAATACCTTCTCCTCCTCGGGCCTCGAGTACTTGCAGTCGGGCCAGGCCGAGCAGGAGACGAACCGGCCGAATCTTCCCACTCTGAGTTTCAGCGGAGCGCCGCATCTCGGACACTTCTCCCCGGTGTCCTTCGCCAGCTCGGCCCGGACGCGATCGAGCCCTGCGACGGCCTGCCTCATGGAGGTCTCCAGCGGCAGGCTCAGCCGCTCCAGCGCCTCCACGTAGCCCGTCCGCCCCGAGGCGACCGAATCGAGCAGTTCCTCCATCTCCGCCGTGAATCCTGTGTCGAAGATGTGAGGGAACAGCCTCACGAGGAGGCGCACCGATTCTGTTCCCAGCTCGGTGGGGAACAGCCTCCTGTGTTCTAGGTTCACGTATCCCCTCTCCTTGAGGGTGTCTATGATCCTGACATAGGTGGAGGGCCTTCCTATGCCGAGCTTCTTCATCTCCGCCACGAGCCCTGCCTCCGAGAACCTGGAGGGAGGGCGCGTGTGCTTCTGCTCGGCCTTCAGATCCGCAAGGACGGCGGGACCCTCTCGAACGGCACCGGGCAGCGGCTTCCCGACGGAGGCCTGGGAGGGGTCGATCGCGGTGAAGCCCTCGAAGAGAATCCTCTCGCCCGAAGCCGAGAACTCGATGCCGCCGCCCTCGAACAGGATCTTCGTCCGCTCCAGCCTGGAATCGGCCGCCTGCGAGGCGGTGAAGCGCCTCCAGATGAGCGAGTACAGCTTCAGGTGCTGGTCGGGTATGCTCCCCGCGAGGGACTCGGGGGTTCTCCGCACATCTGCGGGCCTTATCGCCTCGTGCGCGTCCTGCGATCCTCCGGAGCTCCTGTAGCGCCTCGGAGACGGAGGCAGCATCGAGCCGCCCCAGCGTTCCTCGATGTACTCCCTGCACTTCTCGACCGCCTCCGGCTCGACCCTCACGGAGTCGGTCCTCATGTAGGTGATGAGCCCGGTGTGCCCGTGCCCTTCCACGTCCATGCCTTCGTAGAGGTCCTGGGCGAGTCTCATCGTCCGCGAGGGCGACAGGGAGAGATGGGTCGAGGCGGCCTGCTGGAGAGTGCTGGTGATGAATGGAGGGCCCGGCCTTCCAACCGCCTCCGTGACCTCCACTCTGGCGACGGCCCAGTCCGCCGATCTGATCCTCGGCAGGAGCGCCTCCACCTCGGCCGAGGAACGGGGAGCGTTCTTCTCGCCGTCGGCCCTGCGGCCGTCCACCCGCAGGAGACCAGCTTCGATTGCGACACCGCAGGCGGTGAACTGCGCGGTAACGTCCCAGAACTCCACGGGGACGAAGGCGCTGATCTCGTCCTCGCGTTCCTGGATGAGGCGGAGGGCGACGGTCTGCACGCGTCCCGCGCTGAGACCCCGTCCGAGAACCCTGCAGAGCCAGGGGCTGACCTTGTATCCGACCAGCCTGTCCATCGCCCGGCGGGCCTGCTGGGCGTCGACCAGGTTCCTGTCGATCGACGAGGGATGGGCCAGCGCGGAGAGCACCGCCTCCCGGGTCACGGCGTTGAACCTCAGGCGCCTGAAGACGGTGTCCTCACGCCCCAGGAGCTCGGACAGGTGCCAGCAGATCGCCTCGCCCTCCCTGTCCGGGTCCGCCGCTAGATAGATGGTCTTGAAGCCCGAGGCGGCCTTCCGGAGCTGCTCGACGACCCTGCGCTTCTCCGGCAGGATCGTATAGGTGAGCTGGAAGCCCTCCTTCTCCCTTATCCCGAGACGCTGCCTGGGAAGATCCCTGACATGGCCCATCGAGGCGACTATCTCGTAATCGCCGCCCAGATACGATCTGAGGCTTTTCGCCTTGGCGGGAGACTCAATGACCACCAGCTTGGACTTTGCCATGCGCCGGCGCCTCGCTTTCAGGGTGAGCAGCGGCTGCTGGACGTCAGTCCCCGAACCTCGCCATCCAGGTCTGCGCAGGGCCGGACAGGTAGGCCCAGACCTGGTCGCTGGTAGAACTGGCGCATTCCTGGAAATCCATCGGACCGACGCAGCCGGCCAGCCGGTCGAAGCGCTCGTGCGTGAAGGAAACAGTCCGAACGGGGTGATACTGGCTCTCGGCATAGTAGAACGCCAGCTCGGAAACGGGGCTGGGGCCGAGCCAGGCGCCGAGCTTTCTCAGGAGATCGTAGCGCTTCGTATCCTCCTCGGGATGCAGGACGGACACGGCCAGAACGACGACTCCCTCCTCGCCGGTCCGGAAGAGCGCGCACCTGTCGATCCGGATCGGAACAGAGGCGGAAATGCTGGACAGCCCGGGCAGAAGGAGGTCCATCTCCTCGGGCATGAGAAGGGCTCCCCCGGGAGCGGGCCCGCTCTCGACGCTCGCCGGCGGGGTGGACAGCGCCGAATCCACACCCTCGGGAAGCGGAAGCAGCATGTAGGTTCCCTCCGGAACGGCGGTGACCGTGTCGGGCACGGGGAGGGTGTCGGCCGGGATGGAATCGGATGACAGGCTGTCGGGCTCGTGGACCGCCGCAGTATCGCCGCGGACATCTCCGCCGGAGACGGTCGCCTCCCCGAAAAGCCCCAGGGGATCAAGAAAGTAGAAGCCCGCAAAGACGATCAGCACTACAGCGCCGATCACGACCGGCACGATCCAGGGCCTGGAGGCCCTGTCCGGTCCGGGAGGAGGCTCGAGCGACGACTCCTGCCCCGCCCTCGACTGCGGAGACCTCGAGTGAGTCGAGAGGGGTGCGGATACGACCTTGCCGTCCGCGGAGCATTTCTGACAGACGTGAGCGACCCTGTCGAAGCAGTCTCTGCACGTGAGTTCGGCGCAGGACCGGCACGGAGCGAGCTTCTCTCCGGACGTGGGCGTACGGCCGCAGACGTGACAGCGCTCGACAGAGAGCATCTCCTCGCTGGCGGAGGTCACTCCGACCTCCTCCTGCCCGTCGGTGGAAGGCTTGTCGTCGATTATCTCCATGTCGGGCTCGGGATCATCGCGCTTCTCGCGCACCCTTGCCGGCTTCTGCTGAGAGGCCGGCCTGTGCTCAGGTTCGGGCGGCGATTCCCTGGCCGACTTGTCGGCGGCGGCCGTGTCCAGGCCTTCGTCCGCCGTGACGGAGTCCATCCTGGGAAGAAGGTCGATGAAAGGGTAGAGCCTGTTCTGGATCACCCTGGCCTGTCCCATGGCGACGGCCTCCATGAGAACGGTGGGTGAGCTGTCCACGGCCTTCCTGGCATCCTCCCGCGACATCCTGAGCTCCGAGACCAGAAGCTCGAGGACCCTCTGCCGCTCTTCCTCCCTGCCCAGCCGGACCAGCAAGAGATCGACCAGAGCCTCAGAGAGATCCATCAGGCAATCCCTCCCGCAGCTTCGAACTGCTTGTAGAGCCGTGCTATGACCATCCGGCTGACCTTCCTGAGGGTCTCGAACACCCCGATGCCCTTCGAGGCGACAGCCTCGAGAACGGGAACCCTGGTGAGCCCCAGAGTCTCTGCTATCTCTTCCACCGGCGCGACATCGGGCAGATCGCGCTTGTTGCACTGGAGCACGAGGCTGACCCCCCGCCGCTTCTGGGTCTTGAGGTTGTCCCTCAGGTCCCTCAGGCTGGTGATGTTGGCTTCCATCCTGTCATGCTGGGAGTCGGCCACGAACACGATCCCGTCCACGCCCTGCAGAATAAGCCTCCTGCTGTCGGAGTACATCGCCTGGCCGGGTACGCTGTAGAGGTGGAGCCTTATCTTGAAGCCGTGGATCTCGCCCGTGTCGAGCGGAAGGAAATCGAAGAAGAGAGTCCTCTCGTTGCCGGCCGCGAGGGAGATCAGCTTCCCGCGTCCCTCGGACGGAACCTCTCCGTGGATGTACTTGACGTTGGTCGTCTTGCCGGAGAGTCCCGGGCCGCAGTACACGATCTTGCAGTCGATCTCCCTGGCGCTGTAGCTGACTGTCGCCATCAGCTCCTGTTCTCCCGGTCGTCACCCGGACTCCCGGGGCCGTCCCCCGATGAGTCGCGGAGCCCCTTCTTGAACTCTCTCAGGGCCTGCCCGATGGAGCGGGCAATCTCGGGGATCCTCTTCGCCCCGAAGAGCAGGAGCAGGGCGACGACGATCAGAACTATCTCCAGGGGACCTGGACGGAACATCGCTCCAGCCCTTCCGGGGGTGTTCCCCTTCTAGAACCACCGGTACAGCACGCCTACCAGGATCAGCCCCACGAAGCTCATCAGGTTCACCCTGAGGCCGATCTCCTCCACCGCCAGCCGGATGATCACGAGGTCGATCCTCAGAGGACCGGCCCCGAGGTCGAGGCCCCCCGCGAAGAAGGTCTTCAGCGCGGAAGCCGTGTCGGGAAGCAGCGAGGCTATGCCCTCACCGAGCGCCGTCCCGACGATCATGCCCATGAGCGACATGGCGATCCAGAATCCCGGCGGCCTGTCGTGAAGCACTTCTCCTCCGAAACAATATGGAATCTATCCAGCCTCGAATCCTTCAACAAGCCCGCTTCCGCCGAAGCGGCCGCCGGCCAGCCTGGAGAGCACCGCGGCCAGGATGCCCGTGAGAACTCCGGCAGCCGCGGCCCAGACGGCCAGCACGGGAACCAGGGCGGCGACAGGGAGGCCCGGAATGACTGCCGCGGCCAGTGCGAGCTGGGAAGCCATGCTGGCGGCGCTGCCGAGAACGGACAGCCCTGTGACCGACAGGAACCCCGGCACCAGGGGGCGCGCGAAACCCATTGCGGCTGCCGATGCCGTCGCCCCGGCGATGGAAAGGAGGAACGAAGGAGTGGCAAGGGAGCCAGTGGCCAGCGCCACGGCCGCAGACCTCAGGAGATTCACCCTCAGACCGTCGTACAGGCCCCCGGAGAGCACCGCCAGTACCGTGACCACGTTCGCCAGCCCCGGCTTGATGAAGGGCATGGGGCGGGGCAGAAAGCTCTCCAGGATCCCAGTCACCGTGGCGGCCAGAGCTAGGAACAGAATGCGGCCGCTGCTCCCTCCTGCGGCCTGCGCGCCCCTTCTAGACTCCAGCGGCATCTCTCAGGGCCTCCTCGACCATGGAGAAAGACCGGGCCTGGCCGAACTCCGACAGGCATCTCTCGAGCGCGCCGCGGGCCAGGCGCGCGCGGAGCTCGTCATCCAGCATAGCGGTCACCGCTCCGGCCAGCGCCGCAGGATCGCCCGGGGGGACCACTATCCCGCTCTCCATGTGCCTGTTCACCCATGGAACGCCGGTCGCCAGGGAGGTGCTGATGACCGGAGTGCCGCAGGCCATGGCCTCCAGCTGGACCATCCCGTATGCCTCGGACCGGGCCGTGGAGGGCAGGATGAAGGCTCTTGCGCCTCTGTAGAGGCTCCTAAGCCGCTCGTCGTCCACCTCTCCCGCAAGCTCCACATCGAGCCGACCGGCTGCGATCCTCTTCCTTACCGCTCCTTCCAGAGGGCCCCCGCCGACCATCACCAGCCTCTGTCCCCCCAGAAGAGACCAGGCTTCGAGAAGAACCGGTATCCCCTTGTAGGATCTGAATCTGCCTACGAAGAGGAAATAGTCGCCAGGCTCCCCCCCGCCGGGAGTGAAGAAGCCGGTATCCACTCCCGGCGGAACCACTCTGACATTGCCGAGACCGCGCAGGAACGGAGAGGACTCTACATAGGGGGGCGAGGTGGCCAGCACCGAAGACGCCTTTCCCAGGAACTCCCTGATGAACGGCCCGAGGAACGGAACCAGCGCGGCCTGTCTCACGATGTCGCTGTGATACGTGACGACATGGGGCACTGTCCGCCTGCCGAAGTACCACGAAAGGGTCGCGGCCGGCAGAGGGTGGTGGAAGTGCGTCACATCCTGCCCTGCTCCTGAGATGGCCCTGCCCAGCCCAGGGCAGACGGGATTCGAGAGTATCCTGCAGAGGCAGGGGGCTTCGGTGACCGTCATGCCTTCTACGGTCGTTGTGCGGGCCGAGAACCCGGGGGACCGCGAAGCGGTGAGCACCGAGACCCGATGGCCCCGGGAGGTCAGGAACAGCCCGAGATCGTGGATGTAGCGCTCTATCCCCCCCCTCACGGGGGGCCAGACATCCTTGTAGACCTCGAGGACCTTCATGCCTCTCCCCCGTGGAGACAGCTCCTGTATGCGTCGAGCGTCTCCCGGGCCATTCTCTCCGGGCTGAAACCCGCCGCGAAGGAGATCAGGCCGTCCCTGTCCGGCTCACTGTCCAGCGCGGACAGGACGGCGGCGGCTATCGAACCGCTGTCCGGCCCGCACGAGGCCGCCGCTACGCCTCCGTACACCTCCTTCAGGCTCTCCGCAGGGCCTATCACGAAAGGAACTCCGACGGACGCCGCCTCGAGCGGAGGAAGGCCGAAGCCTTCATAGAGCGAGGGATAGACCAGCAGGCGCGCCCCGGCATAAGCGGCTTCGAGAGATTCCCGGTCGAGGTGTCCTGTCCATCTGCAGCCAGGCGTCTTGTGAAGCCTCTCGAGAAGGGCTGCATCCCCCCAGCCCCAGCGGCCCGCCACGACGAGCTCCAGGCCGGGGCGCGCCGCCCGGATGGCCGGCATGGCCTCCAGCAGTGCGAGGATGTTCTTCCTCGGCTCGATGGTCCCGACGAAGAGGAGATAATCTCCCGAGACCCCCTCCACCCCCGGCTCTCTGGCGGCTCCTGAAGGCCGTCCGGCGCAGAGATAGACGGTGCGCACCCTCTCGATGCCCAGCCGTTTCCGCAGTTCGGAGGCTGTGAAGACGCTGTCCGCGAGGACGAGGGACGCGTTTCTTGCGACGCGGGGGAAGGCCATCCTGTACCAGGCCGCTCTCACCGCGGGAAACCATCCGGGGTTCGCCGCGAAGGCGAGGTCGTGAACCGTGACCACGGTGGCGGCTCCTCCGGGCGCCCGGCCCGAGAAGGCCGGGAAGTGAACCAGGCGGATGCCGGCCGTGCGGATAGCGGCCGGAATGGAGAGATGCTCGGCAAAAACCTTCGCGAAGACCCCCGGGGGGCGTGACCGAAGGGCTTCGCCGGGGCTCATCAGCCCTTCCGGCATGGCCACGGAGACCGACGGATCGCCGAGGATGTCGAATCCCTCGAGGAGTCTCCGCAGATAAACACCCGTGCCACCGGGATTCCCCAGGGAAGCCCCATAGACCGCGAATTCCGGTGCTCGCTCATGCATGGAGCCTGATGCCCCCCGGCGCGACGATCGCCCTCCGGATGTCTTCCTCCTCGATGACCGCTCCGTCGCAAGCGATCATGTCGCTCAGCCGCGACCGGACTATCCGGCAATCCCTGCCTATCGACGCGTGAGGACCCAGCCTGGAGTCGGCTATCACGGCGCCGTCCCCGGTGAAGACAGGGGGGGTCCAGCCTGGGTTTCCCATGGAGCCGCCCCTCTCGGAGTCGAGCAGGACCCTGTTCGCCTCCAGAACGGAAGCGGCGGTGCCGCAGTCGAACCAGCGCCCGATCCTCGGCAGTTCGAACTTCTCGCCCGCCTCGATCATGCGCTGTATGGCGTCGGTGAGCTGGAACTCGCCCCTGGTGCGTCGTCCGGAAGAGACGAGCCTCTCCAGGGCTTCGGAGAGACCGTCGCCCGACCTGAATCGGTACGCCCCGCAGATCGCGAGGTCACCGACGCGTTCCTCCGGTTTCTCCACGACCGACACGGCGAAGCCGTCGCGCTCGGTCACGATGCCGTACCTCGAGGGCTCGCACACCCTGGCCACTCCGATCGAGCTGCCCGCCGACAGGGCGACATCCTCCAGGCCGCTGTCGAAGATAGTGTCCCCGAGAACGACCATGACCGGCTCCGACGACATCAGCGGGGCGGCGCGAAGGACGGCCGACCCCAGCCCGTCGGCGGTCTCCTGCCTCACGGTCGAGCAGGGCACCGGGCAGCTCCTGTCCGCCCAGTCCTCCAGGAGCTCCGAGAGGTGGCCGACAACCAGACAGATCCTGTCCACTCCCGCGGCCGCCAGGCGCGCGGCAGTGCGCTCTATGACGGGCACCCCGGCGACGGGGACGAGCGGCTTGGGGATCGCGCAGGTCAGAGGTCTGAGCCTCTCTCCGAGACCCGCGGCCGGGATGACCGCGAGCATCAGGCCTCCGGATCCGGCCCGCCGTCGAGCAGGATTTCCGGGAAGCGGTCGGCTATGAAGGCCCTCACAGCCTGCCTCACGTGCAGCCCGGAAGGCATCTCCAGCGCGGCCCGCGCGAGCTTTCTGACGGAATCCGACTCCAGGACGCTGACGAGCTTCTTGATGTCGGGGATGAGCGAGATGGAGACGCTCAGCTCGTCAACTCCGAGGCCGACGAGGAGGGGGACGGAAAGCGGCTCAGCCGCCATCTGGCCGCAGACGCCTACCCACTTGCCGGCATCGTGGCAGCACTTCACCACGTGGTCAATCTGCCTGAGAACGGCGGGATGGTTGGCGTCGAACAATTTCGCCACGAACGGGCTGCCTCTGTCGACCGCCAGAGTGTACTGCGTCAGGTCGTTCGTGCCGAGGGAGACGAAATCCACATGGGGCAGGAAGAGATCTATCCCTATGGTCGCGGCAGGCGTCTCCACCATGATTCCGACGGGTATCCCGGGATCGTAGGGTATCCCGAGAGAGTCGAGTTCGGCGGCTATCTCGGCCATCATCTCCCTCGTCTTCAACACCTGGGAGACCTCGGTCACGAGAGGTATCAGGAGGCGGGCCCGGCCTTCGACCGACGCCCTCATGATCGCACGGAGCTGTTTCCTGTAGATCCAGGGCCTGTCCAGGCAGACCCGGATCGCCCTGTAGCCCAGGAAGGGGTTTCTTTCGTGGAACTCGTCGCCCGACAGGAGCTTGTCTCCCCCGATATCCAGCGTCCGGATGATGACCGTGTCGGGGTTGATCACTCTGAGGGCGTGAGCGTACTCCCTGTAATCGGTCTCCTCGTCGTCGTCACCGGGAGAGATCAGCCTCAGGAACTCGGTCCGGAAGAGACCGATTCCCCTGCCGCCGTAGCGCCTCACCTGGTCGGCCTCCTGTGAGAACTCGATGTTCGCGGCCAGCCCGATCTCCAGTCCGTCAGCCGTCCTGGCGGGCTCCGATGCGTTGAGCGCTATCGACGCCTGGATCTCCTCGTACTTCTTCCTGAGCTTCGTGTAGTAGAAGATCTGGTCGGCGTCGGGATCGACTATCACTCTTCCGTGGATGCCGTCCACTATCACGGTCTGTCGCGGCCTGACGGATTCCGCGGCTGTCTTCAGCGCCACTACGGCTGGGATCCCGAGGCTCCTCGCCAGAATCGCGGTGTGCGAGGTGCTGCCTCCCTCGTCGGTCGCGAAACCGAGGACCTGCTCCCTTCTCAGACCTGCGGTGACGGATGGGTCGAGGTCGCGGGCGACCAGCACGACGGGCGATTCGAGTCTGGCCAGCGCTTCGCGCTCGGTTCCGAGGAGCTTGTTGATCAGACGCCTTCCGACATCCCTGATGTCGGCGCTTCTCTCCCTCGCGTAGGGATCCTTCATCCGGCCGAACCGTTCGATGACCTCGTAGATAACCCGGCTCACAGCGTATTCGGCGCCCTCGAGATCGCTCTCGATCCTCCTCCTCACGTCGTTCTTCATGGTCGGATCGTCCACAAGGAGGATGTGCGCGTCGATGAGCTGGCGGCCCTCCATCAGATCTTCCATGCCGGAGGCCAGCGCCAGCAGTTCGCTTCTGGTCTGTTCGACTGCCCTGTCGAACCGTTCGAGCTCCCGCCCGGCCTCTTCCGGTCCGGCGAGAACGCGGCGGCTCACGAGCAGTTCTTCCACGTCGAGCAGGAAGGCCGGGCCGATCGCGATGCCCGGCGAGGCCGGAGTGCCGTCGAACTGGAGGCCCATGGATCAGTCCTCTCCGAAGCCGGAGGCGATCAGCTCGCAGAGGGCTTCGACAGCCTTTTCTTCGTCGGGGCCGCAGGCGGTCACCGCCAGCTCGGTCCCCTGGCCTGCGGCGAGGGTCATCACCCCCATGATGCTCTTGCCGTTGATCTCTTCGGACCCGGCCGCGATGGTTATCTCGCTTCGGAAGGAGGATGCCTTCTTGACGATGAGCGCCGCCGGCCTGGCGTGTATGCCGAGCCGGTTCGGAACGATCACCGTCCTTCTGGTCACGATTCTTCCCCCCGCCCGGTCTCCCGCGGACCTCCGCCTGCCTCGGATGCCGCCTGCATGCGTTCGATCAGCTTCTGCTCGAGAGCCGCCGGAACGTCCACGCCTCTGGTGTTCAGCAGGTGGTTCATAGCGGCCACTTCCAGAAGAAGAGCCAGGTTCCTGCCGGGCAGCACGGGGAGGGTCACCTGGGGGATCCTTATGCCGAGGTAGGTTGTGGTGGCCTTTTCCAGCCCGGTTCTGTCGAAATCGGGCTTCTGCGTCCAGTCGACGAGCCGGACCTCGATGTCGACCTGCTGGCGGTCCTTGACCGCCCGGATTCCGAACAGCGCCGCCACGTCCACCATTCCGAGGCCGCGGATCTCCATGTGATAGCCCATCAGGGCGTCGCCGGTGCCCAGCAGGACCTCCCCGGTCCGCCTGATTCTCACCATGTCGTCGGCCACGAGCCGGTGTCCCCGCTCGACCAGACCCAGCACCGCCTCGCTCTTTCCTATCGCGCTTCTGCCCGTCACCAGGAGACCGACGCCGAACACGTCCACCAATGTGCCGTGCACGGACTTCCTGGGCGCGAACACCTCGGCGAGATAGCCTGTCAGGTCGTGGATCAGCGGAGTGGTGTCCCTCGGTGAGCGGAAGACAGCGCAGTCGGACTTCCACGCCGCCGCGCAGAGCTCCGCGGGCGGCTCGTAGCCCTTGGTCACGATACAGCAGTAGACAGGGAACTGGAAGATGTTGGCAATGGCGGCTTCACGCGCCGACGGTTTAAGATAGGACAGATAGGTGATCTCGGTCTCGCCGAAGATCTGTATCCTGTCGTGAAGAAACCTGTGTGTGAAGCCTGTCAGGGCGAGGCCGGGACGGCTGATGTCGGGGCTGGAGACCAGCCTTCCGAACCCCTCCTCGCCGCATGCCGGCGCAAGCATCAGCCTCTGCCCCATTATCTCGGCGAGCTTGCGGACCGTCATCTCCCCGGGTTCGGGGAACTTGTCCCTCAAGACCGGCCTACCGTTTCCTGCGAGTCAGCTCGACCACCTGGCTCGAGCCGTCCTTCGACCTGTACACCGCACTGACCCTGCCCGTCTCGGTGTTCATGAAGGGCATGCACTCGTCGCTGGACATCTCGTACTCCGTCACGGCCTCTTCGGTCGTGAGCCTCGGGAGGGACCTGTCGTCGGGGATCAGAACCGGGCCTTCGAGGCCGGACGGCTCCGCGGGATCCCAGACGGCCATGCCGGGGCCGGAGGAGACCGAGGACTGCTCCTGCTGGCCGCGGTGCGGATGCCCGTGAGCCCGGTCCTTGAACCTCCTGAGCTGCCTCTCGAGATTCGAGACCGTCTCGTCGAATGCGGCATACATGTCATGCGACTGCGCCCTTGCGTCCAGCTTGATCCTGTCGCCCCTGAGCTGTACGTGCGCGTGGTTCACGCCGGAAGTGAACTCGAGGATCACATGGACATCGTCTATCCCGTCGTAGAATCGCTCCAGCACTTCCAGCTTCTGTGTGACGTGGGACTTCATCTCCTCGGAGAGGTCGAAATGCCTACCGCTCAGCTCGATGTTCATGCAGACCTCCTTTTGCCGGGAGCCGGACCCTCGAAACGCCACCGGGAGCGTATCACACAAAGCGCTGCCCCGGCATTGAAGCAGCGGCAGCGCAAGAAGACGTCACCGTTCGCTCTCATCGGGGCGATCATATCCGAGCCCCCGATCTTGGTCAACAAGGCCGCCGCAGACTCGTCTCGTTGACTGGAATGGCCCGGCTTGTATGTTCGGGCGTCGAGTCCCCGAGCTTCCGGAAGGAGAACTTTTTGCAGCACGCCCCCGGCGATTACGGCGAGCTTCGCGAGCTCGGCTTCCGTTGCGGCCTGGAAACCCACCAGCAGCTCGCGACGCCCAGGAAGCTGTTCTGCAGATGCCCTGCGCGCATCAGGAACGATCCGCCGGACTCCGAGCTCCTCCGTCACATGCGGCCGACGCTGAGCGAGTTCGGCGAGTACGACGGAACCGCCCTCATGGAGTTCAAGACCCGGAAGCAGGTCCACTACCTGCTCTACAACGACAGCGTCTGTACCTACGAGATGGACGACACCCCCCCCTTCAAGGCCGACCCCGAGGCGGTGGAGACAGCCATCGCCATCGCGATGATGTTCAACATGTCACTGGTGGACGAGATTCACATCACGCGGAAGCAGTATCTCGACGGCAGCATACCGACCGGCTTCCAACGCACCGCCATCATCGGCGTGAACGGGAGCATACCCTTCCTCGGCAGGACTCTCGACTTCTTCCAGTTGAGCCTGGAGGAGGACGCCTGCAGGGAGGTGGACGACGAAGGCCACCACATCTGGTTCAGGACCGACAGGCTTTCGATCCCTCTTGTGGAATCGGTCACGGCGCCGGTGCTCTTCACGCCGGCGGAGGCTGCGGCCGGTGCCCGCGCCGTGGCCGAGGTGATGCGGTCCACGCGCAGGATAAGAAGGGGCATCGGATCCGTCCGCCAGGATGTGAACGTATCCATCAGGGGCGGGACGAGGATCGAGATCAAGGGCGTTCCCCGCATAGGCCTCATCGAGGACCTATGCAGGACGGAAGGCTATCGCCAGAAGGCCCTGCTCGATCTCAGGAGCGCCCTGGCCTCCTCGGGGCTCGATCCGGACTCCTTCGGGGCTGTTCCTCTGGAGCTTCGGGAGGATCAGGCTCGCAGGTGCGCCGAACCATGGGGCGGGCCGCGCGACGAGGAGATCGTCGCGGTCCAGATCCTCCCGGGGTTCCGGAAATACCTTGGCTGGCCCACACAGCCCGACAGGACCTTTCTCGACGAGATCGAAGGCCGCGTGCGGGTCATCGCCTGCCTCGTCCACAAACCCACTGTTCTGGAGGCTCCGGAATGGCTCCGCTCCGAGCTCGGCATCCCCGGATCGGATGCGGCGCTCGTCTTCTCGGCGGTCCCCGAGGACTCGGCTACGGCATCCCAGGAGATCGTCGCCAGGGTGAGGGAGGCCTTCATCGGAGTTCCTTCCGAGACCAGACAGGCCCAGCCCGGCGGCAGGACCACCTTCGAGAGGATACTGCCCGGTCCCGACAGGATGTATCCGGACACGGACCTCCCACCGGAGGCCGTCGATGCCGCTCTGGTAGACAGGATCAGAGCCTCCCTGCCACCCAGGCCCTGGGAGAGGCGTGAAGCCTATGCCGCCCTCGGGGTGCCGGAGGAACTCGTCACCAGGCTGATCAACTGGGATTCCGCCGACCTCTTCGACAGGGTACGCCCTTCCGTGTCCTATTCCGCGGCCAGCCTTGCCTGGCTTCTCACCGACAGGGCGAGAGGATCGAGGAGGGCGGGACGCGACTGGCGAACCCTCGGAGAGGCATCTATGGCGGCCATCCTCGCCGAGTGCAGCTCGAGGGGGCTGACGGTCAGGGGAGCAGCCAGGGTTCTCGATGCCATGTCCGGTCCGGGGGGAGCGGACCTGGACGAGGCCGTGGCCGCGGCGGGCGCCCCGGCCCGCGTTTCGGAACGCTGAATCTCAGCTTCCGCGCCCCCCCTGCAGGCCCAGCTCCCTGATGTGATTCAATAGAGTCCTGTAGCTCACGCCGAGGATCCTAGCCGCGACGGTGCGGTTTCCGCCGCTGCGCTCCAGAGCCTCCAGTATCCTCCGGCGCCTGACCTCCCTCGAAGCCTCCATCGCCGCTTATGGCATCGAGCTGTCGCGGCCTGCCGGCGGGATCTCCAGCAGGTCGGGTGTGATCGCCCGTCCGGCGGACAGGGTCGCTGCGCGCAGGAGTATGCTCCTCAGCTCGCGGACGTTCCCCGGCCAGTGGTAGGACTCGAGGGCGGCCGATGCGGCCTCGTCCAGCAGCGAGGGGTTGCAGCCCGCCTCCTTCAGGAAATGCCGCGACAGGAGAGCCACGTCTCCGTGCCTCTCACGGAGCGGGGGAAGGATCACGGGGAACTCGCAGAGCCTGTAGTAGAGGTCCTGCCTGAACCGGCCAGCGGAGGCTTCCGAGCCGAGATCCCTGTTGCTCGCCGCGACTATCCTGACATCCACTCTTATCGTCTCCGAGCCGCCCACTCTGGTGAACTCCCTCTCCTGCAGAACCCGCAGGAGCTTCCCCTGCAGAGCCGGCGCGAGGTCGCCCACCTCGTCCAGGAACACGGTTCCGCCGTCCGCGAGCTCGAATCTGCCGGACCGCCGGCAGTCTGCGCCGGTGTAGGCGCCCTTCTCCGCTCCGAACAGCTCGCTCTCCATGAGTTCGGACGGTATGGCGGCGCAGTTGACGGGGATGAAGGGACCATCGCGCCTGTCGCTCGCATCGTGCACGGCCCGTGCAAGCAGCTCCTTGCCGGTGCCGCTCTCCCCGAGGATCAGCACCGTAAGCCGGGACGCCGCTCCTTTGAGCGCCCGCTCCACCGCGGCCCTGAACGGAGGGCTCTCTCCGATCATTTCCGAGGGTCTGCAGGGTGAAGCCTCCTCGAGAAGCGCGATAAGCGAATCTATCTGGAATGGCTTGGTCACGAAGTCACGGGCGCCTGCCTTCATGGCCCTTACCGCGAGGTCGATGGTGCCGAATGCGGTCATGAGAATCACCGGCATGGAAGGACTCGAAGCCTTCGCGGCCGAGAGCACGGCAAGACCGTCGCACCCCGGGAGGCAGACGTCCGTCAGCACAGCGTCGTACCTTCCTTCTCCCAGGAGCTTCACGGCGGACGGTCCGTCGGCGGCGGCGACCACCTCCCATCCGGCCTCTGAAAGCGCTGTCACGAGCATGCTGCGCATGCCCCTGCGGTCCTCCACCAGGAGCACGACCCTCTTCACAGATCTTCCTTCGCGCAGAGCGGAAGCCTGATCTCGAAGACGGCGCCGCCGCCCTCCCGGCGTGAGGCACGCAGATCTCCGTTCATCATCCCTGCCAGGCGTCTTGTGATCGTAAGGCCCAGGCCCATGTGGCCCTCCCCCTGCTTCGTACTATAGAACGGGCGCATGACTGCGTCCCCGTCCTCGGGTAGCCCGGGCCCCCTGTCCATGACTGAGACGCTGAAGCTCCCCCTCGAACACGCCACGACCACTTCGGGCACACCTCCGGGATCCGCCTCCTTTGCGTTCCTGACCAGGTTGAGCACGCACCTCTGGAGGAGCACGGGATCCGCCCTCAGGCAGGCGTCCGGACACGAGCCGTCCGCCAGCTCGAAGCGTGCGCCGGTCTCCGAGCAAACGGCGGCCACGGAATCCGCGAGAGAGGAGCAGGTGACCTCGTCCAGCCTGGCCTCGGGGGTTCCGGCGAAGGACTTGAACGAGCCGATCATCCTCTGCGCCGAGACTATCTCCTCACGGGCCTCGGCCAGGATGGATTCCGTCCTCGGATCTGAGTGGCCCCTTGCGAGGAGGTCCATGAAGCCCTGGAGAGCGCAGAGGGTGTTGCCCATCTCGTGAGCCACGCCGGCCGACAGCGTTCCGAGCCCGGCCATCGCGGCCTCCTCGGCGAGCCTGCGCTCGAGCGTCCTCAGCCTCGTCACGTCGTTCACCAGAACCGCTCTGGAGCCTCCTGGCGAAGCGGCCACGGAAACGCTGTAGGCCCTTCTCTCGGGTCCGGACTCGATCTCCAGCTCGATCTCACCGGGTTCCGATCCGATCCCGGAAAGAAACCTGCCGATGGCCGCCCCCGCCTTGGTCCTCCCGCCGGGGAAACCGCTCCCCAGGTCGCCCGAATCCAGACGGAAGAGCTCGGCCGCGCTCGGATTGAACAGGGTCAGCTTCCCCTCGGCATCGAGAGCCATCAGGGCGGCGCCGATGCTCGAAACGACAGCGGCGGAGCACTCCTCCGCCCTGTCGGCTCTCCGCTCGGCCAACCTCCGGAGTCTGTCCAGCTCACGGTCGCGTTCCGACAGCTTCTGGACAAGCTCGGCGAAGGATGCGCGGGCGGCCGCCGCGGTTCTCGCGCCTCCGGGAACCTGCCGCCCGGCCTCTTCTAGGATCTCCTCGAGAGGAGCCGTGAGGTTGCGCGAAATGTATCCCGGCGTGAGTATCGAGAGGATCAGCAGTCCGGCGGTGATCACGGCGAGGGAGAATGTGAGGATCGTACGGAAGGGCTGCGAAGGCGGAAGCCTCACGCCTGCGTACCGTCCCCCCCCGAGAGGTCTGACCTCCCAGTCCCCTCCCAGCTCCTCCACCCTCGCCGAATCGAGGATGAGAGCCTCCTCGAGAGTCCCGGAGAGAACGAGTGGAGCTGCGGCCTGCCTGAGCGCCTCTTCGGAAGGATTCCCCCGCACCGAGGCCGTGATCATCTCCGCGGCCATTACGGCGCGAAGCCTCCTCTCGTCCTCGAAGTCCCGGGCGAGAAGAAGGTTTATCACGAGGGCGACGAGCGAGGCGGCTACGCCGGCGGCCAGGGAAGAACCTATCAGCAGTTCGACGGCGAGAGTGAACCTGCCCCTGCCCGGCTTCACCTTCCCACCTTCCCCCGGCTCCTTCTCCAGGCGAGATAGTCGAGCCAGCCCGTCACGAACTCGGTCCTGCCCCGTGACAGCGACAGCAGCAGATGCAACGGCATCCATGCAGCGCTGCGGAACCGCATGAACGGCGTGGAGCAGTGCCTTTCCATGAATATGAAGCGGTTCCTCTCGCGAAGCCTTCTCGATGCGGGACCGCCGCCCATGGTGGCCGCGTGCTCGTGGTCCCAGATGGAGAGAGGGGCCCTGGTCATGGACAGGCCCGCACATGCGGCACGGACACCGAGGTCGGCGTCCTCCCAGTAGATCGGGGCGAATTCGACTGCAAGCCCGCCCAGCGTCTCCCAGTGGGATCTCCTGAAGAGGCTGCACGCACCCGACGGGTAGGGTACGCCATGCTCTTCCGGACCGGTCACGGCCAGGCCGCGCCTGAAGCCCGTCCTCATACCGCCTTCGTCCTGCATTCCCGGCCTCGTGATTACCGGCACCGCCGCATATACCGAGTCGGGCGCGGATTCGAGCGCCTGCACGAGTTCCGCCACGGCTCCCTTCCGGGGCGAGACGTCATTGTTGAGGAGAAGAAGGATGTCGCCTCCGGCCAGGGACATCCCGAGGTTCACGGAGTGGCAGAACCCCGGGGGGCCCTCCCTTCTAGCGAACCTCACACCGGGGAACTCCGCCGGACCGGCTTCGCAGGTGCCGTCCGATGATGCGTCGTCAACGACGATCACCTCCCACCCCGGTGCCTCGCCGGTCAGGCGGGGCAGATGCCTCCTGAGCAGCTCCAGCCCGTTCCTGGAAGGGATGACGACGCTTCCCCTCACCGCCGCACCTCGATCCTGTCCAGATAGATCCCTTCGAGGTCGCGCGCCGGGAGCGGTTCCGACGGGAAGATGCAGGTCACCTCGCCGGGCCTGGCGGCGAGCGTTACAACGACAGTCGTGTCCCGCAGGTTGCCCGGTTCGGGATTCCGCCCGGTTTCGCCCCTGCGGACGGCGCGCACCCACCGAGGCGGCTCCCTCATCCCCGTGGAGAGAAGCATCCGGGCCGCGCTCTCCCCGCATCTCGCGGACAGGCCGAGGGGTTCTCCATGGGTCAGCGCCCTGAGGTGCAGCCTGAGCTCGAACTCCGGGCCCCCGCCTGGAGGGGCGGGAAGCAGGACGGCGTCGCCCGGTTCCGAAAGGCGCAGCATAAGCTCGCGGGAGCCTTCGAAGGCCATCCTCTCCCTCGGATCGGGCGAGGCGGGGTAGATACTGCACCCGACCCTGCCGGACGGCGGAAGGTCCTCAGCCTCCCAGGCGGTGGGAACCGCCGGTTGAAGCGATGCGAAAAGGACGAGCGCGAGCGGCGGAACAGCGAGCGACGCGCCCTCGCGGCCCCTTCCGTAGAGAACCGCCGACACCGCCCATGCTGCAGCCCAGCCGGCTGTCGCGACGGCGTCGGGCCGCAGCATCGAAGGGAGGAGCGCGCCTGCGCCTGCCCCCCGTGCGCCCGCCACCCATTCCAGGATCCTGTCCGTGCCGTCGAGGTAGTTGAATCTCAGGTCTGGCATGACGAAGCAGGCGCCCGACGCCAGCGCAGAGAGGGCGATGAACCCGCCGCCCCTGCCGGATGACAGGGCGTGGGCCATGCCGAGCGCGAACAGAGGAAGCAGAGGCATGAAGGGCCTGCCCCAGGGCGTCGGGCACGAGTGCCAGTCCAGGGGCTGCCAGAGCACGAGGACCGCCAGGTAGGCCGCCGAGGACAACACGAGGGGTCTCGCGAGGGCGGACCTGCGGAGGGAGTGTGCCAGGCCGAACGCCGCTGGCAGAAGCCAGGGGGCGCGCCAGAGCAGGCCGGTCTCCTGATCCAGCAGCATCCAGAGCGGCGCCATGACGATGTCCGGAAGGGTGGCGACCGTCCTGTGCCAGACAACGGCGAGCGATTCGACGTTTCCATACCTCATCCAGAAGAGCCTGCCGCCCAGGACGGCCCTGTCCGCGAGCAGGATGCCGGCGAGAACGACGAGCCCGGCCGCCATCCATGCGAGACGCCTCCTGGAACTCATCATGGAGAGAGAGGCTAGGGCAAGCCCGGCGCCGGCCGCTGCGAACCTCAGCTTCAGGAGGGCGAGGGCCAGGGCGCACAAGATGACGGGCACGAAGCGTCCCCGGGAGGACAGAAACGCTCCCAGCGCAACGAGACCAGCGGCGGCGAAGTCGGGATAGGCGAGCCCGGCGACCGCGGCTCCGGGAAGCAGCAGTACGGAAAGAACGGCCGCCCGGCCGTGCTCGCCGGTCCTCTCGCGGGACAGCATCAGGGCGACCAGCGAAGCCGAGACGGCGGTCACGATGAGAGCCGCGATGCGGAATCCGGGGAGCCCGAGCAGGACCCCCGGCAGGATGAGGAGCGGGAAAGCGGGCTGGAAGTGGCTGAGCCCCTGGGCATCGGCGATCTCGGGAGACACGGTTGCGACCGGATCGTACTGCCTCAGATCGTCCGAGGCGTCCAGATCTCCGTCCTGAACGATGCTCCCGGCGACCGCCGCATAGTAGGGCTCGTCGCCGGTGAAGGGCACCAGCATGATGACGAGAGGCGCGAGCGGCAGCAGTGCCGTCGCGGCGCTCCTCCTGGAGGAGCCATCCGGCTCGAGCAGGGTTAACACGCCTGCGGCCGCGGCCGACATGGACGCGAGCAGCACGGCTCTTCCAAGAGGCCAGGCCGCTCCGGTCACCACGAACACCGCGAGGAAGGCCAGGGAGCATCGCCATCTCCGCGCGCCGGGGGAGACGGCGCCGGCCAGGAGCCAGGCCAGCGGGACGAGGCGACCCAGAGTCCCCGGCAGCGGCAGGCCGAGCAGTCTCCAAGCGAGGAACACGGTCAGCCCCCCTACAAGTCCGGTGAAGGCTCCAGGCAGCCTCCCGGGGAGGGCGGCAGGATTCCCGAGGAGCCTCACTGCGCTCCTCCGGGGCCGACGATGATCACGGGATGCTCGAACGGCCTGTAGGGCCGGACGAGTCTTATGGTCAGAACGGTTTCGGAGGAGGGTATCTCGAGCATTGTCACGCCGGGCGGCAGGGCTGTCGCGAAGAAGTCGCCCGAAGCGAGCCCCACGGGCAGCGAGTCCCTTGTTCCACCGCACTCGATGCGCATGGAGAAGGGGTCGTTCCAAATACCAGGCGGTATTCTCACCTCGAGCACCGGTGAAGCCCTGTCGAGCACCGCCGTTCCCGGCCAGGCGACCCCGCCCCGGGTGAAGGCCTCCTGCATCACGGCAGGTTCCGGCTCGGTCACCGAAGGCAGGCCGAGAAAGGCCGTGGCGACGAGAAGACCGGTTGGAACAGCGACTCTCCTGATCCGTCGATCCATCGGGAGCAGGCCGGCCAGCGCGGCGGCGCACCAGGCCCAGTACCCCGAGACGGCGCCGGCCTGCCCCGCGAGGAGGACGGCGAAGCAACCGGCCGCCCTGGCGGCGAATCCCTGCGAGAAGGCTTCCGCCGCGAGCCCGGCGGCGGCGACCAGAGCAGGAGCATCCTGGGAACCTCCGAGCACTCCGGCACCCAGAGCGGCCATGCCCGATGCGAGAATCACGGGCGAGGATCTCGCGGCGAGGAGGGCCGCGCCGGCGAGCGCCCAGGCGGCGGAAGCGGCGGGATCGCCGCCCAGGGCGATTCTGACGAGCGCAACGGCCGCGGTGCCGGCTGCCCAGCCGAGACGCCTCACCATCACTCCCGCCCCTCGAAGTCGAAATAGAGCATTCTGACCGTGGGCATGTCCACCCTGTCGTCCAGCGCCAGATAGCTCCTTCCCGCCGGCACGGGCAGTCTGACCAGTGTCCTGCCCGAAGGGAGATGGAATGCCGGCCCGGGCTCCGCTCCGAGCCAGAGCCTTCCTGTGTGCGGGATGTCGCTCTCCAGGAGGATCGAGACCGTCCCGGGCGATCTCACGGACATCGCGCCGTAGCCCGAGAACGAGACTCCCGATCCGGACGCGCTCCAGCCGGGGCCTGCGGTCACGGTTCCGCCCCTGTCGAGATGGAAAGGTCTTCCGGGCCTGATCGACGGGAGATCGGTCGGGGCGGGCGCCGGGAGCCGCGGTATGCGCTCGGGCTGGATCGAAGGCTCGAGAACGGCGGAGACGAAAGCCCCGAGCCTCCTGAAAAGCGGGCGCCCGCGCAACGCGCACCGCGCGATGTCTCTGAACTCGCCGAATGCCGTCCGTACCGGCATGCGGGCCGCTCTGCCGCCGAGATATTTCCTGGCAAGCAGAGCCGCCGATCTCGTCTCCCAGGCCTCCGCCTCGCTCCTCCTGCTGGAGGAGCCCACCATGTGAAGCCCCCACGCCCCGGGCAGAAGCTCGAAGCTGTAGCCCGCCGCCGCGGTTCTGAGACACAGATCGACATCCTCGAAATACATGAAGAATCTCTCGTCGAAGCCGCCCACCGATCGGAGCACCCGGGTCCTCCAGAGCGAGACGGCCGCGCCGACTCCGGGCACGGGTCTGGGCCCCGGGTTGCCGGGCTCGGGCTCGAATCTCATGAATCCGAGATCGAATCCCCTCAGACCGGCCGTGATCCCCAGCCCCCTCCCGGCGGTCACCTCCGGCCACTCCCACAGGCCGAGCCGGGGCTGGACCGCGGCCGTACCCGGCGAGGCGTCGAGCCTGGCCTCCAGAGCCGAGAGAGATTCCGGGCCTATTCGTGCATCGGCGTTGAGAAGGAGCGTGTAAGGGGTTCTGACCCTCATCAGTCCGAGGTTGTTGGCGTAGCCGAATCCTCCGTTCCATCCGCTGCGCACGAGCATGCCCGGCATCAGCGCCCGCTCCAGCATGTCCGCAGTGCCGTCGCTGGAGGCGTTGTCAACGATCAGCGGGGTTGCGAGGCTCTCCAGCCTGCCGAGTGTCTCGATCAGCGAAGGCGCGAGCCTTACGGCGTTGTAGGTGACGACCAGGGCCGTAATGCGGGGGGAACCGCCCTCCGCCGGGGGTGGGGTCCGGCGCTCATCTGGGCCGCGCGGGGGTGTCAGGAAGCTCATCTCCCCTCCCGCGGGGCGCACTCGGCCAGTCTCTCGTAGAACCTGCCCGTGACCGCCTCCCATGTGCGTTCGGAGAGGACCTGTCTCCTGCCTTCCTCCCCCATGGCGGAAGCTGCGTCGGGGTCTTTCAGCAGCAGTCCTATCCTGTGGGCGAGGGTTCTGGCGTCGCCGAAGGGGGCAAGCCAGCCGTTCGCGCCCTCCCTGATCAGCTCGGGCATGGCGCCGGACCAGCAGCCTACAACGGGCCTGCCGCACGCCCAGGCCTCCAGCAGGCCTATGCCGAAGCAGTCGAGTCTCGACGGAAGGACGAAAACGTCGCAGGCGGCGATGATGTCGGCCCTGTCCTCCTGCCGCACGTAGCCGGTCGAGACGAGCCTGCCCGGGGGCAGGGCCCTCAGCGCGTCGTCGAGGACAGGTCTCATGTCGCCGAGCAGGGGTCCGGCGAGGACCAGAGTGAAGTCCGCGCCTCCCGCCCACAGCTCCCTGCAGGCTTCGATCAGATGGCCGGAGCCCCTGTCGAGGCAGTGTGCGGTGAGGCTGAGCACCATCCTGTTCTCTACGCCGAGGGCGTGCCGCCCTCTGGCCGGGTCGGCTTCGGCGAACTCGGCCGGATCGATCCCGCTTCCGAGAACGAGAACCCTCTCGGGAGCGACACCCATGTCGAGGAACAGGTCACGTTCGAAGAGGCTCTGCGCGACGACGAAGGAGCTTCGCCGGAGCACCTCGGGCTGCGTGCCGTCGAAGTACCTGATCGCGTCCACCCTCCTGTGCTTCTCTCCCACGTTGGCGTGGGGGACCGACGCCAGCCCGGCACGGAACCTCCGGGCGTGACGATAACCGAGGCGCAGAACGAAGGGCATGGCGTTTGCGTGGACGAAACCGAAGCCGTGATCCCGCGCCAGCCAGCGCTCCATGGACGGAACGAAGGGATTGGGATAGAAGTGGAGGTCGGGCCCGCCGCTCCTGAGTCTCCTGAGGACCGCCCTGAGGAGGTCCTGCACCGGGGGATTCACTACCGGGAATCGGATTATCTCGACTCCGTCGCGGGTTTCGCGCCTGCCCTCCACCCTCCTCCCGGACCGGCAGGTGAAAGCAGACATGTCCCATGCATCGGTAGTCGCGATGACGCAGGTGTGACCGAAGCGCAAGCCCGCGCGGGCGTGCTCAAGGACGTATCGTTCGGCCCCGCCGTGAAAAGGCGCCGACCTGTGCACAAGGTGGAGTATCCTCACTCCGCGATTCTCCTGTACAGCTCGCAGGCCGCCGATGCGGCGGCGACCCAGGTGCGTCTCGGCGCCTCTCTCGCCATCGCCCGGAGTTCCCAGGCCAGCCCGCCCCTGCCTATCTCCAGCATGGAGGCGCTCCATGCAGAGGCATCTCCTGGCGGCAGGAGGATGCCGCCCCTTCCCACTGTCTCGGGCAGTGCGGCCGCGTCGCTGGCAACAACCCCGCAGCCGCAGGCCATGGCTTCGAGCACGGGGAGTCCGAGCCCTTCGCACTCGCTGGGAGCCAGGAGCGCGGCGGCGCCGCGGTACAGGGCGAGGAGATCGCCGTCGGGAAGACCCTCGAAGACCCTCACGCCGCCGCCCGCGACTTCCGGTCTCTTCCATCCGCCCTGTCCCACCATCACGAGGTCGAGGTCGAGACCCGCCAGACAAGCCTGGCGAAAGGCTTCGATCAGCATGGGGATGTTCTTCCTCGGGACGAAGTTGCCCACGTGGAGAAGGAAGCCCCGCCCCGCCAGCCCCAGCCTCTCGAGAACGGCGGCGTCGGGTTCTCCGGGAGTGAAGATGTCGTCCGCCGCGCCCGGGGCCACCTCGATGCGCCCCGGGGGCACTCCGATGACTGCCGCCGCCCTGTCCGCGGCCCACTTCGAGATGGCCAGCGCGCCGGCACCCGCCCGCAGCAGCCCGGCCTCGATTCTGGAGTATCTCACGGTTTGTTCGGTGTGCCACTCCGGGTGCTCGAGCGCCGTCGTGTCATATACGGTTACCACCGAACGAGCGCCGGAAGGAGCGAAGGGCTGAACGCCGCAGTGGTGATAGACATCGCATCCGGCTTCCGCCGCAAGCCTGGCGCTCCTCGAGCGCTCCTCGATACCGGCCGTCGAGGCCGCCCTCCTGACCAGCGGAACACCGCAGTACCAGGGAGAAGCGAGGACTAATGCGGCCTCCGGGACAGGGGGGGCGCCCGGATGAGCAGCGGGGAC
>JAAYTY010000045.1 GCA_012523605.1 Candidatus Fermentibacterota bacterium
CAGGGTGGGCGAAAAGCTGGAGGCCTTCAACACACGATACGAGCATGCCAACAGATACAGGGACGACGCGTTCGTGAGGTATCTGATGGGGGTGCTCTTCGAGGCTTCGGGCGACCTCGACAACGCCCTTGTGGCCTACCGCAACAGTCTGAGGGTGTACGAGGAGGACTATGCCGGGCTGTACGGCACGGGCCTCCCGGCATCTCTGGCGGAGGACCTCCTCAGACTGACCGACAGGCCGGGCTTCGAGGCCCTCCACGAGGAGTTCGAAGCCCGCTGGCCCGACGCGGACTGGAGGGGGTCGGGCCCGGGACCGGGAAGGGGCGAGGCGGTGCTCGTGTTCGAGGAGGGGCTCATTCCGCTCAGACACGAGGAGACCGTGGAGACCTGGAGCGAAGACAGGGTCTGGCGGCTGGCTGTTCCCGCCATCCGCCTTGCGAGGCGTCCGCCATCGTCCATCTCGGCATCCGCCGGGGGATCTTCCGCCCGCGGCTTCCTGGTGCAGGATCTGGGCGCCATCGCCGAACGCAACCTGGAGGATCATGCGGCGCGCGATCTTGCAAGAACGATAGCTCGCGCAGTGATCAAATCCGGAGCGGCGGACCTGACCGAGCAGGCTGTCGAAGAATTGACGGGCGAGGAGGACAGCATCTGGTCCGAGGGGGCGGGCATTCTGGTCAGCATCCTCGGGGCGGCCACGGAGCACGCCGACCTGCGCGCATGGCTGACAATCCCCCAGCGGATCTACATGGTCCGGCTGCCGCTCGAGCCCGGATTCCACAGGCTGGAGATCTGCAGGAACGGTCAGAGACTGGATTCGCGCGACATCAGCATAGAGGAGTACGGAATCACCCTAGTCTTCCTTAACCGGGCCTCCTGGAGATGACTCCGGAGACCCTCGCCGCGCTCTTCGACCACACTCTCCTGAAGCCGGAGGCCGACGCCCGGGCGATCGCCGCGCTGTGCGCAGATGCGGCCGCCTGCGGCTTCAGGACGGTCTGCGTGAATCCCGTCTGGGTGCCTTTCGCAGTCCGCGAGCTGGCCGGAACGAAGGTCGGGGTGTGCAGCGTCGCCGGCTTCCCGCTGGGCGCCACGCGCGCCAAACCGGTCGAAGCGGCGAGGGCCGTGGACGAGGGCGCCGCCGAGATAGACATGGTCGGCGCCACCGGCCTGTTGAAGAGCGGCGATGCCTCGGGATACAGGGACGACATCTCTGACGTCGTGGCCGCCGTCGCCGGACGGCCTCTCAAGGTGATCATCGAGACCTGCCTCCTCACGGATGAAGAGAAAGTGCTCGCATGCAGGCTCTGCGAAGAAGCGGGAGCCTCCTTCGTGAAGACTTCCACCGGATTCTCCGGCGGAGGCGCCACGGCCGCCGACGTGGCTCTGATAGCGAGGACCGTGGGCGGAAGGCTGGGCGTGAAGGCCTCGGGCGGCATATCCACTCTGGACAGGGCTCTGGAGATGCTGTCGGCGGGAGCGACCCGCCTGGGGTCGAGCAGCAGCGCGGGGATCATTTCCGAGATGAGGATGCGGGCGGCTGGAGGGGTCAGCCAGCCGCCCGCGATGCCCCCGGCCCGATGCCGCCGCCGATCCCGGTCTTAGGAGGGGTTAGACCGGCTTGACAGCGACAAGGATAAATGCCGGGACCAGAAGACAACACAAAGCAAGAAGGGCCCATTCGAGAGGTCCGGGCGATACGGTCGCCCCGATTCTCTGAAGGCTGTAGTGTTTGCTATGGTGTCTCATGCCAGATATTGAAGCAACAATCTTGCCAGAACGTGCCGGCATGGGCGGAGTGAGCCTCAACGAGCCTCAGCGCGAAGCCGTGGAATACACGGGAGGGCATCTCCTGGTGCTCGCAGGCGCCGGCAGCGGGAAGACAAGGGTGCTCGCCTGTCGGACCGCCCACCTGGTCGCCACAGGATTCGTCGAGCCGTGGCGCATCCTGGCGATGACCTTCACGAACAAGGCCGCCGCGGAGATGTCCCGGCGGGTCGCCTCCCTGGTGCCGGCCGGCTCGGGCAGGATCCGCATGGGGACCTTCCATTCCGTCTGCGCATGGATTCTACGCAGGGAGGCATCGAGGGGCTGGTGGGCCGAGGATTTCTCGATCTACGACTCCGACGACCAGAAGGCCCTCCTCCGACGTGTGATAAGAGATCTCGGGGAGGACGGCAGGGTGACGCCCTCTCAGGCGTCATCATGGATCTCGATGTGCAAGAATAATTTGACCGGTCCGGAGGAAGCCACCGACTCGGCTGGGACACCATGGGAGAAGCTGATGGCCAGAATCTACATTTCCTACCAGGCGGCTCTCAGGGCTTCCGTGGCGTTCGATTTCGACGATTTGTTGACAGTCAGCCTGGACCTTGTTCGTCAGGATATCGACATCGGCGGCAGATACTCCCGCATGTTCGATGCGGTACTGGTGGACGAGTACCAGGATACCAACCTTGCCCAGAGGGACCTCCTTCTCGCGCTCTGCGGGCCGGATACGCAGGTCTGCGCTGTGGGGGACGATGACCAGTCCATATACGGATGGCGCGGCGCCAGGGTCGAGAACATCCTTCGCTTCCCCGAGGACTTCCCCGGCGCGAAGATCGTGAGATTGGAGCAGAACTACAGGTCGACCTCGTCCATACTGCGGGCGGCGTCGTCGCTCGTGTCGCACAATTCCGGCAGGCACGGAAAGACCCTCTGGAGCGCCCGTCCGGGAGGGGACGACGTGCTAGTACAGGCCGCAGGCTCCGCCTCGGAGGAGGCCGCCTGGACTCTGGCCGAGGCGACCAGGCTGCACGAGTCGCGCGGGCTCCCCTGGAGCGAGATCGCGATCCTCTATCGGACGAACGCCCAGTCCCGCGAGTTCGAGACCGCGGCGCTCGGAATGAACATTCCCTACCAGGTGATCGGATCCCTCAGGTTCTACGAGCGGGAGGAGATCAAGGACCTCGTCGCATGGCTGAGGCTGGTCGCCAATCCCGCCGACAGGGTGAGCCTGGAGAGGGTCATCAACAAGCCGCCGCGGGGCCTCGGCGAGAGGGGGAAGGAAGCCTTCTTCGAGTATGCCGCCTCCTCGGGCCGCGACCTGGTCGCATGCCTCTGCTCCGCCTCCAGGATCGAAGGGCTCTCGCGGAAGGCCGGGGCCTCTCTGGAGCATCTCGGCGGGGTGCTCTCGGAAGCCGCCAGGGCTTCGTCGTCCGGCTCCCCGGCTTCTGAGATAGTGGACAGGATCGTGGCCGATTTGGGCTTCCTCGAGCGCTTCCGAGGAGCCGGCCCCGAGGAGGAGGCCCGCCTCGAGAACGTCGAGGAGTTCAGGAAGACCGCCCTGGAGCACGACACTGCGCATCCGTCCGCCGGCCTGCCGGGCTTCCTTCAGGGCATCAGCCTGCTGACCAGCTCCGACGACTTCGAGCAGGGCGCCGACAGGCTGGTCCTGATGACGCTCCACTGCGCGAAAGGGCTGGAGTTCTCGGTGGTCTTCATCGCGGGAGTCGAGGAGGGTCTCCTGCCCTTCGTAAGACCCGGCGAGACCGCGCCGGCGGACCTCGAGGAGGAGCGCAGGCTGATGTACGTGGGCATGACCCGCGCGAGGGACCTCCTGTACCTTACCCATGTGCCCTGGAGGCAGAGGCACGGGACCAGAGCGGGAGGGCCCTCCAGGTTCATCGCCGAGGCGGCGGAGGCATTCGCGCCCGTACGAAGCGAGGAGAGCCCCTCAGTAGAGCCCGTGGCTCCCAGGACCGTCTATCGGAGGGGAAACCTGGTCCACCATCCGAGGTACGGCAGGGGGCTGGTGCTTCACGCCGTCCGCAGAGGCCCGGAGTGGCAGCTCACTGTTGATTTCGGATTCGACGAGCCGAAGGTGCTCCTCACCGGATATGTTCCCATCCCCGTGATCAGGGAGAAGGGATCGCCGGGGGATCAGTGACGATCCCCTCTGCGGGGATCGCCCATGATTCCCGCCCAGGAGGTGTCACTCGATGCAGGACTCTCGTTCCGGATGTCTCGATCCCGCGGAGATGGCCCGCAGGGTGAGGCTAGACATCCTGGAGATGATAGCGGCGGCCGGTTCGGGGCATCCCGGCGGATCATTCTCCGCCGTCGAGATACTCGTGGAGCTGTTCTTCAACAGGATGCGCATAGACCCTTCCGATCCCGAACGCGACGACAGGGACAGGTTCGTGCTCTCGAAGGGGCATGCCTGCCCGGCTCTTTACTCCGTCATGGCGCGCAGAGGGTACTTCGATCCGTCGGAGCTGGTCACGCTCAGGAAGACGGGCTCCAGGCTCCAGGGCCATCCCGACCGCCTCCGGCTCCCCTGCCTGGATTCGTCCAGCGGCAGTCTGGGGCAGGGTTTCGGAGTGGCTGCGGGCCTTGCAAGGGGGCTCTCGATGCTCGGCCTGGATTCCCGGGTGTACTGCCTTCTCGGTGACGGGGAGCTTCAGGAGGGATGCGTCTGGGAAGCCGCTGCTTGCGCGGCGCACGCAGGCCTCTCCAATCTGACGGCGATAGTCGATTGCAACGGCATACAGCTCGACGGGAGAGTCGAGGACATCCAGTCGGTGGAACCTCTCGCGCTCAGGTGGCAGTCGTTCGGCTGGCACGCCGTGCCCGCGGACGGTCATTCGTTCCGGTCTCTCGGATCGGCTTTCGACGAGGCCGAATCGTCCGGCGTGCCGTCGGTGGTCCTCGCCAGGACCGTCAAGGGCAGAGGGGTGTCCTTCATGGAGAACACCTGTGCATGGCACGGCGGATGTCCCGGCGCAGACCAGCTCGCCGAGGCGCGCCGGGAGATCCTGGAGGGCGGACGGTGAGTCTGCGGCCCTCCAGGGAGGGCTGGGTGGACGGCCTCCTGGAGGCGGCCAGGAGGGACTCCAGGGTGGTCCTGATCGATGCGGACATCTCGAGATCGGTCGGCAGTTCGAGGTTCAGGGACGAGTTCCCGTCGAGATGGGTGAACGTGGGGATCAGCGAGCAGGACATGCTCGCCGAGGCAGCGGGGATGGCTCTTGCCGGACTGGTCCCCTTCGTGGAGAGCTACGCCGTGTTCGCCGCCGGGCGTGCGTGGGAGCACGTAAGGACCAGCGTCTGCCACATGCGGCTTCCGGTGAAGATCGGCGGGGCGCACGCCGGCCTGAGCGCGGGACCGGATGGCGCGACCCATCAGGCTCTCGAGGACATCGAGATCATGAGGGTGCTCCCCGGGATGACCGTCCTCGTGCCGGCCGACGCCGGCCAGGCCGAAGCCGCGGCCCTGTCGGCGCTTGAAACATCAGGCCCGTGCTACGTGCGCTTCGGGCGCAATCCGGTGCCGGAGATCTTTCCGCGGGGATGCCGGCTGGGGCCAGGGGGCGCCGACGTCATGGAGGAGGGCGGGGACGTTCTGATAGTATCCTCGGGAGCCTGTCTGCAGGCCTGTCTCGATGCGCACGCCAGGCGTCGAAGGGAAGGCATCGCCGCGGCGGTAGTGAACGTCTGGAGCATCAAGCCGTTTCCGGCGGAGCTGGTGCGGTCGCTGGCGGCGGAAGCCGGCTGCGCGATCGCGGTATGCGACCACCAGTGCGCGGGAGGGCTGTTCGGAGCCCTGGCCGAAGCCCTTGTGCAGGGCTGTCCGGTGCCGGCCCTTCCCGTATGCGTGAACGACAGCTTCGGAACGAGCGGGGAACCGGAGGATCTATTCGCGCTCCACGGGCTGGGTGCGGATTCGATAGTCGAGTCGGCGCGCGAGGCGATGAAGCGTGCCGGAAGGTCTCATTGACGGTCGCCGGGCCAGCCGGTAATATGAAAAACCATTTCGAGAACGTTCACCTTCACGTTGGAAGGAGTGAGATGGCAAGGATACTCATCTGCGACCCGGTCTCGCCCGATGCCGTCGCCGAAATGCGGGGAGCGGGCCACGAGATCGTCGAGAAGCCCGGGATGTCCCCCGAGGATCTTCTGCAGACCGTCCACGGCTTCGACGCGCTGGTCGTGAGACGCGCCACCAAGGTCACGCGCCAGGTGCTGGAGAAGGCGAAGGGCTCGCTGAAGCTTGTCGTCAGGGGCGGCGTGGGCATGGACAACATCGACGCCGAAGCCGCGAAGGAGACAGGCGTGAAGGTCATGAATACGCCGGGCGCCAGCTCGATCGCCGTGGCCGAGCTCGCGATGGCGCACATGCTGTCCTGCAGCAGGTTCATCACGAGGGCCGACAGGGCCTCGAAGGACGGCAGGTGGGAGAAGAAGACCTTCAGCAAGGGTCTCGAGCTGTGGAACTCCACTCTCGGCCTCATCGGCTTCGGCAGGATAGCCCGCGAGGTCGCGAAGCGGGCGGCGGCCTTCGAGATGAAGGTGATCTTCTTCGATCCATACGTCGAGAAGGGTTCCGAGGGAGCCAGGAAGGTCGATCTCGAAACACTCTGCCGCGAGAGCGACTTCATCTCCCTGCACATCCCGCTCTCCGCAGAGACGAAATACATCCTCGACGAGCCCCAGTTCGCCCTGATGAAGAACGGCGTGGTGATAGTCAACTGCGCGAGGGGCGGCACCATCAACGAGCAGGCTCTCATAAGGGCACTGGACTCGGGGAAGGTGTTCGCCGCAGGCCTCGACGTCTTTGAGCAGGAGCCCCCGGCCGACCCCGCGATAATGAAGCACGAGAAGGTCGGGGCGACCCCGCACATCGGCGCCGGCACCGAGGGCGCGACCGCGCGAGTCGGCGGAGAAGTGTCCAGGATCATCAACGAGTTCTTCAGGTAGACCTTTCAACGAGGAAAGGCTGCATATGCGGAAAAAGACACTGCTGGTGCTCCTGGCCGTGCTGGCCCCGCCGGGCGCTTCGCTGGCCCAGGCGCCCGCGCCCGGCGACGTTCCGGAGGCGGCACAGGACCTCTCGATTCTCGCCGCTGACAGCGGGAGCGCATGCCCGGCCTCCGGGACGGAGACGGCGCTCCCTCCCGATGTTGCGCCCCCGGGAGTTCCGGTGGTCACCGACTTACCTAACGATGCCGGAGACCACCTGATCGTGTCGTTCGAGCCCAGTCCGGACGAGGCGGCGGGCTCGATCCTGGCCTACAAGGTGTACAGGCGGACTCCCGGCGCGGCAGACGGCTCCGGGGAGTGGGCGGTGGTCGAGACGGTCGCCGCCGGAGACCCCACGGAGATCGTGGACGGCTACGACCCCGACTTCCCGGTGGCACAGGGCGTGCGGTACGAGTACCGAATCGCGGCGGTGACCTCCGACTGCCGTGAGATCACCGGAGAGGCCGCCCTGGCGGCCGTCGTCGCCCGAGGCGAGTGGTTCCACACCGACAAGCTGAGGGTGCTCATCGCCTGCCTCCTCTTCGTCGGGCTGATATTCCTCTACTTCTCGAAGGCCCGCGGAGGTGCGGCTCTGTACCTCCGGCCCATCGCCGGCATCGAGGCGATCGACGAGGCGATCGGCAGGGCCACCGAGATGGGCAAGCCCATCCTCTACGTTCCGGGGCTTTCCTCCATAGAGGACGTGGCGACCATCGCCAGCCTCACCATCCTGGGCCGGGTGGCGAAGAAGGTTGCCGAATACCAGACGCCCCTGCGCGTCCCCAACCGTGACCCGATCGTGTACACGG
>JAAYTY010000003.1 GCA_012523605.1 Candidatus Fermentibacterota bacterium
CGCCGGCGAGCCTGTTTCCCAGACCTTCGAAGGCGCTCAGGAGTCCTCCCCGTCCGCAAGGCCGCCGAATCTGCGGTCCCGCGCCGAGTAGACCGCCAGAGCCTCGTCCAGATGCGTCTTGCTGAAATCGGGCCATAGGACCTCGGGGAAGACGAACTCGGAATAGGCCGACTCCCAGAGGAGGAAGTTGGAGATCCTCTGTTCGCCGCTCGTTCTTATCACCAGATCGGGAGGGGGCATCTCGGGCAGGTACATCCGGCTCGAGAAGGATTCCTCGGTGATCCCGTCGGGCGCCAGCCGGCCCTCCAGCACTTCGACGGCGATCCTCCTCGCGGCGTCCACGATTTCGGCCCTGCCGCCGTAGTTGAGCGCCAGGACGAGGTTGAGGCCTGTGTTGCGCGAGGTGCGCTCGATGGCCGCATCGAGATCGGCCCTGGGGCCGGGCGGCAGAGCTTCCAGCCTGCCGATCGCGCGGAGCTTCACGCTCCTCCTGTCGAGGTCGTCGATGTTGCGCCTGATGAAGGAGCTCAGCAGGCTCATGATGAACGAGACCTCGGTCCTGGGGCGCTTCCAGTTCTCGGTCGAGAAGGCGAACAGCGTGAGGAACTGCACGCCCTTCTCGCCGCACCATTCCACGGCCTCGTGGATGGATTTCTCCGCGGCCCTGTGGCCGTCGATCCGCCTGAGCCCCTTCTTCCGGGCCCAGCGTCCGTTGCCGTCCATCACTATCGCGATGTGCCGTGGAATGCGGTCCGACGACATTCTAGACCTCGGTGATCTCGGCTTCCTTGGCCTTCAGTATCCTGTCGATCTCCGATATCGCGTTGTCGGAGAGCTTCTGCACCTCGTCCAGTGCGCGCTTCTCCTCGTCCTCGCTGATCTCGGAGGCCTTCCTCGCCCTGTGGACCGCCTCGTTCCCCTCGCGGCGGATGTTCCTTATCGCCGTCCTGCCGTCCTCGGCGTGCTTCCGCACGAGCTTCAGGAGATCCCTGCGCCGTTCCTCGGAGAGCTTGGGAATGGGTATGCGCACCAGCGGGCCGTCTATCGAGGCCCTGAGCCCGAGATCGGACGACTCGATCGCCTTTACGATAGCCGGCGCCGTGGACTGGTCCCACGGCTGGATCACCAGCATCCTCGGGTCGGGCGCCGAGATTCCCGCGACCTGCCTGAGCGGCAGGGTGTCCCCCCAGCATTCGACCCTGATGCTGTCCAGCAGGGCCGGGCTGGCCTTGCCTGTTCTTATGCCGGCCATGTCCTTCGAAGTGTTCTGGACGGTCTTCTCCATCCTGTCCTTCAGCTCGGCGGTTATGGCGCTCATGGGCCTACTCCTCCCTCACTACCGTCCCGATGGACGGATCGCGGAGAACGCGTGACAGGTTGTCCGGGTCGGTCGCGTCGAAGACGGCCAGGGGCAGCGAGCCGTCCCGGCATACGGCCACCGCGGCCGCGTCCATGACTTCGAGGCCGAGTTCGAGCAGTCTGTTGTAGCCCAGCGTGTCGAATCTGCGGGCAGACGGGTTGGCGACCGGGTCGGAATCGTAGATGCCGTCCACCTTGGTTCCCTTGAGAAGCATCGAGCACCCGGTCTGGACGGCTCTCAGAGCGGCAGCTGTGTCCGTTGTGAGATGCGGATGGCCCGTGCCGCCCGCGTAGATGACCACCCCTCCCTTCCCGAGGATCTCCGATGCGAGGTCGGGGCTGAACTCGCGCACCATCGGGCCGGCGGGAAACGCGCAGAGAACTCCCGCGGAGCCCCCGGCGGCCTCGATCGCGTCGCGGAGAGCTATGGCGTTGATCACGGTCGCGAGCATGCCCATCCAGTCGGCGCTGCAGCGGGACAACGCCTTCGAGCGGGCTCCGCGGACGAAGTTGCCGCCCCCGATGACCACCCCGGGAAGCCAGCCGGCGGCCGCGCAGTCGACGAGCGCGCGGGCGTAGCCGCCCAGCGCCCCGGGGTCCAGCCCCGCGCCGGAGCGGCCACCCAGAATCTCTCCGCTGAGCTTGAAGAGGACGCGGGAACCCTTGTGCGGGGGCTCCCCGGCCATTTCAGGATCCGATCTGGAAGCGCGAGAAGCGCCTTATCACGACGTTCTCGCCGGTCCTGGCGATCAGGGCCGTCAGCACGTCCCTGACCTTCCCGGCGGCCGGGTCGTGAATCCACTCCTGCTCCAGCAGGCAGGCTTCCTCGAAGTACTTCTCCATCCTGCCCTCGACGATCTTCTCGACGATGTTCGCGGGCTTGCCGGAATCGCGGAGCTGTGCGCGATAGATGTCCTTCTCGGCTTCCAGGGTCTGAGCCGGCACGTCGTCCCTCGAGACCACCTCGGGGGCGCTCGCGGCGATCTGCATGGCCACCTGGCGCCCGAAGGCCTGGAACTCCTCGGTCCTCGCGACGAAGTCGGTCTCGCAGTTCACCTCGACCAGGACGCCTATGCGGCCCCCGGTGTGTATGTAGGAGACGACCTGGCCCTCCTTCGCCTCGCGGCCGGCCTTCCTGGCCGCCACCTTCACGCCGTGCTCGCGGAGCCACTTGAGGGCTTCCTCGACGCTGCCCCCCGCCTCCTCGAGAGCCTTCTTGCAGTCCAGCACGCCGGCTCCGCTTATCTCCCTCAGCTCCTTCACCAGTCTGGCTTCGACGGCCATCACTGATCCTCCTTCTCCGCGCCTTCGACTCCGGCTTCAGCCTTCTCCCCCGCCGGCCCGGAGGGGTCAACCCCCTCCCTGCCCAGCAGGCAGGCGTCGGCCAGGGCGCCGATGATCAGGGAGATGGACTTGATGGCGTCGTCGTTGCCGGGAATGGGGTAGTCGACTTCCGACGGGTCGCAGTTTGTGTCTATGAGCCCCACGCAGGGAAGGCCCAGCCTGCGCGCCTCCTTCACCGCGATATGCTCCTTCTTGATGTCCACCACCACCACCGCGCCCGGGAGTTCCTTCATGTCGCGGATGCCGCTCAGGTACTTCTCGAGCTTCTCCCTCTCGCGGCTCTTCTGAAGCAGTTCGCGCTTCGTGAACTTGCGGGTGGAGCCCTCTTTCTCGAACTTCTCGAGGTCCTCGAGACGGAGAATACTCTTGTAGACCGTCTGGAAGTTGGTCAGCGTGCCGCCGAGCCATCTCTCGGTCATGCTGTGCTGGCCAGCCCTCCGGGCCTGTTCCCTGACGCATTCGCGACCCTGCTTCTTGGTGGCGACGAAGAGCACGGACTTTCCCGAGGCAACGGTTCGCGTCAGCATGTTGGCCGACTCCTCGAGGAGCTCGCGCGTCTTCTGGAGGTCAATGATGTGTATACCTCCCCTGGCCATGAAGATGTACGGCTTCATGCGGGGGTTCCAGCGCTTCACCTGGTGGCCGAAGTGCACTCCGGCTTCGAGCATGAGCTGCATGGTAGGCGTCTGCACGCGTCACGTTCCTTTCGGTTGATCCTCCGGCGGCAGGGCGGCGCCATCCGCGAAAGCGGACACCGTGGCGCCGCCGTACACCGCCGTGTGTGTTATCCGGCCTTCCGGAGGCCTAGCGCTTGGAGAACTGGAAGCGCTTGCGGGCCTTCTTCTGGCCGTACTTCTTGCGCTCGACCTCTCTCGGGTCGCGGCTCAGCATCCCCTGCGACTTCAGGATGTGCCTGTTGTCGGGATTGCTCGCCACCAAGGCGCGGGCGATGCCCAGCCTGATGGCTCCCGCCTGCCCTGTGAGACCGCCTCCGCTCACGGTGATGACGACGTCGAACGAATCGCGGGCCTTCGCCGCATCCAGCGGCTCGAATGCGTGATCAAGCTGCCAGAGGTCGCAGAAGTATTCCCGCGGCTCCCGGTGGTTCACGACTATGAGGCCCCTGCCGGGTCTGAGATAGCA
>JAAYTY010000046.1 GCA_012523605.1 Candidatus Fermentibacterota bacterium
CCGCCAGGCCGTCAGTCCATGTCCGAAAGGGTCGCCTCCCAGTCGTAGCCTGCGGCTCCCACGGTCACCCCGTACCTGGTGTAGGTGTCCCCGTCCTCGTCCTCGAGCATGATGTCGTAGGTTCCGGGATCCACCCAGACCGTCAATACACAGCCGGGGGAAAGGATGCTCGAGCCCAGCCTGTCCTCGCCCCAGTCAGATTCCGTGGATTTGCTGACATAGGCGTACCAGATGTCCCAGTTCCCGAGACCATTGGTGATCCGCACGGGCGCCGTGCCCGTTCCCGTCGAGACATCCCCGCCTGCCGCGGCAGCGTCAACGTTGTACTCCAGGAGGTCTTCCACCGTCAGACCCGACCCCGCCATGCCCTCGTTCATGGCATCCCTTATCAGGTCCTCGAAGTCGAGCTTCCAGGCGCCGTCCTCCAGGACGAACTCGAGCGTCTCGTCGCCGTCGTCGGTCTGCGTTACCACGGTGGCCGCAGAACCGGATACGGTGATGGACCTGATGTCCGTGGTGAGGCCGGTCATGTCGACGCCCTCGAGCATCGCGGCGAGCAGTTCACGCCCGTCGGCGCCCATGGGCGTGCCGTAGAAGGCCAGGGCGTCGGCGAGGTCGTCGAGAAGCGAGCGGGTGTTGGAGCTGAAGCAGTCGTACGTTCTGCCGTAGTCTCCGTCCTCCAGAGCGTCCACTACCTCCATGTAGGCCGTTCTCACGGCTTTCTGTTCGGCGCTGTAGCCGCAGGCCGAGACCGCGATCAGAAAAACGGCCGCAAAGGACGATACTCTCATCACGAGGCTGAACCTCCTCTCGTCGATGCGCTGGTACATCCGGCGATCGAAGCCTATCTGCCGTCGCGGCGGCTGTCAACGTCCAGGCTCGGGAGTGCTGACCCCGCGCCCCGCAGGCCTTATCTTCGGCCGTACTGAGAATCCGGCTCCGGTTTCACCAGGCGAGAAGGAATGGAAGAGGAACGCAGGGTCGAGGTCAGGCTGCCTTACGAGGGCGAGCTAGACAAGGTGACGTCGCTGCCCCCGAGGAGCGTGCTGGACCGGCACCTCCCCGTCCTGCTCGCCGAGATGGGGGCGAGACATCTCCCGCTCTGCGCCGTGATGATAGACATAGACCATTTCAAGAGATTCAACGATTCCTGGGGCCACAGCGTGGGGGACATGGTGCTGGGGCACGTGGCGGGCCTCATCAGGAAGTCAGTCTTCTCGAGGGGCGAGGCCTACAGGTACGGGGGCGAGGAGATCACGGTCCTCCTGTTCAACACCGGTTCCTCCGAGGGGCTTGCGATGGCCTGGCGGCTGGTCTCGACGGTCTCCGGATCGCCCCTCCTTCTGGATCCCGGCGATCCCGCGGTGGCCCGCGCCGTCCCGGGCGGGGGCAGTGAGCCGCTCAGCCTCGGCGTAACCATCTCGGCCGGTGTCTGCAGCACCGGCAGGGACGTCAAGGGGGCGGAACTCATAGTGATGGCCGACCACGCCCTGCTGAAGGCCAAGACAAGCGGACGGAACAGGGCTGAGGAGTACACTCCCGAGCTCGGTCTCCTCGTCAGGAGGCAGATCATAGATGTCCGCTACCCGGGCAACATTGATCTGAAGGAGAACAGCTCGATCATAGTGAAGGCCTGGTTCCCGCTGAGGAAGATGGACATCACGAGCATCGAAGCCCGGGATCTGATAATCGAGGACTCCGGAACCAGGGAGATGGTGACACTGCCTGCGCAGGGGGGTGCCATACTGGGCGAGATCCCCGGCAGGGTCGTGAGCGTCGAGAGACGACAGGACAGGACTTTCACTTTCCTGGAGCTGGAGATAAAGAGCGACGTGGTGGAAGTGATGATAAGAGATGCCGAGGAGCATCAGAAGAGGATCGACAGGCTGCTCGCAGGGGAGCCTGCTTCGCCTGAGGACGGGCGGGATGGGCCGGACGTGGCGGGAGCCGATCCCTCGTGAGCAGGGGGGGCGCCTGCACGGATCGCCGGGTCCGCCGCCGCGCGATGCGGGCGCAAACCGGGGGATGACCCCGATCCGCGTCCGGCGGCTCTGGACCGGCCTCGGCGGAGATACGCTCGACGGCTGCCTGGTCCGCTTCGGGCGGGGACGAATCGAGTCTCTGGAGCCCTCGTGCGGTCCATGGGACTTCATGTTCGCGATGCCTTCCTTCGTGGATGCGCACTGCCACCTGCTCTGGCTCGGATTCGAGTCCGTCTTCGCGGATCTCTCCTGGACGAGGTCGAAGGAGGATATTCTGGGCTGGCTCTCCCGCAGTCCGTCGCCGCCCGGCGGGGAGTTCCTGAGGGGGGAGAAGTGGGACGACTCCGCGTGGTCTCCGGGCGCCCTGCCGACTCTCGGGGAAATGGACGCCGCCTCGGGAGGGGCGCCTGTCTTCCTGCGCAGGGTCTGCGGCCACGCGGCACTCGTGAACAGCGCATCGCTGTCCCTCATGAGAGGCGCCGGCCTGGATCCCGGTGGGCCCGGTCCCCTGATCGTCGAGAAGCCGGTGCTGGGTTTCGACACCGCCTTCCCGCCCGGCTCCGGGACTCTTTCCACGGCGCTCTCGACAGCCGTTGACAGGGCGCTCGAATGCGGAGTGACAGCCGTCACGACCACGGAATCCGGCAGGCACCTCGAGGCATATGGCTCGAGGGGGACGGGGCTTCTGAGGGCATCGATCAGTGTCTTCAGGGAGGATCTCGAAGACCGGCTGGCCGAAGCCTCCGGTCTGGGCATACGGGGGATGAAGATATTCCTCGACGGCGCGATAGGAGCGCGCACGGCGGCCATGGACGAGCCGTTCGACGACGGCTCGACCGGCCTGGAGGCGGCAGGGGAGGGCGAGCTCGGGGATCTGATCGCAGACTGCTGGGAGGCGGGGCTCGTCCCGATGGTCCACGCGATAGGCGGAAGGGCGCTCCGACTGCTCGACAGGGCGGGCGGGGCCGCCCTGCGAAAAGCGCGGCAGGGTCTTCGATCGCAGATAAGGGTGGAGCACGCCGAGGATCTGCTCTCGGCATGGCCTGGAGGATGGGACACGGGCGTCCACCTCTTCTCGATGCAGCCGAACTTCGTCGCGAGATGGCAGCAGGCTGGAGGCATGTACGAGACGAGGCTGGGCCCGGAACGTGCAAGAGCGCTCAATCCTTTCGGCCCGGTACTCAGGGCCGGCTTCACGCTGGGCTTCGGCAGTGACGGGATGCCGTTCGGACCCCTTTACGGGCTCTCGGGAGCGGTCGGACATCCCGATCCCGTCCTCGGCCTGGCGATGAGCGAGGCGTTGGAGGCCTACACTCTCGGTGCCGCGCGCATCTCCGGCTTCGAGGATCTCGCTGTCCCTCTGGGCCCCGGAAGGCCGTCGGACATGGCACTGCTCTCAGCCAGTCCGTTCGAGGCTCCGCTCGACGAGGTGGCGGTGGAGGGAGTCCTTGCTTCCGGCGAGCTGATCCGGCTGAAGGGCACCCGGAGGGGGGGCGGATCCCCGTGACGGACTGGAGGGATTTCGACGCGGTCCTCGACAGATGCGTGACCGACGGCCTGGACGAGGATGCGGCCCTCCGTGACGCGGCGACGGAGGCGCTGGGCCCTCTCGCCGACACCCCCGCCGCGGCCTCGGTGGTCGCCCGCAGGGATCTCGTCCTCTGCGGCTGGAGGGCTGTCGAGTCGGTGTATCTGCGCCTGACCGGCGTCTCGGTGGAGAGGATCGCGCCCGAGGGATTGCGGATGCGCGCGGGGGATCGTGCGGGCAGGGTCGCCGGACCGCTGGGTTCGCTGCTCAGGGGCGAGCGCCTGGCACTCAACCTGCTCTGCAGGCTGAGCGGAATCGCTACGCTGACAAGGCGGTTCGTAGAGGAAGTGGCGGAGACGGGCGTCGAGATTCTCGACACCAGGAAGACGACACCCGGGATGAGGAGCCTGGAGCGGTATGCCGTCCGGTGCGGAGGCGGCGTCAACCACAGGTTCGACCTCGCCTCGATGGCGATGTTCAAGGACAACCACGTCGCCGCGGCGGGCGGGCCCGAAGCTCTCGCGGAGGCCGTCCTCAGGGCCAGGCGGTCCGGCGTCCCGGTGGAGATCGAGGTCGATTCCCTCGACCAACTGGGCGCAGTCCTCCATCTCGACCCGGACAGGATCCTCCTCGACAACATGCCCCCGGGGGAGGTCGCCGAAGCAGTGCGGAGAGCTGCCGGCAGGTGCTATATCGAAGCCAGCGGCGGAGTAACGGCGGAGAATGCCGCGCTCTATGCGAGAACCGGCGTGAACGGCATCTCGATCGGCGCTCTGACCCACTCCGCCCCCGCCGCCGACCTCGCGAGGGACTGGGAGGCTCCATGAGGAGGCTTGTTCTCGATATCGGCAACACCAAGACGGCTGTCGGCTGGTATGACGACCGTAAGCTGGTCAGGAGCTGGAGGCTGAGAACGAGACACTGGACTTCGGACGATCTCGGATCCGCGCTCCACGTCCTGCTGTCGAGCTTCGGCCTGGCAGGTCCGGCTTCGGTGGGCTTCGCATGCGTGGTTCCCAGGCTCAGACACGTCGTTTACCTGGCGAGCGTCGAATGGCTCTCCGCCGAGCCTCTCGAGGTCACCTTCTCGACAGCGGGACTGATCATCGAATACCCGACGCCCGAAGAGCTGGGAGCCGACAGGATCTCGAACGCCGTGGCCGCTGTCTCGATGGGATGCAAGCCCGCCATAGTCGCGGATTTCGGAACCGCCACGACTTTCGACGTCATTGATTCCAGCGGGGCCTATCTGGGCGGTGCGATCGCCCCCGGCGTCGGAACGGCCGCTGCGGAGCTGTTCCGCAAAGCCGAGAAGCTCAGCCCCGTGGATCTGGACCTCCCGGAACGCGCTCTGGGCAGGTCAACCTCGGAGGCTGTGAAATCCGGGGTCCTGCTGGGCGCCGCTGGAGCCGCGGACAGGATGACCGAGCTGCTGTCGGAGGGTCTGGGCGGAAGGCCGGCTCTGCTCGCCACGGGGGGATGGGCACCAGGGCTGGCGCCGCTCTGCCGGTCCGGGTTCAGGGTGATCCCGAGCCTGACGCTGGACGGGATCGCAGAAGTCTGCCGGAGGAACGGAAAGTGAACTCGAAGGGCAGGATTGTTCTCGGGATAACATCGAGTGCGGCCGCCTACAAGGGTGTCGCTCTGGCCTCCCTCGTCAGAAGGACGGGCTACGACGTCGATGGCATCCTCACCGCGAATGCGTGCCGTCTCGTCACGCCGGTCCAGCTTTCATGCGTGACCGGCAGGCCGGTTCACACGATGCAGTTCGCAGAACAGCCCGGCGACCCCATTCCGCACATCACCCTCTCCGATGGGGCTGCCGCGCTCGTCGTCGCGCCGGCGACCGCGAACTTCCTCGGCAAGCTCGCCGCCGGGATCGCAGACGACCTCCTGACGACGAAGGCGCTCGCCTGCGAATGCAGAGTCCTCGTTGCCCCGTCCATGAATACGCGAATGTGGAATCACCCTGCGGTGAGGGAGAACGTCTCGAAGCTCTCCGGGCGCGGAGTGGTCTTCGCCGGACCCGTCCAGGGGCCGCTGGCGTGCGGCTCCTCCGGTGCCGGGCGAATGATGGAGCCCTCCGACATTCTGGACATTCTCCTCTCCATGCTCGGACGGGAGACCGGGAGGTGACGATCGGGGCGGTGCAGCCGGTGCCCACAGTCTCCTGGGACGGCGATGCAGTCGTGCTGATCGACCAGAGGCTCCTGCCGGGCAGGACGGTGTTCCTCAGATGCCGGACAGTGGCCCGCCTCGCCGATGCAATAGCCTCGCTGGCGGTCAGGGGCGCTCCGGCGATAGGAATCGCCGCCGGCTACGGGGCCGTGCTCGCGGCGCTCGAAGCCCCCCGGGGAAGGGGATTCCGGACGGCCGTGTCCGCGGGGCTCGACCTCCTCGCGCGCACCAGGCCTACAGCGGTCAACCTCTTTCATGCGATAGGAGTCCAGAGAGGTATCCTGGAATCCTGCCGGTCAAGGGATCAGGCCGTCGAGGCGCTTCTCTCATCCGCCAGGAGAATGCACGAGGAGGATCTCGAAGCCTCCCGGAAGATAGGCAGGCTAGGCGCAGGCCTCCTGCCGGAAGGCGCAAGGGTTCTCACACACTGCAATGCGGGCGGGCTGGCCACCGGCGGCCTGGGCACCGCCCTGGCCGTCCTGTTCGAGGCTCACTCCCGGGGACGGCTGGAGAAGGTTTTTGCCGACGAGACGAGACCGCTTCTCCAGGGTTCCAGACTGACGGCATGGGAACTGTCCAGGGCGGGCATACCCGTCACGGTCCTCCCGGACTCGGCGGCGGCATCTCTCTTGCGCTCCGGCGCCGTGGACGCAGTAGTCACCGGCGCGGACAGGATCGCACGCAACGGGGATGTCGCCAACAAGATCGGGACATATCCACTGGCTCTGGCCGCAGCGGAGGCGGGGGTCCCGTTCTATATCGCGGCCCCGGTCTCGACATTCGACTACGGATGTCCCGACGGAGACTCGATCCCCATCGAGATGCGGAGCGGAGACGAGCTGCGGAAGCTCGGCGGGCGCATACTCGCGCCCTCCCGCGCCGAAGTGCACAATCCCGCCTTCGACGTCACGCCCGCCCGACTCGTCTCGGCGGTGATACTGGAGACGGGAGTCGCCTTCCCGCCGCTTCCGAGAAGCCTGTCGAAGTTGACAGCACAATCGGTTGGCGCTACTATCTGTCGATTGTAACGAACCCGGGGGGCCCGTGAAATGAAGAATCTCTTGGTTCTCATAGTGGTGACATCCCTCTGCTTCGCCGACGCGGGGGATGTACTGAAGACCATCCCGGCTCCCGCCGGGAATCCCGACGGGCTGACGTGGATAGGGGGCAGTCTCTACATCACGAGCGACGTGACGCACCTCATCTACCAGATCAGCCCGGAGGACGGCTCGGTCATCTCCTCGTTCAGCGGCCCGGGATCGAACGACGCGCTGACCGGTCTCACCTGGGACGGGACCTATCTATGGTCCTGCTCGCCGCCGAGCATCTACAAGCTCTCCCTTCCGGGCGGCTCGATCGTCTCCACCATCCCTTCGCCCAGCATCAACTCCAGCGAGGGGCTCGCCTGGATCTCCTCCCATCTCTGGAACTGCAGCCAGAGCAACAACGTGGTGTACGAACTCGATCCGGCGACCGGCGCAATCCTCGACTACTTCATCCCGTCCGGCGCCAACGGCACGCTGGGGCTCACCTATGACGGCGCCTATCTTTGGGTTTCCTTCATAGGGTCGAACCTGATCTACCGCATGATCCCGGGAGACCCGGTCCCCGTTCAGTACTTCCTCAGCCCATCGGAATCGACGCAGGACCTGGCGTTCGACGGGCAGTACCTCTGGGTAACCGAGTACGAGATGAATGCGCATGTCTATCAGATCGATCCGGGTGTGATTGGCTTCACGCCGGCTACATGGGGTTCACTCAAGATCCGGCGATAGCCCAGGAGGGTTGTCCACTTGGGTAGAGCTGTCGGGATAGATCTCGGCACGACCAACTCGTGCATGGCCGTCGCAGAGGGCAGCGAGATAGTCGTCATCCCCTCCGGCGAGGGTCTCCGGGTGATGCCTTCCGTCGTCGGCTTCACCGCCAAGGGTGAGCGGCTGGTCGGGCTGGTTGCCAAGCGCCAGGCGATCACCAATCCCAGGAACACGATCTCAAGTGTCAAGCGTCTCATGGGCCGCAAGTACGACGAGGTGATCTCGGAGCGCCTCAACGTCGCCTACGAGATCAAGCCGAACGACCGGGGAGACGCCATGGTGAAGGTCTTCGACAGGGAGTACTCCCCCCCGGAGATCTCGGCGATGATCCTCCAGAGGATGAAGGCGAGGGCGGAGGAGTTCCTCGGCGACCAGGTGACCGAAGCCGTGATCACTGTTCCGGCCTACTTCAACGAGGTTCAGCGGGAGGCAACCAAGGCCGCGGGGCGAATCGCGGGGTTCGAGGTGAAGCGCGTCCTGAACGAGCCGACTGCCGCCGCACTGGCCTTCATGGAGCCCAGCGAGCGCAAGAGGCTCGCGGTGTACGACCTGGGAGGCGGCACCTTCGACATAAGCATCCTGCAGGTCGTGAACGGGATCTTCGAGGTCAAGGCCACCAGCGGCAACACCCATCTCGGTGGCGACGACTTCGACGCCCGCCTGGTGGACTGGATCCTGAAGGAGTTCCAGAACACGCAGGGGCTGGACCTCAGCCGCGACCCCGTTTCCCTTCAGCGGATACGAGAAGCCGCCGAGCGGGCGAAGTGCGAGCTCTCCACCACGCTGGAGGCGGCGATAAACCTGCCGTTCATCGCCTCCGACGAGTCCGGGCCCCGTCATCTGGAGATGAACCTCACGCGGGGCCTTATCGAGAGCCTCATCGAGGATCTCGTCCGGATGACGTCGGAGCCGTGCGAAAAGGCTCTCGCCGATGCCGGCCTGAAGCCCGAGGATATCGACCACGTGCTCCTCGTCGGAGGCTCGACCCGCATTCCCCTCGTCAGGAAGACCGTCGAGGATATCTTCAGGCAGAAGCCGGCGCACAGCGTCAATCCCGACGAGGTGGTCGGCATAGGCGCCGCGGTCGAGGCCGCCGTCCTCGCCGGAACCCGGAAGGATCTCGTCCTGCTCGACGTCACGCCCCTCACCCTGGGCGTGGAGACGCTGGGCGGAGTCATGGCCCCGATCGTGGAGAGGAACACTCCCATCCCCATCAAGCGCAGCAGATTGTTCTCCACCGCGGTCGACAACCAGCAGGTCGTCAGCATCCACGTCCTGCAGGGGGAGCGTGAGCTTGCCGAGGGCAACCGCAGCCTCGGCAGGTTCGAGCTGGTGGGGATACCCCCGGCGAAGAGGGGCACGCCCAGGATCGAGGTCTCGTTCGAGATCGACGCGAACGGCATTCTGAGCGTCTCGGCCAAGGACGCGGTGACCGGGAGGGCCCAGGGCATGCGCGTGAACTCGTCCGGCGGCCTCAGCGAGGAGGAGATCCGCAAGCTGATGCAGGAGGCCGAGGCGAACGCCGAACTCGACAGGACGCGCATGAAGCTCGTCGAGGCCAGGAACGCTGCCGATCAGGTCATCTACGACGCCGGCAAGGTTCTCGAGACGGCCATGAAGAAGCTCGACAGGGAGTCGTGGGAAGATCTGGACAACGCCCTCGTCGGACTCAGGCAGGTTCGCGACGGCAGCGACAGGACGAGGATAGCCAAGGAGACCGCGAGGACGTCCGATCTCGTCTCGCAGGTCGCAAGGCTTCTCGAGGTGCTTGACAAGAGCGCCCCGTCCGGCGGAGGGGGAGCGCCGGGTGAGTCTTCGGGTGACGGGAATATCTATGTCCTCGAGGAGGATCCCGACGCGGACTAGCGGCAGGGACCGGCCCGTCCCGAGATGACGGCGGGCGAAGGCCCGGCGCCGCGGTTTTCGAATCGCATCGCAGGACCGCCATGACATCCAGGAACCCGTACGAGGTCCTCGGAGTGCCGCGTGACGCGACTGTAGAGGACATCAAGAAAGCCTATCGAAAGCTGGCCCTGGAGCACCATCCGGACAGGAATCCGGGGAACAGGGATTCCGAGGAGCGCTTCAAGGAGATCACGCTCGCGTACGAGATCCTGAGCGACCCCGGGAAGCGGGCCAGGTTCGACCGCTACGGCACCGCGGAGGGAGTGCCCGACCTCTCCGAATTCTTCGGGGGCTTCGGGCTGGACGACGCGATCCGCGCCTTCATGGAGAACTTCGGTTTCGGAGGCTTCCGGCAGGGCGGGGGAGTAACCCCCAGGGGCGACGACATAGAGATGCGTGTCGAGCTGGAACTCGCCGAGGCCGCCCTAGGAGCCAGCCGGGAGATCAGAGTGCGCCGCATCGAACCCTGCAGGGACTGCGGAGGCACCGGAGCCGACGCCTCCGCCGGGTACAGGACCTGCGATTCGTGTTCCGGACACGGGAGGGTGAGGACCAGCAGAAGGACGCTCCTGGGAACCTTCACGACCGTGGACTCGTGCGGCGCGTGCCGCGGTTCCGGCAGGGTGGCCGTGAGCGAGTGCAGATCGTGCAGGGGGACGGGATCGAGGGCGGCAGACCGGACCATCTCCGTCGAGATCCCCGCCGGAATATCCGAAGGTCACGTTCTAAGGCTGAGGGGACAGGGCAACCAGCCCGGCGGGACCCTTCCGGGAGACCTCTCGGTCCTGGTGGCCGGAATCGACTACGCCCCCTTCAGGAGGACCGGCGATGACCTCGTCTTCGACGTGGTCCTGTCTTTCCCCGAGGCTGCGCTGGGCACGAAGATCGAGATCCCGCTCCCCGGCGGAGGTAGGAGGGAACTCGAGATACCCCCGGGAACGCAGCCGGGGGACGTGATACCGATCAGGGGCGAGGGCATGGGAAGGCTTCGCGGCCGGGGCAGGGGCGACCTGAGGGTCGTGGTCGGAGTCTTCGTGCCGAGGAAGCTCACCGGCGAAGAGAAGAAACTCCTGAAGAGCCTGGCCGGCTCCAGGAACTTCAGACATGGCGGCTGACGCCCGGCGGAACGGCCTGTGAGCGGCTGGATCGGCCCGCTCGAGTTCGACCGTCTGCTGGAGTCCGTGGCATCGCTCGCGGGGAGCCGGGCGGGGAGGGACAGAGTGCTTTCCCTCCGGCCGGAATGGACCCGGGAGGGAGCGGCCCGGCTCGCCGGGGAGACACGCGAGGCGCAGGCTCTCTCGGCAGCCGGGGTGGCCCTTCCGCCCGGCTGCGCCGACGATCTCGCCGACGCCTTCGATCTAATCTCGTCCGGCGTCGTCTGCGCCGAGCCTTCCAGGCTGAGGCGGGCCGGCGAGGCGCTGATCGCGCTTTCAGGCTTCATCGGAGCCGTCTCCTCCGCCGGGATCGAGACCCCGTTCCTGGCCGGGCGTCTCTCGGCTCTTCCGGACCTGCGGAAGCTGGGTGTCCGTCTCACCGGGATGATCACCCCCTCCGGCGATATCTCCCCCGACGCAAGCCCCGCCATGCGAACCCTGTCGAGGAGAGTCGAACGGATAGAGAACTCCCTCCACAGGAGCCTCGAGAAGCTGGCTCGCTCGCTCGCAGGCGAGGGCGCCCTCAGAGACATGCCGCCCACCATGCGCAACGGGAGATTCGTCCTGCCCGTCCTGGCCGCGAAGAAGTCGAGCGTTCCGGGAATCGTCCACGACAGGTCGGATACGGGCGGGACGCTCTTCATCGAACCCCAGTCGCTGACAGAGGAGGGGAACAGCCGCCAGGAGGCCCTGCTGGACCTCCAGCAGGAGCGGAGGAGGATTCTCCGGGATGCCACGGCGCTCCTGCGGGAGCAGGCCGGTCCTCTCGAGGCAGCCGCTGATGCCGCAGCAGGGCTCGATGCCTGCTGGGCGCGGGCCGGGTACGCCGGCTCGGCCAGCACGGTCTTTCCGCAGGAGGGCCCGATGTCGCTTCTGGACCTCAGGCATCCCCTCATTCCTCGAGGCGAGGTCGTCGCGAACGACTTCGTCCTCCCGGGATCCTGGAAGGTGCTCGTGATAAGCGGACCCAATGCGGGCGGGAAGAGCGTGATGCTCAAATCGGTCGGCCTTGCGGTCGCGTCCGCCCATGCCGGTCTGGGGGTCACCGCCGGGCAGGGATCGACCATGCCGTTCTTCGATTCCCTGCTGGTCTCGATCGGAGACAGACAATCCCTCGTGGAGAAGCTCAGCACCTATTCCGCAAGGCTCGAGGAGGATCTCGCCATGCTCCGCAGCTGCGGCCCGGGCACGCTGGTGCTGATAGACGAGCCCGCCGCGGGCACGGATCCAGAGACCGGAGCGGCTCTCGCCGCGGCTGTGCTCGAGGCCGTCGCCGCCGCCGGGGCGAGGGCGGTGGTGACGACCCATCTTGGCCAGCTCAAGTCCCTCGCGTCCTCGCACAAAGGCTTCCTGAACGCCTCCATGAACTTCGAGGAGGATTCGCTGAGTCCGGACTACCGCTTCAGACCCGGCATCCCGGGGTCGTCCTTCACACTCGAGATAGCTGGGAGAATGGGCTTCCCGGAAGCCGTCCTCTCCAGGGCGAGGCGTCTCTCCGGCGACTCCTTCAGACTGGACGTCCTGATCTCAGAGCTGACGGCCGAGGTGGGCGCCCTTCGCTCCGAGAGGGAGGACCTCGGTCGGCGCCTCGACGATGCCGCCGGGCTCGCGGCAGAACTGGAGAAGCGCCTGGCTGATCACGACAGGGAGTCCGAGGAGATTCTCGGCAGGATGAGAGCCGAGATGGAGGAGGCCGTGAGGAAGGCCAACTCCAGAGCCGACTCCCTGCTGGCGACGATGGGCAGGACCACCCCTGAGGGAAGGCGCGCAGCAAGGGAGGAGATCAGGAGCATGAGCAGTCTCGTGCCCGGGGCGGCGCGCCGTCCGGAGAGCACATCGGTCACGGCGGCTCCCGGAATCTCCCCCGGGGACTCGGTTTCCGTGGAGGGCTGGCGCGGAACCGGCACCGTTCTCGAGATCAGGGGAGGCTCCGCGCTCGTCGGGCTGGGCGGCATAACCCTCGAGAAGCCCTTCTCAGAACTGACACGGATCGAGCGTGCCCCCGGGGGCGGCGACCGTCCGCCCGAGTGGAATATCGAGCCGCCGGGAGGTGATCTGGATCTCCGGGGAATGACGGCGGAAGAGGCCGTCGCGGAGCTGGACGAGCGCATAGACGCCTGCATCGCCTCCGGACTCGGGAGGATCAGGATCATCCACGGAAAGGGCAGGGGCGTTCTGATGAAGGCCGTGGTGGACTACCTGAAGAGGGACAGGCGCGTATCTTCCAGTTCCCCCGGAGAACCCTCCGAGGGCGGCTCTGGGGTGACGGTGGCGATCCTGAGGAGCGGCCTCCGATGACCGGCGGATCCGGAAGGATATCCCCTTCCGTGGTAGAGAGGATAAGGGAGGCGGCGGACATCGCCGCGGTGGTGGGGAGGTTCGTGACGCTGTCCAGAGCCGGCAGGAGTCTCAAGGGCCTCTGTCCGTTCCACCGGGAGAAGACCCCGTCTTTCTTCGTGTCCCCGGAGAGGCAGACCTATCACTGCTTCGGGTGCGGAGCCGGAGGAGACGTGTTCAGCTTCCTGATGAGCTACCTCGGCATCCCCTTCCCGGACGCCGTGGCTGAGCTCGCTCAGGAATACGGCATAGACGTCTCCCGGGATTCCCAGCCCGATCCCGGCGAGCCCCTCAGGAGGGTGCTCGCCGAGGCGCAGGCTTTCTATCATTCGGCCCTGAGGGGCCGGGAAGGAGCGCAGGCACGCGAGTACCTGGCTTCGAGAGCGCTTTCGGACTCCACCGCGGAAGCCCTCGGGATCGGCTGGGCTCCGGGCGGCAACGTGCTGGTCAGGCACCTGCAGAAGGCGGGATTCGCCCTGTCGGCTATGGTGGATGCGGGACTGGCCGTCCGTGCGGAGGATGGAAGAACGGTCTATGACAGGTTCCGCGAGAGGCTCCTGTTCCCGATCAGGGACAGGAGGGGGCGGGTCGTCAGCTTCGGAGGGAGGGCCCTTGGAACGGCGGCTCCGAAGTACCTCAACGGACCTGACACGCCGGTCTACGGCAAGGGGGATCTCCTGTACGGCTTCCACGACGCCAGGCTGCCTGCGAGAGAGTCGGACACCGTGATACTCGTGGAGGGATACTTCGACCATGCGCGGCTCCATGAAGCCGGGATACATTTCGTCGTAGCCACCTGCGGCACCGCTCTCACCCCGTCCCAGGCGCGCCAGCTCTCCTCGCTGGCTTCCGGGGTCCTTGTCTGCTACGATGGCGACCAGCCCGGCCGTAAAGCCGCGATGAAGGCCGTCGAGGTGCTCCTGGCCGAGAAGTGCTACCCGGCCGTCATCGCCCTGGAAGGCGGTGAGGATCCCGACGAGTTCGTGTCCCGGCACGGACCAGACGCGTTCGTCGAAAAAATGTCGGCCCCTCTCGACCCCGTCGATTTCGCGCTCCTCCTCGCGGGAGGATGGAAGGCCCTGGAGAGATCGGGGCGAGGGGTGACGGCCCTGCGCAGGCTGGCAAGGCTTGCTGCGCTATCGCCCGATCCGATTGTCCGCGAGACGATGGCGAGGCGCATTTCGGAGTCCACCGGCTACTCTCCTGCCTCCATCGCCTCGGCGATGGAGCCCGCCCCGACGGAGAACCCCGACCGGCGCATCCCCATCGAGACTCCGGGGCCTTTCGAGTGCACGGCTCTGAAGGCGGTGATGCTGGGCGCTGACGGCATCGACAGGGATCTCCTGTCATTCCTCGAACCCGGCGACTTCCAGTCGGCGCAGGCGAGGGAACTGTTCGAGGAGATCGGCAGGCAGGCCGGGGAGGGGCTGACCAGCGTCGTCCCGGGGCTCATGGCGCCGGAACAGGCCTCGCTCGCTTCGAGGCTCTTCTCGGAGAGCGGAACCTTCTCTCCGAAGGATGCCGTGACCGTCCGGAAAAGCGTGGAAAGGGCGAGGCTCCAGAGACGGAGGGCTGAACTCAAGGCATCGCTTCCAGGCGGCAGCCCCGAGGACAGGAAATCCATCCTGCGCTCGATAAGCCTGATAGACGCGAAACTGAGGAATCGGGAGGACGGGTGAGCGACCTCTCCTCCGCAACGCTGTTCTACCGCCTGATGGACGGCCTCCCGAGGATGACCCCGGAGCTCGAGGCATCCCTCCTCGAAGACCTCCAGTACGCCCGCATGTCCATCGTGAAGGCGCTCTGGGAGACCCGTCAGACAAGGGCGGAGCTCCTGGCCGGACTGCGGGCCGTCGCCGGCGGGGAGCCCGCCGCCGGCGAACTGATCGACGAGCGATACTGGACCCTGGAGAACGGCATCCTGCCTCGTGACAGGAGGTCCGGACTGGATGCCGCGATCGCCGAACTGGAAGCCTGCGGCCCGAACAGGAGGACGATGGCGGCTGTAAGGCTCCGCTGGGGGCGTATCGAGGCCCTGGCCGCCGCCCGCGCGTCCGGCCCGGGATCGCTGAGAGATGCGCTGGACCTCCACAGGTCTGTCCTGGAGAGGATAGTCGAGGCGAACCTGAGGCTGGCCGTCAGGTTCGCAAGGCGCCACTGCACGATGTCGGCGCTCGAGGAGATGGACTTGGTCCAGGCGGGCTGCGAGGGGCTGATGTCGGCCGTCAGGAGGTTCGACCCTCAGCGGGGCTACAGGTTCTCCACCTATTCGGTATGGTGGATACGGCATTCCATCTCGAGAGCCCTTCTGGATGGAGGCAGGCTTCTCCGGATGCCCAGGGACTCGATCCAGAAGCTCTCCGCGATGCGGAGGGCCGAGGCGGAGCTCTTCGAGAGACTCGGAAGGCCTCCTGCGCGCGACGAGCTGGCCGGGAGGCTCGGGATGAACGTGGAAGACCTCGAAACCCTGATCGGGATCGAATCGGCCTACGTCGAGATGGACGCGGAGAGCGGTCCGTGCCCGGACGCCTCCTCCGTGCAGGATCGAAGACCCTTTCCCTCCCCCGAGTCCGAGGCGCAGGAGGAATACCGTAGAGAAGCGGTGCACAGGGCTCTCGAAGTGCTGAACCCGCGCGAGAGGACGACTATCGAGCTCAGGTTCGGACTGGGATCGGAGCCGCCCCGTTCCCTGGCCGAGATAGGAAGGATGTTGGGCGTCACGTCCGAGAGGGTTCGTCAGATCGAGATCGGTGCGTTCCGCAAGCTCAGGATCAGGCTCCTTCTGGAGCCGGGGTGCGCAGTGTGAGCTTCCTGCGGTGCGCTCTCGCCTTCGCGGCCATCGCCTCGGTCGGCTGCGCCGACCGAGCTCCGGCCGCCGGGGATGACAGGCTGGTCGTGTTCGGACCCTCGCTGGCCCAGCTCATGTACCACGGCGGGCTCGGCGACAGGATCGTGGGGCTGGACAGGTACAGCACGCCAGGAGGGGGTTTCCCCCGGCCCGCCGATGTCGGCGGATACCTCGATCCCTCCCTCGATGTCGTCGCCTCGCTGGAGCCGACCTCCATACATGCGGTCGGCTACAGCAGGGAGCTCGCGTCCCTGGCCTCGTCCCTCGGGATACCTCTCTACACATACAGCTTCGACAGACTGGAAGACGTCTTCGCGGCCATGGACTCGATCGACTCCAGGTACGGAACGGACCTGTCGGGGCTGCGGGAGTACACGGAGACCGTCCTTGACTCGATAGGAGCCCTCACGGGCTCCGACACCCCGTCGCTTATCCTTGTCGTCTGGCACGATCCGGGCTCCGGCAGCATGACGATCGCCGGAGGGAAGACCTTCCTGGGCGACATGGCGGCGCGGATGGGCATGGAACTGCTGGCGCCCCCCGCCGGCACATATCCGTCCGTCTCGGTGGAGGGTGTCCTGGAGCTGTCGCCTGACCATATAGTGATGTTCCTGCCCCAGTCGGCCGGGGACAGCCTGAGGGTGACGGAGGAGGAGACGGCCTTCTGGGAGTCGTTCGGGTATCCGCGGGAAAGAGTGCACTGCGCGTTCGGAAGGGATCTGCTGGTCCCCGGTGCCTCGATAGCCTCGACGGCGAGGAGGATCGCTTCCTGCATTCTCTAGAGCTCGATTCCGTGTCCGTGCGGTACGGCGGCTCGCCGCCCGTCCTGGAGGGTCTCACCTTCGGCCTGGACAGGGGGGAGGTCTGCGCGATGATCGGCCCGAACGGCGCCGGCAAGAGCACCCTGCTGAGGGGAATGCTGGATATAGGTCCTGTGGTGGAGGGCTCCATTTCGGTGTGCGGAAGGGACTCGAGAGGGCTCTCTAGGCTGGAGAGGGCCCGTCTCATGTCGTTCCTGCCCCAGGAGTACAACCACTCCTCCAGGCTGACCGCTTTGGAGATCGTCCTGCTCGGCAGGCATCCGCACAGAGCAGCATGGGAGGGCGATTCCAGGGAGGATTTGGACACAGCCGTGGAGGCGATGGTCCTGGCAGGAGTGGAGCACGTCCGCGGGCGGGCTTTCTGCGAGCTGTCCGGCGGCGAGAGGCGGCTGGTGATGCTCGCCTCGGCCATCGCCCAGCAGCCCTCCGTGCTCCTGCTGGACGAACCCGGTTCTTCGCTAGACTTCAGACATCAGGCCGATCTGTGGAATCTCCTTCATTCCCTCGGTTCGAGAGGGGTAACCGTTCTTGCCAGCACTCACGAGCTGAACACCGCGCTCCGCTTCGTCGACAAGGTGCTCGTGATCTCGGCAGGAGGGATGGCCGCGTTCGGCGCACCCGACGAGGTCTGCACGCCGGAGCTTCTCGGATGTGTCTTCGGCATTCCTCTGGACGTTGCGAGAAGCCCCGATGGAGGCTGGTCCGTGCATCCCTCCGTGGAGGCCGGACGATGATCCCCGGCGGGAAGAGGCTGGTCTGGCCGGCCCTTCTTGTCCTCCTGGCCGCGGGGATAGCCTTGTCGCTCTCCGTGGGACCCGTCAGGAACGCCGATGCGTGGATAATCCTCAGGCTGAGGCTTCCGAGAGCGGCGCTCGCCGTGCTCGCCGGGGGTTCGCTCGCAGTTTCGGGATGCGTTCTGCAGGCCCTGCTCCGCAACGAGCTCGCGACGCCCTACACCCTCGGCATATCGGCGGGTGCGGGCCTCGCGGCCGGCTCCCTGATAATCTTCCACCCGGCCGTGCCCATCATCCTGTCCGTGTCGGCCGGATTCGGGGGCGCGCTGGCGGCGGCATTCGCGGTATGGCTCATCTCGCGGAGCGGAGGCGGAGGTGACGCTGCCAGGATCCTCCTCGCCGGGGCGACGGTGAACCTGATGGGCGCTTCCGTTCTGCTCCTCTTCGAGTACTTCAGCCCGGCCTCCAGGCTGGTCGAGATAGTGAGATGGATGATGGGCGACCTTTCGGCCGTGGACTCGACAGTTCCGCTCTTCATTCTTCCGTTCGCGCTGATCGGCGCCTCGATCGTCGCCTTCAGGACGGGAACGCTCAATCAGCTTGCCATGGGCTCGGATCTCGCCTCGGCGAGAGGGGTCCGGGTGGGGTTCGAGAGGAACGTCCTCATTCTGGCCTCGAGCCTGCTGGCCGGGGCCACGGTGGGGGCCGTCGGGCCGGTGGGATTCGTGGGGCTGATAGTCCCCCACGCGATGAGGAGGCTGTCGGGATCGGACTACAGGACGCTGGTGCCGGCCTCGGCCGTGGGGGGGATGGTTCTGCTCCTCTTCGCGGACGTGGTGTCGAGAATCGTCGCGAGCCCGGCCGAAATACCCATAGGCATAGTCATGGCCCTTGCCGGCGGACCCTTCTTCCTCTTCCTGCTGTACAGGGACAGGCGGATGGAGGAATAGCCGCCGCCGCGCCCTGCGCGGGCCTAGTAACCAGCAGGCATCCTGACCGGACGCTCGTTCCTCAGGGAATCCATCGCCGCCGCGTATTCGTCGCGAAGATCCTCGACCTCGGAGCGGCGTCTCAGCAGGGAGAGGAAGTCGCGGATCAGACCGAAGCTGTGCGCGGCCTGTGTGTCCAGATACACGGGTGACAGCACCGCGGGGTCTCCGGGCATGGGCAGCGGATTCCTCACCGTCACCTCGGCCACCACCGCCGAAGTGCCCGTTCTGTAGGGGCCCATCGGGGTCATCAGAGGCGCAACGAGGGCATCCAGCGCGAAATCGAGATTGCAGAGGATGCCTCCGTAGGCGTCGGGGTCGTCCATCGCGGCCTGCCTGACGGAGGATACCGTGAACTCCGGGGTGGACTGCACGGGCAGAGATTCGATCTCGGCATAGGCGCCCAGAGTCAGCCCGAGCTCCCTCATCCTGGCGATCTCCCGTCCTGCGACAGCGAGCGAGGACTCGGCCTGTATAGCCGAGTAGGCGGTGATGAGCAGGGTTCCGGTCGTCGCCGCCTCCTCGTAGGACATCGTGATGCTCTCGGTGCTGCCGTCGAGCTTCTTCGCCGCTATCAGCGCGGGGTAGCCCCCCTGGAAGGAGGGCGCGAAGAACACGGGTCCTATGGAGTCCGTCCATGCGGTATCCAGCGCAAACGCGACCATGGCGGGCGGGAGCCCTGCGTTGAGGGGGGAGTTCTCCTCGATCCTGATAGTGCCCCAGTCCGCGATGGTCAGGGAGTCGCTCCAGGGGATCTCTCCGGAAAGCAGGTCGGCCAGGTGGTCCTCGACCGCGTATTGTGTCCGTCTGAGAGCTTCGATGCCTGGCAGGACCGCCGTCTCCCAGTGGGCTATGCTGACAGTGTCGAGCGAATTCGTTCCATCCGAGGACGGGTCCACGGACAGCACCGATACGACATGGCAGGCCTGCAGATAGCCGCCCCGCAGAGAGGGCGAGACGAACGGCCTGGTCATCTCGCCCACCGCGGGCAGGGTGTCGGCCATGGTGAAGAGGAGGAAGTTCTCCCTCGTCAGGACGACGGTGTCCGGCGGTGAGACCCTGTTGAAGGCCAGAGAATCCACCGTGGACATCGCTCTCC